>JBCDEC010000202.1:0-8632 GCA_039179965.1 Pseudomonadota bacterium
CTATAGTCCAATAATAGAATCAGTCTCATTTGTGGTGCGGTAATTATAAGTAGGATAATTCTGAATAGTATAAAAAATCTACGGCATGAAATATATCCTTAATCTACCATATATATATTTTATCCTTATATCCTTTATCACCACAAATCGTCTTCCCATGGTGTAACGACGAGTCTTCCCACGGTCAACAACGAGTATCAGCCGTCTGGTGTGTTTGGAACCTGATGCACCTTGCTGAGGTATTGCTTTGCAATGGTGTATTGATTGTTGCAGATAATATATTAAAAAAACTGCCTCCACAAAAGCGTATAACCACCTGTGATGCTTAGAAGCATAACGGGGAGGGGAGGGCATTCAACTGCAGAGGAGCATGCATTGGTTTTTGAACCATGACGGTGATCTGACGTCCGACGCGGCTCTGGCTCTCGAGGTCGAAACGCCCGGTCCGGAGTTCAACCACGTGATCGTTCCGGCAAACGAAACGCTGATGGCGCGTGTCTATGTGACTGCGGAACCGCAAGATCCCGCCGCTTCGGAAGAAGTGACACCGCTGACAATCTGGATCGAAGAGGTCGGCACCGAGGCGCGCGCGGGCACAAGAACCATCTTCAACGGGAGGAACTGACCCATGATGCCACACCGTCTGACAGGCTGGCACGTGCTGGCGATTTTCGTGACCGGCTTTTCCATCATCATCGCGGTGAACCTCACGTTGGCCTACAACGCGGTGGCGACCTTTCCGGGCCTCGAGACACGCAATTCCTTTTCGGCAAGCCAAACCTTCCAGAGCGAACGTGCAGCACAGGACGCGCTCGGCTGGGAGGTTTCGGCAACGCTCGAAGGTAACACGCTGACACTCTCCATCGACGATGCGATCGGGCCGATCGTGCCGGAGATAACGAGTGCCACGATGGGACGCGCAACGCATGTCTATCAGGATCTTTCACCGGACTTCCGTCATAACGGGGTCGCCTTTGTGGCCGAAATGCCCGATCTCAAGCCCGGCAATTGGAACCTGCGGCTGGAGGCACGCGCCGCCGACGGCACCGCGTTTCGTCAGCGCGTTATCGTGGAGAGCGTGCGGTGACGGCCACCGCCGCCTGTCCCGGCTGCCTTGGCGCAGACCAGACGGCACGGTCGTCCGCCGGTATTCCGGACGTGCCGACCCATGATCTTATTCTTCCCACCATCCATTGCCTCAATTGCATGCAGCGGGTCGAAGCCACTCTGTTGGAGCAACCCGGCGTTTCGGCCGCACGGGTCAATCTCAGCCGCAAGCGCGTGGCCATCGCGGCAGAGCCGGGCGCCGATCCGGGGCCTTGGATCGCCGCGCTGAACGCCCAGGGCTTTGAAGCCCACGAGGCGCGCACCACGCAGAGCGCGTCGAGCGACAGTGGTCTGGTGCTCCGGCTCGGCATCGCGGGCTTCGCCATGATGAACGTCATGCTGTTGTCCGTGGCGGTCTGGTCCGGCGCCACGGACGCCACCCGGGATCTGTTTCACTGGGTCGCCGCGCTCATCGCGATCCCTGCCGCGCTGTATTGCGCGCAACCCTTTTTCGACAGTGCCCGTAGCGCACTCTCCCAGTGGCGTCTGAACATGGATGTGCCGATATCGCTGGCCATCCTGCTGGCCTGCGCTCTGTCGCTCTACGAGACGATCAACAGTGGCGAGCATGCTTACTTCGACGCGGCCTTGTCACTGACCTTCTTTTTGTTGGGCGGGCGCGTGCTTGAGGCACGGATGCGTCGAGTGGCCCGTTCGGCCGCCGCCGATCTCGCGGCGCTGGAGCCCCGCCGCGTCACACGTATCGAAGACGGCGAACGGGTCAGCCGATCAATTGACGAGATCGCCGTTGGCGACACTCTCTGGCTGGCCGCCGGTAGCCGGGTGCCTGTGGATGGCGTGCTGATCTCGGACGACGCGCAACTCGATCGCAGCGCACTGACGGGCGAAAGCGACCCGGTGAGCGTGTCCGCAGGCGCGCCTCTCTCGGCGGGCGAAGTCGCCCTGACCGGTCCCGTCACCATCGAAGCGCGCGCCGTGGGCGAGGCTTCCAGCCTTCGGCGCATGGTGCAGCTGGCTTCAATGGCGGAGGCCGCGCGCAACCGCTACACCGCACTGGCCGACCGCGCCGCGAGACTCTATGCACCGCTCGTGCACGGCCTTTCTTTCGCGGCTTTTGCAGGATGGGTCTGGGCGACCGGCGATATCCACAAGGCGGCCATGGTCGCGATTTCCACGCTGATCATCACCTGCCCCTGTGCCCTGGGGTTAGCCGTGCCCGCCGTCTCGACCGTCGCCACCGGGCGGCTTTTCCGGATGGGTATCCTTGTCAAGTCCGAGACAGCGCTGGAACGCCTGGCAGAGGTCGACACGATCTTTTTCGACAAGACAGGCACTCTGACGGAAAGCGTCCTTGATGTTCCCGACATTCTGAACGACCACGACCGCGCCATTCTCAAGACACTGGCCAGCGCGTCCATGCATCCCCTGTCGCGCAGCCTGTTGGCGTCGCTCGATGACGTGTCGGAGGCCTCTTTGTCCCACGTCGAAGAGCTTGCGGGCAAAGGCGTCTCGGCCAGGGACGGAGATGTGCCCGTTCGTCTGGGGTCCGGCGCGTGGCTGGAGTGCGCCGCCGGAACGGCGCTGCAGATCGGAGACCGGATCGTTCCACTGAACCGCGTCGAGCGGCCGCTGCCGGACGCGGCAGAACTGGTCTCAAAGCTGCAGGCACAGGGATTGCCCGTGCATCTTCTGACAGGCGACACACGCGAAAATGCCGCCCGCACGGCCAGAGTTCTGGGCCTTGACGCCGTTCATGCCGGAATGACCCCTTCCGAAAAACTCGATCTTGTCGAAAAGATGCAGGCAGACGGCGCGCGCGTCCTGATGGTGGGCGACGGACTGAACGACACGCTGGCGCTGACAGCAGCCTGGGCGTCCATGGCTCCCGGCGCCGCGCTGGAGGCCAGCCAAAACGCGGCAGATGTCGTCATCCTGTCAGGCCGTTTGGGCGCGATGGTGGATGCGCTGCGCGTCGCACGGTCTGCCCGGCGGCGGATTCTGGAGAATTTCGGCCTCGCCGCCACCTACAATACAATTTCCATTCCGCTGGCCGTTGCCGGGTTCGCGACACCTTTGATGGCGGCTCTGGCCATGTCGACCAGTTCCATCCTTGTCACGCTCAACGCTTTGAGGGCAAGATAACGCCATGGATGTGCTGCTGATCCTTGTTCCCTGTTCCCTTGCCTTGGGGTTGTTGGCGCTCGTGGCCTTCGTCTGGACGCTGCGCGCGCATCAGTACGACGATCTTGAGGGCGACTCGATGCGCGCTCTTGGAGAACACGACACAGCACCTCCGCCGCGGGACTGACGCGGCACAACCGCGACCCGGCGCCTACTGGTCACCCCGCCGCGTCTGGCGTAAACCTGCCGGATGTTTGCGCCTGTTTCCCTGAACGCGCTGTCCAATCACGGCTTTGACTCGCTGATCGACGTCCGCAGCCCCGCCGAGTTCGCCGAGGACCATCTGCCCGGCGCACTCAATCTTCCTGTTCTCAACGACGAGGAACGCGCGCGTGTCGGGACGATCTACAAACAGCAAAGCCCGTTTCGCGCGCGCAAGATCGGCGCCGCGCTGGTCTTTCGAAACGCCGCCACGCATATCGAAACCGCCTTGGCAGATCGCGATGGCGGCTGGCGACCGCTTGTCTATTGCTGGCGCGGCGGTCAGCGATCAGGGTCGTTTTCCTGGATGCTCCGCGAGATTGGCTGGCGCGCGGACACTCTGGAGGGCGGCTACAAGACGTTCCGTCGCTTCGTGACCGACCTGCTCTACGAGACTCCGCTGCCCTATCGGCTCGTCCAGCTTGGAGGCTACACCGGAACGGGGAAAACGGCGCTTCTTCACAGGCTGCACCACCTGGGCGTACAGATTATCGACCTTGAAGGCCTGGCACGGCACCGGGGATCGCTTCTTGGCCGGCTGGATGAGCCGCAACCCGGCCAGAAAGCGTTTGAATCCGCCCTCGCAACGGCGCTTGTCTCCCTGGATCCCGCACGGCCTGTTCTTTTGGAGGCCGAAAGCAGCAGGATCGGAGATCTCGCGCTCCCGCCGACGCTCTGGTGCGCCATGAAAGAGGCGCCTTGGATCGTGGTCGACGCTCCGCTTGAGGCGCGGGCGGGATACCTGGCGCGGGTCTATCACAGTGTTCTGGCCGATCATATCGAGCTGAAGAACAAGCTTGAGCCGCTGCGCCAGCACCGCGGCCATACAGTCGTGAACCGGTGGATGGATCTGATCGACGCCCGCGATCATTTGGCACTGTGCCGGGCGCTTGCTCACGAACACTACGATCCGGCCTACGACAAATCGGTTCGCAAGCATGCACCAAGAGTGGCCGCGCGCATCGAGTCATCTGACCTTTCGGAAACCGCGCTGGATGCCGCATCGCAACGGATCGCGGCGGCGTTTCAAAGGATCGAGAGCGCGCCCGCAGGCGCATCGGTGATCCGGCCGACGACAGCAGCCCTGTAACCCGCCCCGGTCAAACGCGCGACGTGAGCCGCACCATCGCCCGCCACCGCCGCCAGCAGCCCACCGCCAGTTTGCGGATCGAACAGCAAATCCGTGCGCGTATCTTCGGGCACGTGCTCAAAGGCGCCCCGGTTTTCATTGAACAGGGTCGATCGAATCCCCTGCCCCGAAAGCTCAAGAGCCCCCGCCATCAGCGGCACACACCCGCTCCACAACTCGGCGCCCACACCCGATGCCACGCAGAGCGCGCGCAGATGCCCCGCCAGACCAAAACCGGTCACATCCGTCATCGCATGGGCATCCTGCAAAATCGCCGCCGCCTTGTCCTGCGGCTGCGCCATCACTTCGTAAGCGGTTGCGACATCATCCCCGCGAGCGCGACTTTGCATATCGGCCGCCATCAGAACCCCGCTGCCAATGGGTTTTGTCAGGATCAGCGCATCACCATGTCGCGCGCCGTCCAGCGTGATCGGCTCTGTCTTGCACAGTCCCGTTACCGTGAACCCGACAATCAACTCCGCACCCTGAGTGCTGTGCCCGCCGACGATGTCCGCCCCGGCGTCACGCATCACCTCACGCGCCACCGTCATGATCTCGGAAAGATGACGTTCCGCCAGACGCGGCGACTGGCGCGGCAGGATGATCTGCGCCAGAGCGGACTGGGGCGTCGCTCCCATCGCCCAGATATCCCCAAGCGCATGAACGGCGGCAATCCGCGCCACGGTGACCGGGTCCTCGCAGAATCCGCGCAGGTGGTCCGTGCTGATCACCTGCCGGACGCCGCCCGTCTGCACAACCGCGGCATCGTCTCCGGGCGCTCCGCCCAGGACTTTGGTTAACGAATCCTGTCCGATCTTCGCCCCGCACCCCCCGCAAAGCGGCGAAATCGAAACGTCCTCGGCACCGGCGGCGCGAGGCCAGGGAGTGGCCGGGATACGGGTTGAGGGCCACGTGCGAAACTGATCCATGAATCGCTGGTCGATCCGATCCTTCCAACGCCATAGCGCAGGACCAGCAAGCGCGGTGCCAAACCGTTCCGCCAGAGCCGCCTTGCGTCCCAGAGAAATGAGCTTGAGATAGTCGCGTTGCGGCCGATACGGTCGCATACCGCCACCGCCCGCCAGCGCGGCGCGCAGGTTCTGAAACAGCACGGGCGCTTGCCTGACGGCAAAAACCCCTGCCTTGGGCCGGGGTGCAAAGGTCAGGTCCGCGCAATCGCCCACGGCAAAGATGGCCTTGTCCCGGCTCCGCAAGTGTTCGTCGACCGGAACAAATCCCGCATCGTCCGTCAAACCGGTCTGCGCCAGCCAGTCGTAAGGCCGCGCCCCGGCCGCGCCCGTGACGAAATCGGCTGCCACCCGTGTTCCATCGGCCAGTGCGACGTGATCGCCCGCTAACCGGACGGGCTCAGCATTCTCCAGAAGGATCACGCCCTGTTCGGCCAGACCTTCGCGCAGTTTGCGTGCTGCGGTCTGCCCCAAAGCGGTAAAGGCCGTATTCCGGTCGATGAGCGTGATATCCGCGGCCCGCTCGGCGCTCTTCATGGCGTGGGCCATCGCCATGGCGATCTCTGCCCCGGCCACTCCGCCACCGATAACGGCAATTCGGGCCGGGCCCGCGCCCGTCCGGAACCGCGCCCACGATTCCGCGAACGCGCCCAACGGTTTGGCGGGCACACCGTGGTCGGCAAAACCCTTGAGATCGGGCATCGCACTGGTGATTCCGATATCGAGCGACGCCACGTCGAACCCGATCGGCGGATGATCCACCACGTGTATGCAACGCGTTGTGCGATCAATTCCACATGCCGCTCCGAGGACAAGCCTGGCCCCAGCCCGCCGCGCGAGTTGCACCAGATCGATATCCAACGCCGCCCGATCGTAATGTCCGGCCAGAAATCCCGGCAGCATTCCCGAATAGGGCGCCGTCGGTCCCGGATTGATCACCGTCACCCGTGCGCCGGGCAACGGAGCCATCGCCCAGCGTCGCAGGACCAGCGCATGCGCGTGGCCACCGCCGATCAGGACAAGGTCGCGCGTGGGAGCAAGGTCGGGCTTTTGCATTGCGCGCGGGCGTACCATGTCTCCCGTCACCCGCCAAGCATGGGTGCACCGCAACGCGATCACATTGCTTTTACGCTTGCGCCCGTTGCGGTGCCCCGGTTCAATTCCGCGCGACGCAACCGGAATCGGAGAGAGAGATGGCGAAGGGTGGCGATCTTCTGGTGGACTGCCTCTTGGCGCTTGGCGCATCCAAGGCGTTCGGCGTGCCCGGCGAAAGCTACCTCGCCGTGCTGGACGCGTTCTACGACACAAAGAACCGGCTGGACTTCGTGATGTGCCGGCAGGAGGGCGGCGCGGCATTCATGGCGGCGGCCTATGGCAAACTCACCGGCACTCCCGGCTTGTGTTTCGTCACGCGCGGTCCCGGCGCGACCAATGCCTCTATCGGGGTCCATACAGCGATGCAGGACAGCGTGCCGATGATTCTTTTTGTGGGTCAGGTGGGCACGGACATGCGCGGGCGAGAGGCGTTTCAGGAGCTGGATTACCGTGCGGTCTTTGGCAGCATGGTCAAATGGGTGGTAGAGGTCGACGACGCCGACCGCATTCCCGAGCTGCTTGCGCGGGCCTGGCGCACCGCCACAACGGGTCGCCCCGGCCCGGTGGTTATGGCCCTGCCCGAGGACATGTTGTCAGGTCCGGCGACGGCCCCGCCGCTGACCCCGCTGACCCTGTCCGCGAAGTCGCGACCTGACCCGGCCAGCGTGATCGAAACGCGGGCATTGCTTGAAACGGCCGAACGGCCCGTGATCCTCTACGGGGGCTGCGACTGGACCGAGGAGGGTCGCGCGGCCCTGCAACGTTTCGCTGAAGACTCAGATCTGCCCGTGACATGTGCCTTTCGGTATCAGGATGTGTTCGACAATCACTCGGCCAGCTTCTGCGGCGAGGCGGGCGTGGGTATGATCCCCTCTGTGGCGCGTCTGATCCGTGACGCCGACGTGATCCTCGCGCTTGGCACACGGTTCGGCGAAAATGTCACCGGCGGCTATAGCTTGCTGGATGTCCCGCAGCCCCGGCAAAGGCTCATTCACGTTCATGCCTCCGACCGGGAATTGGGCAAGATCTACCAGCCCAGTCTCGGTGTCCATGCCGATACCTCCGCCATGGCCGAGGAACTGGCCGCGCTCGGGCCGGTCACAGGCGATTGGGCGAGCTGGCGACAACAGGCCAGAGATGCTTTTGAGGCCACGCTCGATCTTCCGCCGCTCGACTCGCCCGTCGATATGGGCGCGGTCGCCGCGCATCTGCGTGAGGTCCTGCCCGAGGATGTGATCGTGACAAACGGGGCGGGCAATTTCACAGCCTGGCCAAACAAGTTTCTGCTCTACGGACCGAATGCGCGGCTGCTCGCACCGCAATCCGGCGCGATGGGCTACGGCGTTCCCGCCGCGATTGCCGCCAAGATCGCCTGTCCGGAGCGGACCGTGCTCTGCTTTGCGGGGGATGGTGATTTCCAGATGACCTCTCAAGAGCTTGCGACAGCCGCACAGGCCGGCGCGGCGCCGGTGATCCTCGTTGTCAACAATGGCATCTACGGCACGATCCGCGCCCATCAGGAACGCACCTATCCGGCACGCATCTCCGGGACGACGATGACGCACAATCCTGATTTCGCGGCGCTGGCCCGCGCCCATGGATTTCATGGTGAGCGGATCGAAAGAACGGAGGATTTTCCCGCCGCGTTCGCACGCGCCCTTGGCGCGACATCCGGTGCGGTGCTGGACCTCGTCGTCTCGCCAGAAGCCGTGACACCACGCGTTACCCTCAGCCAGATGCGACAGGAGGCGACACGAGCCCTCGAAGATATCGCTTAGGCGCACCTGGACGGACCGGTATCTCCGGGCGGTTGAGCGCATTGCAACCGGCGAGTGGATTCTGATCAATGGGGCAACCGGCCCCACGCCCGTTCTGGGTCGGCAGTTGGCCCGCGCCGAAGTCGGGGAATCGACGCTAGCCTCGATGCCGGGCTATTGGGGCGGAACGGCCAGCGTATACACCCGTTCACGCGCGCCACGGTATGGTACAA
>JBCDEC010000203.1:0-8447 GCA_039179965.1 Pseudomonadota bacterium
CCTGGGCTCGCAAAGCCTGCCCAAAAGCTACACCGATGCCCTGCAGCCCTGGGATCTGGCCGCGCTGGAGCCTTATCAGCCGCATTTCCTGTCAGGCTTTCGCTCGGAGGCCTATACGATCGAGCTGAAAGAGGCCTACACGCAGGCCCGCGCCGAAATGGACCGGGTGATTGAACGCGACGTGCGCTTTGACATTGGCGGCGACCGGCAGCGGATCCATCACATCGAGACCAGGATCAGCGACGTGACGTTCAAACACATCCTGCTGCCGGTCTGGACAGCCGCCTACAAATACCGCGGGCAATCCTATCGCTTCGTCGTGAACGGCCGCACCGGACAGGTGCGCGGCGAACGGCCCTGGTCGGCGATCAAGATCCTCATCGCCGTGCTGATCGGGCTCGCGGTGGCGGTGGCTGTGGGCTATGGTCTGGCGATCAGCGAAGCGTCCTCGTGAGCGCGCCAAGATCCACTTGCGCAAGCCATACATGAGCGCCATCCTGCGGCCGACGAGTGAGGCCACATGACATCTCAATATGACACGCTGAGCGCCGTTTTCGGCGCACGCTATTCCTGCCGCGGATTCAAGCCCGACCCGGTGCCGCGGGACGTGATCGCTCAGATCGTGACGACGGCGCGGCGGGCGCCATCCTGGTGCAACGCGCAGCCCTGGGCGCTCTCGATCACGGTGAGCGAGGCAACCGACCGCTTCCGCGCGGCGATACAGGACCATATGTCCAAAACCGCCCCGGCTCCGGATCTGCCCTTTCCGACCGGTTATTCCGGCGCCTATCAGGCGCGCCGGCGCACCTGTGGCTGGCAGCTTTACGAAGCGGTGGGCGTGGAAAAGGGCGATCGCGTCGCTTCGGCCCGCCAGATGATGGAGAACTTTTCCCTGTTCGGCGCGCCGCATGTCGCGATCCTGTCGAGCCCGGCTGAACTGGGCCCCTACGGCGCGATGGACTGCGGCGGATTTGTTACCGCCTTTACCCTGGCCGCCCAGTCGCTGGGGATTGCGACGATCGCACAAGCCGCTCTGGCAAGCTATGCGCCCTTTCTGCATGAGCATTTTGACATTCCCGACGACCGGCTGATCCTGTGCGGAATATCCTTTGGCTATGCGGATCCCGATCACCCGGCCAACGGGTTTCGCACCGAACGGGCGGATCTCTCCGAAATCATCGACTGGGTGGGATAGAATGCGCGCGCTGTTGCAACGTGTGACCGAGGCCCGCGTGTCGGTCAACCAGGCTGTGATCGGAGAAATCGGCCCCGGTCTCATGATCCTGGTTTGCGCCATGCAGGCCGATACCGAAGCGGAGGCGGACCGTTTGGCCGCAAAAATCGCCAAGCTGCGAATCTTTCCCGACGACGAGGGCCGGATGAACCGGTCGATCCTCGACATCCGCGGATCGGCCCTTGTCGTCTCGCAGTTTACCCTGGCCGCAGATACGTCGCGCGGCAACCGACCCGGCTTTTCCGCCGCCGCCCCGCCCGAGCGCGGTGAAGCCCTCTATGACTATTTCTGCAAACAGGTTGCGCTGCAGGGCATATCAGTTGCCACGGGCCGGTTTGGCGCAGACATGCAGGTCTCGCTGGTCAACAGCGGGCCGGTCACCATTTGGATGGACACAGAATGACCCCAGAAGGGAAACTGCGCGGCCTTTGGCAAGCCGGTGTTGATGCCGTTGGCGGATACCAGTCGGTGGCAGATGCGGTTGCGAAACTGGACGCGCCCGACCAGATTGTCGCCGTCGGCAAGGCCGCCGGCGCCATGAGCCAAGCCGCCCTGGATCAATGGCCCGGGACCCCGACGCTGGTCGTGACCAAGGACGGGCACGCCGAGGGTCTGCCCGGCGGCGTGCGCATCATCGAAGCCTCTCATCCGGTTCCCGATGCCCGCAGCCTGACGGGCGGTCGCGCCGTGTTGGACTGCGTGCGCGGGCTTGGACATGACAGCCACCTGTTGCTGCTGGTCTCCGGCGGGGCCTCGGCCCTGGCCGAAGCGCCTGTCGAAGGGGTGACGCTTGACGATCTCAAGGCGCTCAATGCAAAGCTTCTGGCGCAAGGCCTCGACATAACGGCCATGAACGTCGAGCGCCGCAAGATCTCTCAGATCAAGGGCGGGGGGCTGTTGCGGGCCTTCGGCGGCGCACGGGCCGATGTTCTGACCATCTCCGATGTCCCCGGTGACGACCCGGCGGTGATCGGCTCTGGCATTGGTCTTTTGCCGGATGCGCCCGATTTTCGCGCGGATCTGACCTGCACGGCCTCCAACGCCATTGCCCGCAGCGCGGCCGCCGAAGCGGCGGTGACTGCCGGGCTAATGGTCTTGAGCAATGAGGAATGCCTCTACGATGACGTGCCCGCACTGGCGGCTCACCTGGGCCCGCGGATTGCGGAAATGGAGCGGGGCGTGATGATCTTTGGCGGAGAACCCACCGTCCATTTGCCACCCAACCCGGGCCGTGGGGGGCGCAACCAGGCGCTGGCTCTGGCACTTGCCGAGGCCATCGCCGGACGGGACGATATCACCCTGATTGTTGGCGGCACAGACGGCACCGACGGACCAACCGAGGCCGCCGGCGGTCTTGTCTCGGGCAGCACATGGGGCCCGGGTGCAGCCGAGGCACTGGCGGCAGCCGACAGCGGCACCTTTCTCGAAGACAAGGATGCCCTGCTCATCACCGGCCCGACGGGCACGAATGTCATGGATCTGGCCATCGCACTGCGGGTCTGACCCCCGGTTCGTTCACGGGTCTGCCTCTTGGGGTCCAATCCGGGTCTGACTGCCGGTTTGGCTGCGGGTCTGAGCAGCAGACTCTCAGATGGCTGCGCGCAACACTCGCAGATCCACGCAGAAGCCGGCGTTGCGCATCACGCCGGTTTTCTGGCCGTCACAAGCATTGTCACCAGCCGCCCGTCCTCAACCGCCCGCATCATGTTCTCGCGCCGCAGCGACATATTTTCGCCCATCGCCGGAGACTCGTCTGCCTTTGCATCGGGTGGCGGCGGCGGCGGCGCGCTATCGCCCTTGGGCTCTGCCTTTGCGCCCGAAAACCCTGCATCAGCAAGGGCTTGCAGGAACAGGTCGGGCGGCGTGGTAAAGCTGGACTCCTGCGTTCTCGCCCAGGGCGCCGGAAAGTCGATCGGCGCGTCACCGGTGGAGGCGATGTGGCTCAGCACATACACCCCGCCCGGCTTCAGGACCCGAAACGCCTCGGCGAACATTGTGCTTTTGTCCTCGACGTTCATGGTGACGTTCTGACACCAGACCACGTCGAACTGGTCAGATGCGAAGGGCAGATCCGTGACCGACCCGACCTGATGCGTGATGCGCCCGGACAGGCCGACAAGGCGGTCAAGCTCTTGCGCCGTCTCGACAAAATCGGGGCTGAGATCCACTGCGCTGATCTGGCAATCGAAGCGGTCGGCCAGAAAACGCCCGCTGCCGCCGATGCCGCTGCCGCTATCCAGAACCACCTGTCCCGACGATAGGCCCGCAGCTTCGGCCATTCGTTCGGTGAGCCCGACACCCCCATGGTGCAACTGATCGGCGGGAAACAAGGTATCCACGGAAACCGATCCCGGCCCGGCCGCCTGCAGCCCCAATGCGTCGATGATTCTGGCGGCGATGTTGTCCCCGGCATAATGCGCGCTGACAATGGTTTCGAGATCAGATGGGCTCATGGCAGGTGTCCTGAAATAAACGGTTTTTCATTGTCGTCCCGAAAGCGCGCGCGTGGCAAGAGGTCTGCGTTGTTTCAATTCCCCTCCAAACTGTGACGGCTTGTGGCGCAGCCGCCTCTTTCAGGCCCGGAACGGGCATCGTATCTGACTACATGTGCTCCAACACAAAAGGATCGCCATGATTTTGCTGGCCGCCATGATTTGCCTTGCCTTGGTTTTTGGCGTGTTTCTGCCCCTCAGACGGAGCGTGTCTGGATACGTCGCCGCCGCCCTCCTGTTGTTTCTCATTCAGGCAGCGATCAATACGTCGATGGGCTTTGCCGGAACCAGCCTTGAGGAAAGTCTGCTGCTCTTTAACGGCTCCGTGGCCTCCTACATCGGCTACAATCTGCAAATCACCTATCGCGCCTTTGCCCTGCCGCTCTTTGCCCTGGCCCTGCCTCTTGTCTTTCGCTTGCACAAGGGAAGGCCCTAGCAAGGATTTCGCTGGCCCGGCGGGACCATTGGCAATATGCCAGCGTCCAGTGCCAGGACCATGCGCCAGACTATCACATCTGAGACAGTGTTAACGCTCTGGGGCGCGCAAATGATCCGCTATCGGCGCCCGATGGGACCCGGACCCAGGGCGGCGGGACACCCCCGACTGTGACCCGAACACCAGCCTCGATGCACACAAAGGTGAACTGCGCTGACAGATCGCTTGTTAGAAAAGCTCATGCCTGTGTTAAGCATGTGCAGCGTTTGCGCTGAGATGGGGTAATGGTGAATTGGGAGTGACATAAATTGTCCTTTTTCAAGTTTGACGGCTTTCGGGCCAACGCAGCGTCCGTCACACCTTCTGATCTGGAGTCCCCAGACGGTGAAGGTACCGACGGCCCCTCCGAAACGGTGAGCCTTTTCTCGGCTGCAAGTGCGTTGCGCACGTCTTTTTCCGACGATGGATCGGAACCGCACGGGTTCGAATTGGACCTGGGCGGCTCCGAGGCAACGATGCCTGCGCGCGCGGTGTCCTACCACGTCCTCGGCCATTCCAATGACGTCGACTTTGTCTTCGGCGCCGGCCTGGCGCTGGGTGGGAATTTCTACTTTGGCATCTTGCCCGGACGGTTCCGGACCACCGATACTTATACGTCCGGCTCGGAAGATGGCTCGGATTTCAACATCACGATCAACTTCCGGGGCCGGGTGGACGAAGAGCTGAAACAGGCCTTTGTCGATGCGGCCGACCTCATCTCGTCTTTCATTCTAAGCGACATTCCCGACGCGTTTTTGGGGGGCTTGGGGATTCTGCGCGATAACACGGTCGACGATGTCACCATCACCGCATCTGTCGTGGATATCGATGGCGAAGGCGGTGTCCTTGGCCAGGCGGGTCCGACCGCCACCCGGGTCGAGGGCGGGTTGCCCGCGACCGGCTTTATGCAGTTTGACGAAGCCGACGCATTCAATTTCAACGACGCCGGGCTCTTCAATGACATCGTCTTCCACGAGATGATGCATGTCGTGGGCTATGGCACGATCTGGGACGCCCTGGGTCTGGTCACAGAGAACCTTGACGGCACGGCGGATTTCAATGGCGCCAATGTGGCGATTGCTTTCGCCGAAGAGTTCGGGTCCGGCACGCCGGCGATTGAAACCGAAGGTGGCCCCGGAACGGCTGGCGGGCATTGGAACGAGGCCGGCACCGACGGCACGACCTTCGACAATGAGATCATGACCGGCTTTATCAACGAAAACGGCAACTACCTGTCCAATATGACCATCGCCTCGTTGGAAGATCTGGGATACGACACCGTCTTTGATTCAAGCAACCCGCTTGATGCGACCTCCGGACTGGATCTGTCGATTTTCAACGATTTGGCTGTGACTTAAGTCCGATCCTCCGTTGACCGGCGAGAGATGGCAACGCCATACCCCGCATCGACCGCTCTGCCGTACAAAGTCCAAAACCGGCTCCGTGTCGCAAGACGCGGAGCCGGTGTCGTTTCACAACGCGCCGGGCGGCGCGAATGCCCTGTTGCGGGATTGTGTCTCCTATTAGCCCTTGCGAGGCCTCTCCGATTGCGCAATCCTTTCTGGGCAACAAATTCACCTGTGCAAAGAACACGGGGCAACTCACTCGGGAGTTTTTAAATCATGAAAGATCAACTGTCTTATTACGCACGGCGCGTGTCGGCCGGGCTGATGAGCCGCCGCGAGTTTCTGGGCCGCGCCGCGGCGCTCGGACTGACCGCAGCTGCCGCCAATTCGTTCCTTGCCCATGCGGTCCGCGCCGAAGGGCCCAAGAAGGGCGGAACGCTCAAGATGGGTCTGCAGGGCGGCGCAACCACCGATAGCCTGGATCCGGCGCTCGCCGCCAACCAGGTTGCCCTGATGGTGACCCGCCTGTGGGGCGAGCCTCTTGTTGAACTGGCCGATGAGGGTGGTTTGCAGGGCAAAGTTGCCGAGAGCTTCGAAGGCTCGGCGGACGCACAGACCTGGACCTTCAAGATCCGGCCCGGGATCACATTCTCCAATGGCAAGAGCGTCACCGCCGAAGACGTCGCCGCCTCGCTGATGCGCCACGCCGGCGAAGACACCAAGTCTGGCGCGCTGGGGATCATGCGGTCGGTCAAGAATGTGAGCCCAGCGGGCGACACGGTGGTTGTCGAGCTCGACAGCCCCAACGCCGACCTGCCCTACCTGATGGCAGACTACCACCTCATTGTTCAGCCGGGCGGTGGCGTGGATGATCCGGCCGCCGGGATCGGGACCGGTCCGTATATTCTGAAAGAAGTGGACATGGGTGTCCGCTTTGTGGCCGAGAAGAACCCGAACTATTGGGGTGATCTGGGCAATGCCGAGACGCTGGAACTGATCGTCATCAACGACAACACCGCCCGTGTGGCGGCGTTGCAGTCAGGTCAGGTGGACATGATCGACCGCGTGCCGCCGCGCACCGCCGGTCTTGTCGCCCGCGCCCCTGCCATCAGCGTGCATCAGACAAACGGCCCGGGCCACTATGTCTTTATCATGCACTGCGACGCTGACCCGTTCAGCAGCAACGACCTGCGGATGGCGCTGAAATACGGCATCGACCGCGAAGAGATGGTCGAAAAGATCCTCTTTGGCTACGGCTCGGTGGGCAACGACACGCCAATCAACGCCTCCTATCCGTATTACACGGAATTCGAGCAGCGCGTGTATGATCCGGACAAGGCGAAGTTCCACTTCGACAAGGCGGGAGTGGACGGAGCGGTTCTGCTGCGGACCTCCGACAACTCGTTCCCCGGTGCACCGGATGCGGCGGCGCTGTTTCAGCAGTCGCTTGCGACCGCGGGCATCTCGCTGGACGTCAAGCGCGAGCCCAACGACGGCTACTGGTCGGAAGTGTGGAACAACAAGCCGTTCTGTACCAGCTATTGGGGCGGCCGGCCGACCCAAGACCAGATGTTCACGACGGCCTACCTGTCTTCGGCGGACTGGAACGACACGCGGTTCAACAACCCGCAGTTTGACCAGCTGCTGCTGGCGGCCCGCGCCGAGTTGGACGATGCCAAGCGCACCCAGATGTATGCCGACATGGGCACCATCCTGCGCGACGAGGGCGGCCTGATCCTGCCGATGTTCAACGACTTCCTGGATGCGACGTCTGACCGGATCACAGGCTGGGTCGATGGCACCGCAGGCTACGCGCTCATGAACAGCTACGCCCCGCATCGCATGTGGGTAACCGGTTAAGATGTCACCGGTTGTCTCTCTTCTGGCCCAGCGCATTGCGCTGGGCCTTCTTTTGCTGTTTCTCGTCTCAATTCTTATCTTTGCGGGCACGATCATTCTGCCCGGGGACGTGGCGCAATCCATTCTCGGCCAGTCGGCAACCCCGGAGGCTCTGGCCAACCTGCGACGTGATCTCGGCCTCAACGAACCGCCTCTCACACGCTACATCGACTGGCTGAGCGGCGTTCTGCGCGGGGATCTGGGCACTGCACTGACATCTGGTCAGGACATTGCCGAGAGCCTCGGATCCCGGTTCACCAACACACTCTTCCTGGCCTTCTGGGCGGCTGTCATCGCCGTTCCCCTGGCGGTGTTTCTCGGACTGCTGGCGGTACGATACCGCGACCGGTGGCCGGACAAGCTGATCTCGGCGGTCACGCTGGCCTCGATTTCACTGCCCGAGTTCCTCATCGGCTATCTGCTGATGTTCTTCCTGGGCGTCAAGCTGCGGATCTTTCCGTCGACCGCCATCGGCTATCGTGCGGATGCCGACCTTTTCACGCGTCTTGAGGCGATTGCACTGCCCGTGACGGTTCTGACATTGGTGGTTCTGGCCCACATGATGCGGATGACCCGGGCTGCGATCCTGAACGTGATGCAATCGGCCTACATCGAAACCGCAGAACTGAAAGGTCTGAGCCGGTTCCGGGTGATCTGGAAACATGCGTTTCCGAACTCGATCGCACCGATCGTCAATGTCGTGATGCTCAATCTCGCGTATCTCGTCGTCGGTGTCGTCGTGGTTGAGGTTGTGTTCGTTTATCCGGGCATGGGGCAATACCTCGTCGACCATGTCTCCAAACGCGACGTACCCGTTGTGCAGGCCTGCGGACTTGTCTTTGCGGCTGTCTATATCGGCCTGAACATGCTCGCCGACATCATTTCCATTCTGGCCAACCCAAGGCTGAGGCACCCGAAATGAGCGCCGTGCATCACCAAACCCGCGCGTCGCACGAAAATTCCCGGAATTTTCGCATGGAAGAATATTCGTCGAATATTCG
>JBCDEC010000204.1:0-8439 GCA_039179965.1 Pseudomonadota bacterium
CCCGGGGGCGCGTGGAAGAGCCGCGCCCCCGGAGGGAGGAAGTGTCACTGCCAGGTGTAGTAACCGGCCTCTTCCATGACGCCCTTGGTGCGTTCGGCAACGCCGTCCAATGCTTCCTGTATGTCGAGATCTTCGGTCAGAACCTTCGACAATGTCGTTCCCAGATCGGCATTGATCTTACCCCAGACCGGGATGATCGGGCGCCAGTCGGGATCGGCATGCTGCAGCGCTTCACCAAAGGTCGCCATATGCGGGAACTTTTCGTTCACCTCAGGGTCGGCATGGGTGGAGAACCGCGACGGGTTGCCGCCCGCAAGGGCCGTCAGCTTGTCGCCGTGCTTGGAGGTCAGCCACTGCATCAGCAGGAAGGCCGCTTCCTTGTTCTCGGCGTTTGACGGGATGCCGATGCCGAAGCCTCCGGTCTGCGAGCCGCGGCGGACCCCCATTGGATGCATCGCCCAGCCGACCTTGCCGACAACCTGGCTGCGCGACGGATCGTCGATCTGCCCGGCCACAACCGTGGTGTCGAGGAACATCGCCGTATCCCCGTTCAGGAAGGCGCCCAGCGCTTCGCCGAAGCCGAAGTTGGTGGCCCCTTCCGGTCCGCAATCAACAATCTGTTTCAGAGCCTCCGCAGCAGCCACACCTTCGGGGCTGTTCATGGTCGGGTTCCACTGATCGTCAAAGACCCGACCGCCCAGTGGGGCCAGGTGCAGAAGATAGGCGTGGCTTGCATGGTGACCCGAAGCCGCACGGGAGGCGACGCCGCCCATACCCGGTTCCAATTCCGGGATCTTGCAGGCCAGTTCCAGCATTTCTTCGTAGGTCTCGGGCACTTCGAGCCCGTGCTTTTCGAAGATGTCCTTGCGGTAGCCCAGGATCGACGTCTCGGAGCCGAACGGAATGCCAAAGAGCGACCCTGTTTTGCCTTCCAGATAGCCCTTGTTTCCACCGGCGAAGCCGATGTTGTAGACGTATCCGTCGATCAGGTCGCTGGGATCATAGCTCGGATCCGACAACTTGGGATTCATGAAGTACTTGGCCAGGTTTTCAAGCTGGTCGGCATAGACGTAATCGGCCTTGGAAAATACAACATAGGCGATCAGGTCGTATTCGCCGTCTTCCTGAGACAATTCCAGCGTCTGGCGCTCGCGCATCTTGAGATACGGCAATTGGTCCACCTCGACCTCGATACCGGTCTCCTTGGTGAATTCCGGCAGCACCTGCATCACCGCATTATAATGCGGATGGGCCGGGAAGTTCACGATGAGCGTGGTGCCCTCGTAGTCTTCGTAGGGGTTGGCAATGGCCGTTCCCGCCATCAACGCGGCGACCGACAGCCCGGCTGCCGTCCGCTTTATCATATTGAACATGGTTTCCTCCCTTGAATGGTTGTCTTTTAGAGTGCGACCCCGCTGTCGCGGTCGAACATATGGATCCCGTCGGGATTGGCGCGGAACGTGAGGGTCTGGCCAAGCGCGACCGGGGTTTCGGAGTTGAGTTCCACCATCACCTGCGCCGTCCCGCATTGGCACAGCAGCACCGATTGTGCGCCGATGTATTCCGACACCTTCACGTCGAGCTTGAGGGATTGCCCCGGCACCGCCGCCTCGTCGAAAATTAGATCTGACGGGCGGATGCCAAGCGTTATCTGGCGGCTCCCGTGGGCCTGGGCCCGGGCCGCGCGCTTGGGTTCGAGCTGCAAATCCACCGCTTCGCCCTTGAAGAAGATCTCGCCGGCCCGATCCTCGATCTCCCCATCCAGAAAATTCATGGGCGGCATCCCCATGAACCCGGCAACAAACTTGTTGGCGGGCTGTTTGAACAGCTCCTCCGGCGTTCCCTGCTGCTGGATGTAGCCCCCGTGCATGACCACGATCCGGTCGGCCAGGGTCATGGCTTCAATCTGGTCATGGGTCACGTAGATCATGTTTTTCTGAACGCGCTGGCTCATCAGCGCAAGTTCCGCCCGCATCTGCCCGCGCAGTTTGGCGTCGAGGTTGGACAGAGGTTCGTCGAACAGAAAGATGCTGCTGTCCTTGGCCAGGGCCCGCGCCATGGCCACGCGCTGCCGCTGCCCGCCCGAGAGCGCACCGGGTTTGCGCGCCAGAAAATCGGTCAACCCGACCACTTCAGCGACTTCTTTGACCTTGCTGTTGATCTCCGCCTTGGGGCGGCGGGCCAGGCGCAGCGCGAAGGAGATGTTCTGAGCCACGTTCATATGCGGGTAGAGCGCGTAGTCCTGAAAGACCATGGCAAGGTCGCGGTCTTTCGGTTCGAGATGGCTGACCGGCGTGCCATCGACATAGATCTCACCGTCCGAGACCCCTTCGAGCCCCGCGATCATCCGCAGCGTTGTGGATTTGCCGCACCCGGAGGGCCCGACGAGCACGGTAAACTCGTTGTCCTTCATCTCCAGTTCGATGCCGTGGAGAACTTCGAGATCCCCATAGCGCTTCACAAGGTTATCAAGATGAATTGTCGGCATGATCCGCACCCATATTGTTACCGGTCACACTAACAAATGGGACCGGTAACACAAGAAAAAAAAGGCCCCTCAAGTCTTTGAAATCAGGATGTTTCGTTATTTTGTGCTGTCGCGGAAGGTCAATTCGACGGCTGCGGGAATGCGGATGCGACTCACTTCGCTGTCCTCGCCCAGAAGCCGGCCGATCAACTGGCCGGTCTCTCGCCCAATGGTTTTCGGGTCAATCGACACCGTGGTCAGCGCGGGCGTCGAAAAGCGCGACACCTCAAAATTCCCAAAGCCCACCACGCCGATGTCCTCTGGCACGGTCGTCCCCTGCCCTTGCAATGCCGACAGAACGCCAAACGCCGGCAGATCCGAAACGCAGAACACACAATCGGTGTCGGGAAAGCGTGCCAGTATCTGCGCGGCGGCCAGAGCGCCGTCCTCGATCGATAGGGGTGGTTTGCCAATCCGGATCACCCGGTCCGTGGGCAGGCCCGCCGCGGCCATGGCATCCAGGTAACCCGACCGCCGCGCGGCACCACGGGTCCAGTCGTCATCCGCCTCACCGAGAAACGTGATCTTGTCGTACCCCTTGGCGATCAAGGCGCGGGTCATCTCGGCCGCCGCCTCCCGGTTGGAAAACCCGACCACGTGACCAATCGGATGATCCGGACGTTCCCACAGTTCGATCACCGGCACATGTGCATCGCTGAGCAACGTGATGGTTCGGTCGGAATGACCATCGAACGACAGCACGATGGCCTCCGGGCGCCGCTTGAGCATGTCTTCGACAAGCTGCTCTTCGCGTGCTGCGGAGTAGTCCGTGTGACCCAACAGGATCTGCTGACCGATTTGCTCCAGCTCTTCGGTCAGGGCCTGAACGGTCTCGGCAAAATGCAGGTTGTTGAGCGATGGTACCAGAACCGCGACAAAGCCCGAGCGTTTCGTCGTGAGACTGCCCGCCATTTGATCGGGTACATAATTCATCTCGCGCACGACCTTGAGAATGCGGTCGCGGGTGTCCTGCGAGACGGGACTGTCTTTTTTGAGCGCCCGCGAAACGGTCATGCGCGACACGCCCGCGGCGCGTGCCACATCCCGCATTGTCACGGGGCTGGAAAATTTGCCCGAGGGATCCGCCATGCCCCCAAGGTGTGCCCGGTCACATGGCGCGTCAAGCGCTTTGTCAGCGCAAACAGACACGGCAGGAGTCCCCGCCGTGTCCGCGTCTTTTCATCACCGCTTCAGGGCACCAACGCCGGAGAACCGGAAGGCTTCCTGTTCGAGCGCATCGATCTCTTCAGCGCTCATTTGGTCATGCGCGACCGTGATCCGGCCTAGGAACACCAGCGGCAAGTCATCCGCACGGCCTTCAAGGTCGGCCTTGATGGCTTCTGCCGTGGCCGCGCCGACATCATCGCCCATGCGCATGGGTGTTGCATCCAACTCGCCGCGCCGGATCGCATCGAGCTCAAGCCCGGTGCCGCCCCAACCGGTCGAGAAGATGTCCTTCTCTTTGCCCATTGCCACCTGCGCTTCGACCGACCCCATGGCCATGGCGGTGTTGGCATTGTGGATGATCGTGGCTTCGGGATAGGCCTGCATGATCAGGGAGGTCCCTTCAAAGCCGCCTTCGCGCTGGTACTCACCATAGTGCTCGTAGGCGGTCGTCCAGTTGCCCTTGTCTTCAACACAGGCTTTGAAATCGCCAGAGCGCTGATTGTCGGTGATACCCGGAATGCCGCGATTCATGGCCATGGTCACGTCCGAACCCAAGCGTTCGAGCATATAGTCGCACATGGTCAGAGCGCCCGCGGCCGAAGAGAAATCAAACCAGGCGTCCGGCTGCGTTTCCAGATCCTTGAGCGGCGTGTGGAAAGCCCAGACATAGGTCGAGAACCCGTCATTGGCGGCCAGCTTGTCGATATTGTCGGCCTGAATGGCCAGTTCGGACGGGCCGAAGATCACGTAGTCATAAAGATCTGCGTCCTGTTCGACCTGATTGGCATAGGTCGATTGCAGCGAATGCTCGATCTGGCGCGACGCGAATTCGGTCGTCTCATAGGGAATGCCCAGTTGATCTAGCCGCTTGGTCATCGCCAGATAGTTGCGGGCCCAGAAGTCCGAGGTGTCGGCCGACGGGTAAATCAGCGCGATCTGGATCGGCGCGTCCTGCGACCCTGAAAACGGCACCGCCTCGGCACCCACCACGGCCTGGAGCGCTTCAAGCTTGCCTTCGGCATTCACTTCGCCCGGGACCCAATGGTCGCGGTCTGCGATGCCCGGCAGTTCTGTAAGCGGCAGGCTCTGGGCCGTCGCCATGGTCGCCCCGGTCGCGCAGAATGCGGCGATCATGGCGGTCGTTGCGAGATATTTCATGAATAGTCCTCCCTAAGTTATGGATGCGAGGACATCCGTACGATTGGCGTCGCGCACGGACGTCCCCGCGATCGACCGGTTATCCGCTGGGGTTGGGATCTCCGGCCAAAAGCCAGCCAATCGCAAGCAAGGCGATCAGCAGGCCAATCAGCAGCGCTGAAAAGCGCAGCATCTTCTGACCCTCGGGGGTGCGGAGACCGGCCAGCCAGCCCCCCGCCCCGTCGCGGTCCTTCTTTTGCATCCAGGTATAGAGCGCGACCGAGCTCACGATCACGACGCCCGAGGCGACGGACTGCCAGAAGAACTCGATCCGCAGGGTCACCAGCGCATTGATCATCATCGACAGCAGCAAGACGCCCGCAAACGAGCCAAGCATCGAAGCGCGGCCACCAAAGAGCGACGTGCCGCCCACGACCACCGCAGCAATGACATGCAGGTTGAAGTAGGGTGCCGAAGTCGCCTGGATGGCATTCAGCTTGCCGGTCAGCATCACGCCAGCCAGAGCCGCCGCCGCGCCACACAGCACGTAGGCATACACCTTGTGGCGGTTGACGCTGATGCCGGTCAGTTCCGCGGCCTCGGGATTGGAGCCGATGGCAATCGTGTAGCGCCCGAAATAGGTGCGTTTGAGAAGCAGGTAGCCGGCGATCATCGTCGCAATGCCGATCACCACCGGGATCGGGATAAAGCCGGGGATCTGCCCGCGTCCCATGTCGGTCAGGAAATCCGGGAACCGCGCCAGGACGAGCCCCTTGGCAATGACCAGCGCGAAGCCGCGATAGACAAGGTCCATCGCAAGCGTGCCAATGAGATCGGGCACGTTGAAGCGCGTGATGATCAGACCGTTGATCAGGCCCATCACGGCACCCAGCATGATCGCAATCGGCACCGCCACATAGACCGAGAACCCGTATTGCTTGATCAGAAAGGCCATCATGATTGCCGACAGCGCGGCGATGGAGCCAATCGACAGATCAATCCCCCTTTGTGTGATCACAAAGGTCATCGCCATGGCCATCGGCATGTAGAGCGCCGCGTCCAGCAAGATCAGATTGATGTTGGACACGCGGAAATACCGCGCGGGTTCGGCCACGCCCATAAAGAGCAGGATCGCCAGAATCATGACCATAGGGCCTATGATGGCGATGTAGGGCTCCAGCCGTTCGGACAGAGTTCGCGATGTGGTGCTCATGCCGCTTCCTCCGCGCCAACGATCAGTCCAAGGACCTCTTGCGTGTTGCTTTGTGCCGTCTGCACCACGCCGACACATTGGCCGCGCCGCTGCACATGGATGCGGTCGGAGACCTCGAAGACATCATCGAGCGAATGGCTGATCAGGATCACCGCCAGTCCCTGTGCCTTGAGCGTCTGAATAAGTTTCAGGGTCCGGGCCGTTTCTTGCGGGCCCAGAGCGGCGGTGGGTTCATCCATTACCAGAACACGCAGGCCTTCGTGATAGACGGCCCGCGCGATGGCCACGGCCTGGCGTTGCCCGCCTGACAGACTTTCGGTCGGCGCATCGAGCGATTTCAATCGCACGCCAAGCCGCTCCATGAGCACTCGTTCGGTCTCCGCCCGCATCTTGCGATTGTCGAGCAATTGGAGCCCCAGGAACGAGTTGGTCAGTTCATTGCCCAGGAACATGTTCGCCGCCGGGTCGAGATGATCGGCAAGCGCCAGGGTCTGATAGACCGCGTCTATCCCATATTCGATTGCGTCGGCATGGCTGGCGAAGTCGATCCGCTGACCGTCGAGAAAGATCTCGCCCTCGGTCGGCTGATAAACCCCGGTCAGGACTTTGATAAGCGTCGATTTTCCCGCCCCGTTGTCCCCGACAATCGCCAGGACCTCGCCGGCATAGGCGGTCAGGTCGACCGATTGCAGCGCGGTCACGCCACCAAATCGTTTTGTAATGCCTGTCATCTGGACAAGCGGTGTCTCGGCCATCGGGTGAGCCTCCGAGTAGCGATAAGGCGCGCCAGGGCGCCGGATCTTATGGAAAGGTGCCGAACCCCGGCCACTCCGGGGTCCGGCCTTTCGACTTATTTGCCCCAGATCTCGGCATAGGTTTTGCGATAGGGGATGTCCGGGTCGAAGGCGTTGCTGTCGCCCATCTTTTCCAGACCGTCTGCCGTCACCAACGCCGGAGACGTGATGTAGCCCGAACAGGCTTGGCCCTGCATCGCGCGGTTCAACTCGTCGACCAACTGCCAGCCCTGCAGGTTCAGCGGCTCAGCCACGGTGATCGCCTGATAGCCGTTGGACCGGATGCGCTGGAAAGCGGCCTCGGACCCATCGCCGGCAGACCCCGCCTGCGGCCCGTCCTTGGGCGACAGACCCGCCGCTGCCAGCGACGGGCCCATGAAATCAAAGTACAGATCGTTGATCGCCAAAGCATGGGTCCAGGAGTCGCCATACTTCTGCAACAGCGATGTGGTCAGCGGCCCCATGCGCGTCGAGGTGTCGGCAATCGGCGTATCGACATATTCAAGCACCTTGCCGCCGCCCGCCTCAACGGTTTCTTTCAGCCGGTCAGCCTTGTCGATGGCGATCTGGTAGGTGCTGTCGGTAAAGATCACCACGCCCACGTCCTGCCCGCCATCGTCCAGCGCCCAGTCCGCCGCGACCTCGGAGACCGTCATCGCGTCGGTCGAGACATTGGCAAAGATCCCGCCGGGTGCATCGCAGCCAATCTTGGGACCGGAATGCCAGGCCACCATCGGAATACCTGCATCGACCACGCCTTCCAGCGCGGCCTGCTGCTCGACGGCGTCAAAACCGTTGATGATGAGACCGTCGGCCTTGAGTGCCAGAGCCTGACCGATGGCCGCCGTCCGGCCCTGGATCGATCCGGCCCCGTCAAGCACTCGGACCTCCCAGCCGATCTGCTCGGCGGCTTCTTCGACGCCTGTGGTCACCCCTAGGATGCCGCCGTTCTTCAAATCTCCCGCGACGACGACGATCGATTTGTCCTCAGCCGCTGCCGGGCCGCTCGTAGGCCCATCCCATTCGGCTGCCATGACCGGCACCGTCACCAACATGGTCGTGGCCATCAGCCCGGCCAAAATCCATCCTTTTGTCACGTCGCGTCCTCCCTTGCTTGTGACCGATCAGCGCGCATTTGCGCCCTTTTTGCGTTGCGCATAGCCTGCGATGCCGATGGCGATCAGCAGGGTTACACCGTTGAACAGCGGCTCGACCCAGAAGGAGCCGCCAAATTGCTGGATGCCGGAAATGCCCACGGCAAGAATGGCCACACCGACCACCGTGCCCCAGACATTGACCCGTCCGGGTTTGATCGTGGTTGATCCCAGGAAGGCGCCCACCAGCGCCGGCAGCAGGAACTCCAGGCCAACCGAGGCTTGACCGATCCGCAGCTTTGAGGCCAGAAGCACACCCGCGAGGGCCGTCATGGCCCCCGACGCCACGAAGGCTCCGATCACATAGGAACGGGTGGGGATTCCGTTGAGCTGGGCGGCGCGCTGATTGGCCCCAATGGCATAGAGATACCGGCCCACGGGCGTGTATTCGAGCACGATCCACATCACCACGGTGATCACCAGCAGATAGTAGGCCGTTATGGGCAG
>JBCDEC010000205.1:0-8430 GCA_039179965.1 Pseudomonadota bacterium
CCGGTTTGAGCGCCGCAGCCAGTACAATTGGCGACGCGTTATATGTCAACGAACGTACCAGTCCCGCCGCGTGCAGCAACTCTCCCAGAGAAACCACAGAGGCCAGCGACGTCAGTTTGACCACCTCGACCACATTCGAGAGCAGATCGGGCAACACATTGCGCGTGGCCTGCGGCAGGGTCACCCAGATGAGGGTCTGGGCGGGCGTGAGTCCGGTTGACCGCGCGGCCTCGGTCTGGCCCTTGGGCACGGACAGCAACCCCGCGCGGAATATCTCGGCGAAGTAGGCCGAGTTGTTCAGAAAGAACCCGATGGCCACGGCGGTGAAAGGGGACAGCTGAAGCCCCGCAAAGGGCAAGCCGGCATAGATGAAGATCAGCAGCACCAGTGGCGGGATGGCGCGGAACAGATCGACAAAGGCGATGGACAGGAACCGCAGCCAGCGTCTTTCGCTGACCGACCCCAATGCGGTCAGAAGTCCGCCCAAAAGGCCCAACGGGATGACAACGGCGCAAATCAGAAGCGTCATACCAAGACCCCGGAGCACCAGCGGCAGCGCCTTGATCATGATCTCGATATTGAAGAATTGCTGAATAAGGGCGTCCATGGTTCAGACCCGCGGATGCGCAAAGCGCGTTTCCAGCCAGCGTGAAAACACCACCAGCGGCAAGAACAGCAACACATAGGCCACTGCCGCAAGCGTCAGCGGCGAGGCATTGGCGGAAAAGCTCTGCGCGGTTGTGGCCTGCCCCAGAATGTCAGGCACTCCGATCACCATGCCCAAAGCGGTCATCTTGGTGATGGCAATCGCCCGGTTGGTCAGCGGCGGGATAACCATCCGCACCGCCTGCGGCAGCACCACGAAGACCAGTGTCTGCGTGTAGCCCAATCCGGTCGAGCGCGCAGCCTCCCATTGCCCCTTGGGCGTTGCGGTGATCCCGGCCCAGACGATCTCTTCCGCGAAGGCGCACAGCACCAGAGTCAGGATCAGGAACAAAACGGTAAAGCTGCTGAGCACCACACCGACATTGGGCAGGCCAAAAAAGGCGAGCAGGATCAGGACAAGCGGCGGCAGCGCGCGAAAGATATCTGCGAAGATCACGATGACAAAGGAAACCGCCCGGACCCGGTAAGAGCGGATGCAGGCAAGCGCCGTGCCGGCCGCAATCCCCACGACCACGATCATCACCGACAGCACAACCGTGACGCCAACGCCTTTCAGAATGGATGGCGCATACCGTGTAAGGACGGTGACGTTGAAGAATGTATCAATGAATTGTTCCAAGGTCAGAGCGTTTCCGAAACCCGCGACAGAAAGGCCCGCGTGCGCGGCTCGCGCGGCGCGCCGAAGACCTGATCGGGGCTGCCTTGCTCCACGATGACGCCACCGTCCATGAAGATCACGCGATCTGCGGCGTCGCGTGCAAACTTCATCTCGTGGCTGACCACCAGCATGGTCATGCCCTGCGCCTTCATCTCGCGCATCACCTCAAGCACATCCCCGACCAGCTCGGGATCAAGCGCCGACGTGGGCTCGTCAAACAGCATCACCGTGGGCTCCAGCGCGAGGGCCCGCGCAATGGCCACGCGCTGTTGCTGTCCACCCGACAGCTGCCCGGGATAGCTGGACGCCTTGGCCTTCAGCCCGACATTGTCCAGCGCGCGAAGCCCAAGGTCCTGTGCCTCGCCACGGGACATCCCCCGCACCCGTCGCAGCGCCAGCGTGACATTGCCCAACGCGGTCAGGTGCGGGTAGAGGTTGAACGACTGGAACACCATTCCAATGCGCTGGCGCATCTTGTTGAGATCCACGCCGTCCCCTGTCACACGGTCGCCTTCAATGAAGATCTCGCCCGAATTGGGCTCTTCGAGGCGATTGCAACAGCGCAGCATCGTGGACTTTCCAGAGCCAGACGGGCCTAGCACAAAGACCATCTCGCTGCGTGAAACACTCAGATCAATGCCCTTCAGCACCTCTTCGGTGCCAAAGGACTTGTGCAACGCACGCACGGACAGGGTCGGTTGCACCGTCCCCTGTCCGCCAGTTAACGGTTCGGTCAAATCACGCGCAGCCTGGCGTGTGATCGGACTCGACATATCCGTTAAAGCCAGGCTGTCCAAAGCCGGGCTGCGGCGTGATGGCGGCAGAGCCTTCGGCCGGTTCCACGCCGAACCACTTGACGCTCATGGCGGCCATGGTGCCATCGATCTTCATGCATTCGATGACTTGCTCCACCTTGGCACGCAATTCGTCATCTTCCTTGCGAAACGGCATGCCCCAGTAAAGCCCCGTCGAATAGATGAAGCTCAGCTTCAGCGCCGGGTTTTGTTTGACCGCCCAGGCCGAGGCGGTGTTGCCCGCAACGTTGGCAAAAGCCCGGCCCGACACCACCGCCTGAACCGCGTCGCTGTTGGTGCCAAAGCTTTCGACGGTCCAGCCCAGTTCGTCTTCGAGACCGCGCGCCCAGCTGTCATAGACCGAGCCCTTGTTGACCGCGATCACCTTGCCAGCGAACCCGTCGAGCTCGGTCACATCCTCGGAGCCGGCGGCCACGACAAACCCGAAATCGGTGTTCAGGTAGCCTTCGGAAAACAGGATGTTTTCCGCGCGCTCTTCAGTGATCGTGGTCGGCGCTACGACGAAGTCATAGGTGCCAGCCGCCAGACCGGGCAGGATACCGGACCACTGTGTTGCGACGATGTCCATTTCCACGCCCAGCCGTTCACCGATCTCCGTGGCCAGATCGACATTGAAGCCTTCGACCCCTCCGCTGAGACTTGGCATCGCGTGCGGGGCAAACGTGCCATCCAGCGCCACGGTATAGCTGTCCTGCGCAAGCGCAGTGGTTCCAAAGGTCAGCGCCGCCAAACAGGCACAAAGCGTCATTTTGCGTGTCATAGTGATATCTCCGATATTCCAGTCTGGTACGTCTCGTTGGGCGATTGGCCGCGCAAAACGCTCTCAGACGAACCTATTGAAAACATTCGATTCGTGGTCAGGTTCCTGTGTTCTCAGGCACCTTGCACGGGACTGCGTCGAAGAATGCCTGAATTTGTCGCACATCGCGGATGATATCGCCGGGGAATGGCGCCAACAGGACAGGAAAGGGCCCCGTCGCGGTGCCGCAAACCAAAAGGCGCAACCGCCGCGCACCCGGGTCACGATCACGGTTGCACCCGGTCCCCCGGCCCGCCATCATCCGGCCATGCACGACAGATTTCCCATGCTCCCCACAATGCTGCACGGCAACACAAAGTGACGCGGATTCGGATCGGGGTCGACGTGGGTGGCACATTCACAGATCTGGTTGCTCAGGATCTGGTGACAGGCCGCATGTGGCATCACAAAGAGCGCTCAACCCCGGATCACCCGGCCCGCGCGATCCTCGATGGCACGCGGCATCTGCTTGAAACCTGTGGGAAAACCGGTGCTGACCTTGGCTTTTTCGGGCATGGCACCACCGTGATCA
Organism: Pseudomonadota bacterium; assembly: GCA_039179965.1. Taxonomy (GTDB): domain Bacteria; phylum Pseudomonadota; class Alphaproteobacteria; order Rhodobacterales; family Rhodobacteraceae; genus Marinibacterium. Next base: position 3,471 of record JBCDEC010000205.1, read on the forward strand.
CCAACATGATCCTCGAACGCAAGGGCGCGCGCCTCGCCCTTGTTACAACGGTTGGGTTTCGCGACATTCTGGACCTCGGGCGGCAGGCCCGACCCCATGTGTACGACTACCGCATTCGCCGTCCCGCAGCACTGGCACCACGGCGCGACCGGTTCGAACTGGACGAGCGCATCGGCGCGGACGGGGCGGTGGTGACACCCCTTGACCCGGACGCGGTGCGCCGTCTTGCCACGACACTGGCGACGGAGGGATACGATGCGGTCGCGATATGTTTTCTGCACAGTTATCAGAACCCCGATCACGAACGCGAAGTCGCCAAGATCCTGCGGGACGAGCTTGGGTCGGTCTATATCAGCAGCTCGCATGATGTGGCGCCGGAGTACCGGGAGTTTGAGCGCTTTGCGACAACCGCCCTGAACGCCTTTGTCGGGCCCCGCGCGGCAACCTACTTTGGCGACCTCCAGGCCGGTCTAGACGCTATGGGGATCACCACGCCGCTTTATACAGTGACATCGAACGCGGGCCTCGTGGACACCGAAACCGTCCGCCGCGTGCCGATCAGAACCGCGCTGTCCGGACCTGCGGCCGGCGTCAGCGGTGTGGGCCAGATCCTCGGATCTCTGGATCTTGGCGATCTGGTGACGTTCGATGTGGGCGGCACCAGCACGGATGTCGCCATCCTGCCGGCAGGTCGGGCGCGCACCGCGCGGACCCGGGAGGTGGCCGGAATGCCGGTTCTGGCCCCGATGGTCGACATTGATGTGATCGGCGCGGGTGGCGGATCCATCGCGCGGCTTGACCCGGGCGGCGCGCTGACGGTCGGGCCCGAGAGCGCCGGCGCCCTGCCCGGACCTGCGGCCTATGGCCGTGGCGGTCGGGACGCGACAGTGACGGATGCCGCCCTTGTGCTTGGCCGGATCAAGGAAGGCGCCGGTTTGGGTGGAGACATGGCGCTCGACCGCGCCGCTGCAGAGGCCGCCGTCCTGCGCGCGGTCGGCACACCTCTGGGATTGCCACCAAAGGCTGCCGCGCAGGGCATTCTGGACATCGCCACGGCAGCAATGGCGCGCACCATCCGGTCTGCGGCCCTGTCGCGCGGGCAGGATGTGGAAAGACTATGCCTGGTGGCCTATGGCGGGGCGGGGCCACTTTTGGGCGCGGGCGTCGCAGAGGCGCTTTGCATTGGACGCATGGTGGTCCCGGTCGCGCCCGGCACGCTATGTGCCCGCGCCATTCTGGTCAGCGACATCGCGCGCGATTTCTCCAGAACCCGGCTGAGCCCGCTTCACGAGTTGCGCGACGACAGCCTGCATGATGCGTTTGCCCCCCTGCGCGAGCGTGGGGCAAATTGGCTTGCCGGCGAAGGTGTTCCGCCAGACCGGCAACGCTTTGAATGTGCCATTGAGTGCCGCTATCAGGGACAGAACTTCGAAATCGCCGTACCGTGTGACCCGCAGGTTGATGCCCCCTGCGACCTGCGCACCGCCTTTGATACGCTCCATGCGCGCACGCAGGGGTTTTCCCTGCCCGACAGGGCGGTCGAGACCGTGACCTTCCGGCTCAAGGCGCGGTCCAGCAGCGCGCAGGACGCTGAATTGACCCCGCCGGCAGCAACCACGCCCGCCCCCGCTCAGCCCGACATCATACGGCCGGTCTTTTTCCAGGACCGGGATCTGCCCACCACACAGCTGCTGCGGGCGTCGCTGCAAATCGGTGCGACCCGAGACGGGCCGGCCGTGATCGAAGAGGCCACCTCGACCACGATCGTGCCGCCCGGCTGGACGTGCCGCGTGCTCGACGACGGAACATTGGATCTGACGCGCGTCTTCGCGGCGGCCCCTCATCCCGGAGCACCCGCATGAGCCAGACAGACGGCATGGCCACAATCCGGATGAGTATCATTCAGGAGCGACTGCTGGCAGTGGCGGAAGACGTCGGTCAACTGCTCATTCGCGGGGCGTTTTCATCCAATATCAAGGAACGTCGCGACTGCTCTACCGCGATCTTTGACGCGACTGGCCAGCTGATTGCGCAGGCTGATCACATGCCGATCCATATCGGGTCGCTGCTTTGGGGCGTGCGGGCCATTCTGGACCGCTATGCGCTGTCCGAGATCGCCGAAGGGGACGCCTTCGTGATGAATGATCCCTACCTGGCGGGGGGCACCCATCTGCCCGATATCTCGGTTCTGACGCCGGTCTTCGTGGCCGGTCAGATCACCCATTTCATCGGTAATATCGCCCATCACGCCGATGTCGGCGGGCCGGTGGCGGGGTCGGTTTCGGGGCAGTCGCCGGACATCTTCTGGGAAGGCATCCGGCTGCCACCGATCCGCATCGCGCGCGACGGCGTTGCGGATCGCGATGTGATCGACCTGATCTCGGCCAATACCCGCGCACCGGTCGAACGCCAGCTGGATCTGCGCACGCAAATCGGAGCCAATGCCCGCGGCGCAGAACTGCTGCAAAATGTCATTGCGGAGTGCGGTGTAGCCGAGATCCACGCGGCTGGTCGCGCCATCATTGCCCATACCAGCGCGCGCATTCGCGCCGGGCTGCGCGGGCTGACGCCCGGCTCGTGGACCGCGACCCGGTACCTGGATGATGACGGCGCCGGTTCGCCACCTGTACCGCTGACCGTCACGGCCACGGTCAGGGAAGATCACCTGACCCTCGATTTCACCGGCTCGGGTCCCGAGGCCAAGGGCGCGGTGAACCTGAGCGCATCATCGCTGGAGGCAACGGTCGCCTACTGCATCAAGGCGTTGATCGATCCACTGGTTGCCGCAAATGGTGGTCTGCTTGATGCAGTCGCGATCAGGGCCCCTGAAGGCACCATCGTGTCCCCGCGCGCACCGGCCGCCGTTGCTGCACGCGCGGTGACCAGCAACCGGCTCGCCGGGGCCATCTTCGACGCACTGCGCGACGCGCTGCCTGCCGACCGCAAGATGGCGGCCAGCAACGATTCCACCTCACTGGTTGTGTTTTCTGGCCCGACCGAAGACGGCGCGGGCTTTGTGTATCCGGAATCCATCGGTGGCGGTGCGGGCGCGCTGGCGGACACCGACGGCATGGATGCGGTCCATGTGCATACGGTCAACTCCACAAACCTGCCGGTCGAGGTTCTGGAAACGTCCTATCCGCTACGCTGTACGCGCTACGCGCTTGTGCCCGGATCCGGAGGCGCGGGGCGGCACAGCGGCGGGCTGGGCATCGCCCGCGAGATCGAGGCATTGACCCCCGGCACACAAATGACCCTGCGCTCGGACGGGCATCTCTTTCCCGCTCCCGGCGCCGACGGAGGGCATGCGGGCAGCACGACCCGGGCAACGGTCATGGCACTGGATGGCCAACAGACAGAACTTGCGTCGAAATCGACCCGCGGGCTGGCCCCCGGAGAACGCGTGCTGATTGAAACACTGGGCGGCGGCGGTTTCGGCCCGCCTGCCGAACGGTCTGCACGGGCCCTGCGCGCAGATCTTCTGGACGGTCGGATCACGCGCGGCGAGGCCCGGCAGACCCATGGCCCGGAGGCTGTCAAAGCGGCGCTTGATCCGCCTGCATGATGACCGTCTACCGCCTTGGAGTGGCCCGGCAGGCCGTCATTGGACGCACCAGCAATTTCCGGAAAAAGCCCTGGACCTCCGCAAAGCAAAGCGCCTTCATACCTGTTCTCGTGTCACAGGTTCCCTCCTAATCCGAGGCGTTCCGCGTATAGGTGGTGGATGTACCGGCGGATGTGATGTGGTGTGCCCCCTTCGGATGGTCCGGTCCAAGTGTCAGTGCATCGTGGGCCTGAGCTGCTCCCCCTTGTCGGACCACCCGGCTGAAGATTTCCCGGCGCTGACGGGCGAGCCAATATCGGCCGTTACCTGCTAGGTATCTCGCGTGATCTGATCTTGCAGAACACTGAGGCGGCTCTCCCATGTCGGAACGATCCCGCTCGTGGCCATCGCCACCCGTTCGAGTCCGAAGGAGTAATCCGCATACCCACTGGGATCGGTGACGAGTTCCCCGATCTCGAGCCAGTCCTCGGAATTGCCCGCCGGACCAGGAGCGTCGGACAGTGCGTAGTAAAGCCCTGCCGTGTACATCCCTGCTTCGGAATTGGGCAACCGGAAGTAACCCGATCCATCGCCGGCTGCCTTTGCTTCGGCTTCGTCCCGAAAGGTCACGCGCTCCTGATGCCAGAGGTCATTTTGTTCCAGATAGGGTTGGAAACTCTTGAAGTTCGGCACGCTGACAAATGCGATACGGTTGCGATCAAGGCGAAAGAGATCGAACAGCACCTCCGAGTATCGCAGAATTGTGAGGTCCGGACCGTCATCTTCGAACCCTTTGACCGAAAAGATATGAAACATCGGCAACACGCCTTTGCGGTCCTTCTCGCTTGCGTCATCTGCCCGGGCGGCCGGCTGGATCACAAACTGCCCAAATCCCGCAAGCACCCCGCCTTCGTCAAATTGCAGACCGTCATTGAAGTCCGGTAGCCCCGTCACAATTGGGGCCGCTTCGACTTCCGTGAACCGCAGTGAGGTATGAAAATCGGTCAACCGCTGACGAACATCCAGAACCACTGCATCAAAGTCTTGGGAGTCGGCTGCAGCAAGATACGGGCTGGTGAGAGCAAAAGCCGATGCGCCTGCAATGGCGGACCTGCGTGTTGGGCTGAACAAGGGTCTCTCCTTCCATTTTCGGGAGGTGTTCATCAAAGGTAAGGATGCCAAGGCTTGGGAACAAGCTTTACACGAGAACAGTCGTTTTCACTATTCTTTGAGCAGACCTATCCATCAAGGCAAGGGGCGCGGTGGCCGAAGCGGAGTCGGGCTGATGCACCCTCGGATTGGCCGACCCCGGAAAAGTGGTCCTCTCTGATTTGGAATTTCGAGGAAGACGAACAGCTTTATTCATGGACCGGTCGGAGGTAGCGGGAGGCTGGTCCCATCGACGGCGTCCCGTCG
>JBCDEC010000206.1:0-8374 GCA_039179965.1 Pseudomonadota bacterium
CCCCCCCCCGCGCCGGAGGGGTCATGTCGTGATCAGCGTGGCGGCAAAGGCATCCAGTCCGTCATCGCCACATCCGCGTGCTGAAATTGCGGCATCTTCGTGCCGAGATCTTCCATGTTGCGGATGTTCTCATCGTTCAGAAACGACTGCGTGATGAGGGTCGGCGGCACGATCACCGAGGCACCCGGATCTTCGCCGGCCAGCATAAGCGCCAGCGCGCGCACCGAGACTTCGCCAACCACGGCGGGATTGGTGGCCACAGTTGCTTTCCAGGCGCTGCCCGGCTCGCGCATCAAAGCAATATCCGCGGTCGAGATGTCGGCGGAATAGATGCTCATATCCCCGCTCACGCCCAATTCATCCGCGGCGATTTTCACGCCTTTGGCAAATTCGTTATACGGCGCGAAAAAGACGGAGATTGTCGGATTGGCCTGCAGCGCCGCCCGGGCCTGGTTTGCGTTGGCATTGGCGATCGGGTTGTCGAGCGTGCCGATCCGCGCGGCTTCGTTGATGCCGCTGTTTGCGTCCTTGACCTCCTCCCAGGCCACGTGGCGCCGGTCGAGCGGGGCGATGCCCGGCACATAAACGTACCCGGCCGCGAAGCTGTTGCCATTGTCCTTGATGGCCTGCTCGAGCGCCAGTTTGCCGAGCAGGTAATCCGATTGCTCGATTTGCGGGATCGCCTCGTTTTCGACGTTCACGTCGAAGGCCACGACCTTGATGCCAGCATCGACCGCTCTTTGTGCCGCGTCGCGCATGGATTCCGTCAGCCCGTGCTGAATGACGATCCCGTCCACGCCCAGAGCAATCGCCTGATCCACCATATCGGCCTGCAGCGCCGCATCCTGGCGACTGTCGAAGACCCGCAGGTTCACGCCCAAGGCGTCTGCCTGCGTTTCAACGCCTGAAAGATAGGCCTGAAAGAAATCGCCGGTGGACAGATAGCGGACCAGCGCGATGGTCACGTCTCCGGGGTTGTCCAACGGAGCCGGTGCGGTCTGTGCCGCCGCTGCGCCGGCGCCCAACGCGAGCCCTGCCGCACCCGTAAGGGCTATAAAGTGACGTCTCAGCATTGATATCTCCTCCCTATCGCTGAAGTTAATGTCTCGCGCCGCTCCGGCGCGAAGACAGGTAGAACGTGAAGACAAGGGCTGTCACCAGCACCGCGCCTTTCACAAAGTCCTGCGTGTAGTAAGGCGCGTTCATCATGGTCATGCCTTGCAGAAGGATCCCGACAAAGAGCGCTCCGATTGCAGTGCCAAAGGCGTTCGGCCTTGCCGCGCCCAGCACCGCAAATCCGATCAGAGCCGCGGCGACGCTGTCGAGCAACAGATTGTTGCCGCTGGCGATGTCGCCGCGCCCCAGACGGGCGGCGAGCAGGATGCCCCCGATCGAGGCGGTTACGCCCGATATCATGTATGCCGCAATCTTGTAGGTATTGACGGGCGTACCGACGAGGCTTGCGGCCCGGGCATTCGATCCGATGGCATACATGAGTCTGCCATGCCGGGTGAAGCCCAGAAACAGCCAGATCAATACGGCGATGCCCAGAAAGATCACCACAGGCATCGGCAAAAGGCGTTCAATCACAACGTCGAACCGGTGTCGCCCAAGCCACAGGAAGGCCGCCGAAAAGGTGCCTTCGGCCACCCTGCCATCGGTCAGGGTCATGCCCGTGGCGATGGAATTGCCCTGCGTGGGGATGCGCTGCAAGCCGATCAGAAGGAACATCATCCCCAGAGTTGCCAGAAGGTCGGGCACCCGGAAGGTCACGATCAGCACCCCGTTGATCAACCCCACAAGCGCGCCCATGCCAAGACACAGGGCCACTGCAACTATCGCAGGATGTTCCAGGATCACCATGGAATAGGCCGACAACATCAGGGCCGAGGTTGCCACCGCGCCAATCGAGAGATCAAATCCCCCAACGACCAGCGTGCAGGTCACACCCAGCGCCAATATGCCTGTGATTGCCACCGATTGCAGCACGAAGGCCGCTGACAGCGGGCCGAAAAAACCCGGGGCGGCGAGGCTGAAATAGACGATCAGTCCGGCAAGCAGAATGAGAAAGCCGTATCGTATTGCAAAGTCGAGCAGGCGGTCGTTCATGGATGCGCGCCTGTCGCAGAACCGTTGCCCGGCATCGCTGCACCGGAGATGTCAGAAACCAGGGCCGCCAGATCGATGTCCCGATTGGCATGTTCGCCCGAGATCTCGCTTTCATGCATCACCACGATGCGGTCGGCGATTTCCAGGGCCTCGTCGATCTCGGCCAGAAAAACCAGGGTCGCGCGACCCTTTGCAGTGGCGCGGATATGGCGGCCGATGTCGCGTCGGGCGCCGATGTCGACACCCTGAAAAGGTTCGTCGAGCAAAAGCACCTGCGCGGGCTGCAACAGCCAGCGCGCGATCATGACCTTTTGCTGATTGCCCCCGGAGAGTGTCCCAATCTCATCGCTGGCGGTCTGGCAAACGATGCCCAGCCTATCGATCATTCCCGATGCTGCGCCGGACTGACGACCTGCGCTCAGAAAAGCCAGGCTGCTGAAGCTTTTGAGGAATGGCAGGGTCATATTGTCGGCAATATCAAACGCCTGCACCACTGCATTGCTGCCGCGATCTTTGGGGGACATGAAGACGCCACTTGCAATCGCGTCCTGAACCGAGCGCGGCGCATAACGCGCTCCGTTCAGGCGCATGTTGCCAGACTGTGGTGTCTCGATGCCAAAAAGCAGTCCTGCGAGTTTGCTTTTGCCGCTGCCGAGAAGACCGATGATGGCCACGACCTCTCCGTCACGGGCCTGCAAATTGATCGGGGCGGCCGCGTCTTCGAGCCTGATGTCGGAGACTTCCAGGATCGGGGCAGTGCCGGACTGAAGCTCCACATCCACCTCGGTCATGCGGTGTCCGAGCATGGCCGTGACTGCCGCCTCATAGTCGAGCGGCGCGGTGTCGAAGACGCCTGACACTGCGCCATCCCGCATCACGATGATCCGGTCAGCCAGCCGCCGGATGTCGGACATGCGGTGTGATATGTAAAGGATCGCCACGCCCTGATCGCGCAAACGATCGATCAGCGCGAAGAGGCGCTCCGCCTCTGCGGCCGACAGCGACGATGTGGGTTCATCGAGGATCAGCACTTTGGGCGCTCGTGCCATCGCCCGGGCAATGGCAATCATCTGCCGGTCGGCCACGGCGAGATCGGACACCCGGGACCGCATGTTGACCTCTATGCCCATATCCGCCGCGATCTTAGCCGCGTCGCGGCGCAGCTGCCGCTCGCGCACGAACAGCCCGTGGCTCGGTTCTGCCAACCGGTCGAGCATGAGATTGTTGGCCACGTCAAGATCCGGGATCACGCCATCGTCGATCAACTGATGCACGGTGACGACGCCCTTGCGAATGGCATCCGCAGCATCCATCGGGGCAAAGGGCTGGCCAGCCAGCGTCAAGGTGCCGTCATCGCAGGTGTGATGGCCACAGATCACACGCACCAACGTGGATTTTCCGGCACCATTGGCGCCCATCAGCACAGTGACCGAGCCCGCCGACAACGACAGATCGATCCCGCGCAGAACATGGTTTCTGGCAAACGATTTATGCAAACCGTTTACGGTAAGTGCGTCAACCGACACCAGGCTCCTCCCCTTGTCGTCGAAGCACGGTAGTCGTCCTCAATTACATTTGTCAAACGGTTTGACATAAGTATAATTGGCGCGGTACCCGTACAGGGCACGGCAGCCACGCGAAAGAGGAGGGCTTGGCGATGGACGCAGGCGCGACATACGAGGCGTCGTCGGTGGAAACCCTGCCAGACCGGCTCGGCGGGCTCAAGGCGCTCACCGATGTGGTTGGAGCGGACACCGCCCTGTGGCAGGTTCAGGAGGTCGGCGATGGCAATCTGAACCTCGTGTTTATCGTCTCCGGTCCGAACGGAAAGGCGGTGGTCAAACAGGCCCTGCCATATGTGCGTCTAGTTGGGGAAAGCTGGCCGTTGCCGCTGTATCGCGCGTTCTATGAACATCATGCGCTGACACGCCAGGCGGCCCGCGACCCCGGCTCGGTGCCACAGATCTATCATTTCGACGAAGCCCAGGCGCTGATCGTGATGGAATATCTCGACCCGCATGTGATCCTGCGCCGCAAGCTGATCGCAGGCGAACGCGTCGATGGGCTAGGGGCCTTTCTGGGCAGGTTCTGCGCACGCACCGCGTTTCGCGGCTCTGAACTGTCGATGGCCAGCGCGGACAAGAAGGCGGATGTGGCGCTCTTTGCCGGCAATGTGGACATTCCCGCGATCACCGAGTCGCTGGTCTTCACGGATCCGTACTTCGACGCCGAGATGAACGATCACACGCCCGCGCTCGATCCCGTGGTGGCCGAGTTGCGCGGGGATGGCGCGCTGAAGGTCAAGGTGCAGCAGGCCCTGCAGCGCTTTGTGTCGAACACCGAGACCATGGTTCATGGCGATCTGCACTCCGGATCCATCATGTCCACCGATCGCGACAGCCGGGTGATCGACCCGGAGTTCGTGCAATACGGGCCCATGGGCTTTGATATCGGCATGCTCTGCGCAAACTTCCTGATGGCCTTTTTCAGTCAGCCCGCCCATCGCGGTGATGATCTGGGCAGCTATCAGGACTGGATCCTGGGCGTCATTGAAGAGGTCTGCGCCACGTTTGAGGCCGAATTCCGCCATCTGTGGCTGACCGAGCGGACCGGGATCCTGTTCCCCAAGGCGCTGTTTGAGGATCAGGGCCACGACGGGATGGCCGCATGCGCCGCGGTTCTGGATGGCATCTGGCGCGACGCCTGGTGTGTCTGTGGGATCGAGATGCACCGGCGGTGTCTGTCGTTGGCTCACAATGCCGATTTCGAGGATATTGCCGATCCGAATGTCCGGGCGCCCCTGGAGGCGCGGAACCTGATGATGGGGTCCAGGGTGATCCACCTCGCCGACGGGCCCTTGCAGGCCAGTACGATCTGCGCCCTGGCTCGCGAGTTTAACGGAAAGGACGTTCTATGAATATCGACGGCACACACTACCGATCGTTGTGGTGGAACACCGAAGCCAAAGTTCTGGAAATCATCGACCAGCGCTGGTTGCCCCATGAATTCCGCGTCGCGCGCGTGACCACGATGCAGGACTTTGCGGATGCCATCTTTCAGATGCGCGTGCGCGGGGCGCCCCTGATCGGCGCGACGGCGGCCTACGGGATGGCTTTGGCCATGGCCGAAGATCCGTCCGACGCCAATATGGATGCCGCCTGGACCTTTCTTGAGAAAACCCGGCCAACGGCGATCAACCTGCGCTGGGCCTTGGATCGGTGCCGGGCGGCGCTGCGACCACTGCCAAAGGCCGAGCGGGCGGCAGCGGCGCTGGCACTGGCCCATGAGATTGCGGACGAGGATGTCGAGATCAACCGGCAGATCGGAGAAAACGGTTTGGCGCTGATCCGCGAGATCGCCGCCAAGAAACCGGCGGGTGAGCCGGTCAGGCTGATGACCCATTGCAACGCCGGGTGGCTTGCAACCGTGGACTGGGGCACCGCGACCAGCCCGATGTATCATGCGCAAAACGCAGGCATCCCAATTCATGTCTGGGTCGATGAAACCCGACCGCGCAATCAAGGGGCTCTGACCGCGTGGGAGCTTGGCAAACACGGCGTGCCGCACACCTACATCACCGACAATGCCGGCGGGCATCTGATGCAGCATGGACTGGTGGATCTGGTGATCACCGGCACCGACCGCACGACCCGGCGCGGCGATGTCTGCAACAAGATCGGCACCTATCTCAAGGCGCTCGCAGCGCATGACAATGGCGTCCCGTTTTATGTTGCACTGCCCTCTCCGACGATCGACTGGACCTTGAGCGATGGCGTCGCCGAGATCCCGATCGAGGAGCGCAATGAACGCGAGATTACGCATGTTCAGGGCATCACCGAGGCAGGTGGAATCGGCGACGTACAGGTCACGCCCATGGGCACGCCCGGTGGCAATCCGGCGTTTGACGTCACGCCGAACCGGCTGGTCACCGGCTTGATCACCGAACGGGGTGTCTCCGCCGCGTCCGAGGAAGAGCTTTCAGCGATGTTCCCCGACTACGCCCAGGCGGCTGAGTAAAGCGTGCCCGGAGCGCCGTCGTCCTTGCCCAAACCGCGCGGCACGTCGGATCAGGCGCGGGTTGCGCCTCGGGAAGACGCGCCTTTTATCGAGGCCGCCTGGCTGTACTACCACGACGGACTGAACCAGAACGACATCGCCACACGGCTTCGGGTGAGCCGCGCCACTGTGGTGAATTACCTCAACGAGGCCCGCAATCGCGGCTGGGTGCGGATTCATCTCGACAGCGATGTGTTTCGCGGCCACCGGCTGGCTGCGGAACTCTGTGCGACCTACGGGTTGACCGATGCTCTGGTGATCCCAGACGATCCGAGCGAGCCGGATGGAACCGGGCGCGTGGTGCAGGCAGCAGCGGACTGGTTGCCGCGCCTGCTGGAGCCGGGCGACCGTCTGGGCGTGTCCTGGGGTGCCACGGTCTATCAGATGGCGCAGAAGGTTCCGCACCATCCGGTGCCCGATCTGACCGTCATCCAGCTGTTGGGATCGCGCCCCGCTGCGCTTGGGTTTGCTGCCGAGGCCTGCACCGCGATGCTGGCGCACCGGCTGGGCGGACAATGCATCAACCTTCATGTCCCGCTGATCCTGTCAGAAAAAGCCCTGCGGGACGCGCTGTGTGACGAACCGGTGGTGCATGCACAACTGGAAGCGCTGGCGAACTGCAACAAGACCGTCCTCGCGTGCGGCACCTGCAACGCCGACGCCCATGTCGTACGTAGCGGCATCCTGACGGAAGATGAGATTGCGGCCTATCGGGCCAAGGGGGCGGCCGGAGTGATCTGCGGGCGCCTGATCGACCGCGCAGGCCGTCCGATGGTGGCTGACGTCGAGGACCGGATGATCGGGGTTTCGCTTGATCAGATGCGCAACAAGGATATGGCACTGCTTGTGGCCGCAGGCGAAGGACGCGCGGGTCCGGCCCGGGCCGCCATGCGAGGCGGGTTCGTAACCCATCTGGCCACGAGCACCCGGATCGCTGAAACGCTGCTGGAGAGGGACGAATGACACCAAAAGCCGCAAAGCCGCTTCGCGACAGCACGCGCACCCGCAAAATGCTGATCGAGGCCTGCAAGGCGATGAATGCGCGCCAACTCAATCAGGGCACATCGGGCAATATCTCGGCGCGGATCAAGGAGGGTCTTCTGATCACACCGTCCGGCGTGCCCTATGAGGCGCTCAAGCCAGAGATGATGGTGGTGATTCCCTTGACGGGTGCGCCAGATGGCGATGGGCCCAAACCATCCTCTGAATGGCCCTTTCATCAGGGTATGCACCAGGCGCGCCCCGATATGCCGGTGGTGCTGCATGCCCATCCGCCCTATTGCAGCGTGCTTGCCGTTCAGCGGCGCGAGATTCCCGCCTGTCACTACATGGTCGCAGCTTTCGGTGGCAATCACGTCCCGCTGGCCGACTACGCATTGTTTGGCAGCCCGGATCTCTGCGCAAACATGGCCGAAATCATGGTCGACCGTCACGGCTGTCTGATGGCCAATCACGGGGCCACCGTGCTGGGCGAAAATGTGGATAAGGCCCTGTGGCGTCTGGAAGAACTGGAGACCCTGGCGCGAACGTACCTGTTCAGCAGCATTGGCGGCCACCCGCACATTCTGAGCGACGCCGAGATCGCCGAGGTGCTCGTGGCCTTTGAGAGCTACGGACCAAAAGCGCCGCCCAAAAAGAAGCGCTGATAGGGTGCGCACACGCCGAGGGCGACGGGTTTGACCCGAAGCTGCCAGTGCCTTTTTTGCCGGGTTTCGAAACGCCACCTGAGGCGGGAACGAAAGCGGAACGACCTGTTTGCGGATACAATTACTAATTTTTTAGTTTGACACGGCGCCCCCGGCCCATGCAGGTTGATCGCTGTCTGATGAACGTTGGACAATACCATAAGGGAGGAAAGTGATGCGCAAGTATCTACTCTCCGCTGTGGCGGTTTCGGCCGTCATCGCGGGGCATAGCGCAGCTATGGCCGATGAAGCCGCCGCGCAGCGCTGGATCGATGAAGAGTTCCAGCCATCCACACTGACAAAAGACGAACAAATGTCCGAGATGAAGTGGTTCATCGAGGCGGCCGAGCCCTTCTCGGGCATGGAAATCAACGTGCTGTCCGAAGGCATCCCGACGCACGGATATGAGTCCGAGGTTCTCACCAAGGCGTTTGAGGAAATCACCGGAATCAAGGTCAACCACCAGATCCTTGGCGAAGGCGAAGTGGTGCAGGCTGTTCAAACGCAGATGCGGACCGGCCGGA
>JBCDEC010000207.1:0-8374 GCA_039179965.1 Pseudomonadota bacterium
GTGCGGTGATGGGTGTGGATGATAGGGTTGTCCATCCCGGGAGGATGAGGAGAGCACTATGGCACGTGCAGGGCTTTTGGCGGTGCAACTGGGGATGTTGGGGGCCATGGCCTGGGCCGCCTGGGCGGGCCCGCTGCAGGGACCTGTTTTCTCCGTCGCCGCCCGCGCCGAGGCACCGGGGAAGACCGACTGGCATGTGGGTGGGGTGCACACGCCCTATCTGGTCAAGACTTACGAAATGGCGCAGGCGAGGGCCTGGCTGGACCTGGGCCAGGACAGCGAGGATCCAGAGGTCCGCGCCGAGGCCGCAGCGCGCGCACGGGATCATGCGCAGCGCGCCATCGCGGCGGTTCCGACCAATGGCTATGCCTGGGGTGCGCTTGGCTGGGCCGAGACGCTGGCCGGCGACCGGGAGGCAGCGCTTGCCGCTGTTGAGCGCGCCCGGGACTGGACGCCTGCGGCACCTAACCTGGCGCTCGACCGGGCATTGATCGCGCAGGCCTGGTGGCCTGAACTGGATGCAGAGACCCGGACCGAGGTGCTGGACGATGTCTGGCTTGCATCGCAGGGCTATGGCCGCAGATTCCGTGAAGCCCTGGCGGCCTCGCCCCGGCTAGGGGTCCTGCTGGAGATTGCCCGGGCCGGACGGGAGGAGGGCTGAACGCTCCTCCAACCAGGCCTGACCCGGGACATGGTCACTGGGATTACTGTGCCAGTCGCGCTATTGCGCCAACATCGACAGCATCTGCTCCGGCGGTGCGCCGCGGTCGGCCACGGCGACCCAGGCCATGGCCTCGCCCGCGGCCTGGCGCATCACAAAGTCCAGGCCGGTGTCCTCCCAGGGCAGGATCCGGTCGCGTAGATTGTCCAGCACATAGTCGCCATCGGTCGTGCGCAGGATCAGAACGGCGTGATAGCCCCGGTCCCAGGTGTTGCGGCTGACCCCGTAGAGCAGGTTCTCGGGTGCAAAGCCCTGGGCGATCAGCGCCTGCTTCTTGGTGATGGTGTAGTCCTCGCAATCGCCATAGCGGTGACCGACCGTCCAGTAGTCCGACACGCCGAACACATGCAGGTCGTTGCGTTCGATGATCTGGTCGTTCACCTGTTCGTTCAGATCGATCACGGTGCGCCAGCGCTGCTTGGTCATCACCTCGGCCGTGACGCCAGGGGCGTGCCGGTCCATGTTGCACAGTGCCGGCTGGCGGTCGCACATCCGGTAATAGGCTTTGGGCGCGGCCCGGTGTGCGCCTTCGACCATGCTGGTGGACTGTCCCGGGACCGAGCGCGAGAACCATCCCGCCTCTGCCTGATCCGGCGTTGCCGCCACACCGAGGAACCCAGCAGCGCCGAGGACCACGCCCACACACCCACTCAACTGCCCGAATCCGGACCACACACCACACAAACCCATTGGAACCCCCGAAGATACGCATACGGATCCAATTGGGACCCGAATTCATCGGGGTTCTTGGTAATTGTAGGGCTTAAATATCTGGTATTTACTTACAAATAACAGCGAATAAAATTCTACAGGTAACGTAATTTAACGGTTATATTTTGCAAATATTTATCGTTAACGCGGAAGAGCGATGGCAGGCGGTATGCCGTGCCTCAGCCCGGCGGAGTGGCCGCGATCGCCTCGTCCAGCAGCCCGCCTGCCCGGGCGCGGGCCGCATTCCGCGCCTCGGGACTGGCAAACGGCCCCGCATAGACACGCCATCGCGGACCGGATGCGCGTTGCTCCCGGTGCAGGATCGCGGGCAGGTTCCGGGCCTGCAGGGTTTCCATCAGCCGCCTTGCGTTTGCCTGCACGCCAAAGACACCGACCTGCCAAGCATACTTGCCGGCGGGCGCCAGACTGGCGACGGCAGCGGTCCCGGCTGGTTCCCAACGGAAGGCGGGCTCTTCGTCGAGGGGTTGTGGATTGTTGTCAGCCACAGGTGCAGACAACGCCGTCCCACCGGGCTCTGGGGCACTGGGGTCTTGCTGCCATCGGAAGTCCTGAGGAGGTGATACGGCTGCGGTATCCTGGTCGGATATGACGGGCCCGGTCACGGTTCTGGATGGTTTGCGTCGGGCCAGCGCGATGATCTGCAGCGTGACCGGCCCGCGTGCCTGAGCCTCCAGCAGCCCCAGGGCTTGGGCGGCGGGCGCGCTCAGACCCAAAGGGCCGACTTCGTCGATACGGTCGACGATGATGCTTTGCGTGCCCGATGCCACCAGAAACTGGCGGGCCCTGGCGGGTTCCGGCAGGCGTAGCAGAAATCCCTGGCCCAGGATCAGTTCACGGGGTTCAGGCCGGGTCGTATAAGCCAGCTCGCCCGCGTAATCGTCAGCCCAGGGAAAGAAGCCGCGTTCCTGCAGGGCAAGCAATGCATCATCCGAGGCCCTGGCAAGGCTGGCAGGCGTCCAGGCGGCAAGGAGGATCAGGAAGAAGAACAGCGCATGAGACCGGGCCTGCCCAAGCGGGGATATGCGCTGTCTACGGTGCACTTACCGGATATGCCGCCTAAGCTGGCATTTGCGCCGGGCGGCCCGGGGTGGGCGGGCACAGAACTGGCCGGCCAGTTCGAACGCCGACAGCACCTTGGGCACGTAATTGCGCGTCTCGCGGTAGGGCGGCACGCCGTTGAAGCGCGCCACGGCCCCCTCGCCGGCATTGTAGGCGGCCAACACCAGCACCAGGTCGCCACGATACATCTCCAGCAGCTCAGACAGGTAGGCCGCGGCCCCTTTCAGGTTCTGGGCGGGATCGAACGAGTTGCGCACGCCATAGCGCCGGGCGGTGCCGGGCATCAGCTGGCCCAGGCCCTGGGCGCCCGCCGGGCTGACTGCGCCGGGGTTGCCGCCGGACTCCACGGCAACCACGGCTGCGATCAGAGCTTCCGAGACCCGTGCGTGACGGGCTGCCGCCTCGATCTCGGGGCGCCAACGGGTCAGGATATTCCGAATCTTCGCCTTCGAGCCGAACAGGCGGCGGCCATCGGCCCGGGCAACCTGGATGACCCTTATGGCACCGGATCGCGAGCCGTCCTTGATACTGGCCGGAACCTTGTTCCAGAACCACGTGCTGGCCGCGGCAGGGCCGGTCGGTCCCGCAACAGTGCAGAAGAACACTAAAGATGCCGCAACCGCCATCAGCGGCCGCATGGAAATGTACAAAGCCAAAGTGACCCCCGCGCGTCACACCCGCACTACGATGCTGTAAGATGTGGCCGGGGGCGGTGAGAGGCAAGCGATTCGATGTGGGATTTGTATGTGCGCCGCCTGACGGTGGCGGTGGTTGTCTTGGCCTGTGCCGGTCTGACGCCCCAGCCAAGCCAGGCCGCGGGCTGGTTCTGGAACGAGGTTCCCTGGAAGATCAAGGACGGCTCACGCGCGCACGCGCTATCGGTGGTGCGCACCCGCCAGAGCCGGGGGCAGACCCTTGTCTCACGCAAGCGGGTGGCGGGTGTGCTGCGCCGCTGGCGCTCGGAACTGGTGGCGGGCGCCCAGCGCGCGCGCATCCCGCCTGCCCTGATGGCGGCCATCGTGACCGTGGAATCCGCGGGCAACCCAAAGGCGCTCAGCCATGCGGGGGCGCAGGGTCTGGCCCAGCTGATGCCAGGCACGGCGGCGCGCTTTGGTGTAACCAACGCCTATGATCCGGTGCAGAACCTGAAAGGGGCAGGGGCCTATCTGCGCTTCCTGATGCGCCGCTACCGTGGCGACCTGGTGCTGGTGCTGGCTGCTTATAATGCCGGTGAGGGCGCGGTCGACCGCTATGGCGGGGTCCCGCCCTTCAAGGAGACGCGCGCCTATGTGCCCAAGGTGCTGGCCGCCTATGATCTGGCGACCCGGCTTGGGTCGGGCGACGAGTCCAAGAAATACACGTGGTTCTGGAAGGATATTCCCGCCAAGCGCCGTGCCGGGTCGCGGTCTGGAGCGCTGGAATTCGTGCGGGCCGAGCGCGCCCGCGGGCGCAAGATGTTCGGGTCCAAGGCCGCCCTCCAGCGGATCGTGCGCAAATGGCGTAAAGCCCTCGAGCAAGGGGCCGCGCGCGGCAAGATCTCCGAGGCGCTGCTGGCCTCGATCGTGCTGGTGTCCGGGGCGAACCCACGCGGGATGAGCCCGATGGGGGCCGTAGGGTTGGGGCACCTGCCGCCGGAGGTTGCCAAGAAATACCGGGTCAAGAACCTCTACGACCCGGCGCAGAACCTCGCCGGATCGGCGGCTTACCTGTCGGACCTGCTGAACCAGTTCCGGGGCGACCTGGTGCTGGCACTGGCCGCGTATAATGCTGGCGCCGATGCCGTGCGCCGCCACGATGGCGTACCACCCTATGGGGATACCAAGGCGTTCGTGCCAAAGGTCCTGTCGGCCTTTGCGCTGGCCTCGACGTTTTGTGCGACCCCACCGGATGCACCGCGGCGCCAGTGTGCGTTCCAGTAGAGATCCAAGACGGGCCTACTGAAGCTATCCTGGCAAGGCGGAGCTGCAGCGCCAGTGGCCAAAAATGGTATACAAATTATGAATTCGAAGCTTTGGGTTAGATTGGTTTCGAGGTAATGTCCCGCGATTGCGAGGGTTTTGCACGTGGAGTTTGGGAGCAAATTCCACCGCGAAGTGGTGGGGCTGATATTATGCACAATGTTATTACGACGCTTCCGCGCTCATCCAAGAAGCTCGTTATCCTCAGTCTCGATATGGCCGCGATTGTGGTGGCGGTCACCCTGGCGATCATGCTGCGGCTCAGCGATCCCTGGCCTGTCGGCATGGCACTGCAATCCGTGCCGTTCTATGCGCTGATCCTAATCATCGGCTTGGGTGTGAGCCTCGTATTGAGACTGCCTCAGATCAAACTTTCCACCTTCGATACGATAGGCGCCGCAAAGGTAGGTTTGTTCGCCTTGATGGTTTCATGTTTGGGAACTGCATTGAATCTGGTTCTTCCGCTTGGTGCGCCTCGCACGGCTCCCCTGATCGCAGGTCCTCTCCTCTTTTGTCTTTCGGTGGGCTGGAAGCTGGCAGCCAGTGCCTATCTCGAGCGGCTCTTGCAGCGAGAGAGCCCTAGGACCCCTGTTGCAGTCTATGGCGCCGGCGCTGCCGGCATTCAGCTGATCTCGGCACTTACAAAATCACTGGAATTCCGCGTTGTTGCGGTGGTCGATGACAACCCCAATCTGAGCGGTCTGATCATCAGTGGTCATAAGGTACAAAGCCCCGACGATCTGGCAGACCTCGCCAGAAATGGCCATATCGAGCGAATTCTGTTGGCCATTCCATCGGCAACACGTCTGCGCCGGCGAGAAATCATCCGCTACCTCGAAACCTTGCCCTGCGAGGTGCAAGCCCTGCCAGGCTATGCGGACATGATCCAGGACGGCGTCATTACCGACAGTCTGAAACCGGTCTCCTCCGATGACCTTCTGGGACGGGACAAGGTCGATCTGAACATTCCCCAGATTGCGGAAGTTTATCAGGGCAAATCAGTCTTGATTTCCGGGGCAGGGGGGTCCATCGGCTCGGAGCTGTGCCGGCAGGTCTTGTCCTGTGGACCCCGCCGAATCGTTTTGTTCGAGCTTTCAGAGTATGCGCTCTACACGATCGACCAGGAACTTCAGTCTCTCGCCGAGGAAGCCGGGATCGAACTGATCCCCGTTCTTGGCTCGGTCTGTGACAAGCCGGGTGTCTTGCGGACACTCGTAACCCACGAGGTCGATATCGTCTTGCACGCAGCCGCCTACAAACATGTGCCACTGGTCGAGATGAATGAGCTGGAAGGTGTCCGCAATAATGTCTTCGGGACACAGGCCCTGGCAGAGGCTGCCCAAAAGGCAGGCATCGAACGCTTCATTCTGATCTCAACCGACAAGGCCGTGCGTCCTACCAATGTGATGGGTGCGACCAAGCGGATCGCCGAGATGGTGATCCAGGATCTGCAGCGCCGTAGCACTGGGACGATCTTTGCAATGGTCCGTTTTGGGAATGTTCTGGGGTCTTCCGGGTCGGTCATCCCGCTCTTCCAGCGTCAGATCGCTGCGGGGGGGCCTGTTACCCTGACGCACCCCGAGGTCACGCGTTTCTTCATGACCGTGCCCGAGGCCGCACGACTTGTGCTGCTTGCTGGTTCCTACGCAAGAGGTGCGGATGTCTTTGTTCTGGATATGGGCGAGCCCGTACGGATCATCGAACTTGCACGGCGTATGATTGAACTCTCGGGTCTAAAGGTCCGGGACGACACGGATGGTGACGGAGACATCTCTATCGAGGTCACTGGCTTGAGGCCGGGTGAGAAGCTCTACGAAGAGCTGCTGATCGATGAAGAAGGAATGCTCGCGACGCCGCACCCAAAGATCATGTGGGCCTCGGAGGCCTGTCCCCAACCCGCCGAAGTCGACGAGCTACTCGTGAGTCTAAGTAGCGCCCTGGCAAGTGAGAGTACTGAAACCATCCGAATAGCTCTAGATAGATGGGTTGAAGGCTACGGCAAGTCTGGACATTCTTCAGACCTGCGCAGCATTGCAGCAGCGTAGCTGCTGGGCCTCGGCAAGCATGCATCGACCGAATGAAATCCTGCTCATGCTACAAGCCAGTGAAGGCGCCACCGAAAATCGATCCAGCTTTCGAGCAACCGGTCAAGGCCATGATCGAGGAGAACCCGTTGTTTGGCTACCGCACAGTCGACTGGTCGCTAAGCTTCAACAGTGAGCCGAGTAGCATGCGATTGGTCCGAGCGCCGCGGCGAACACCGTGCAGCGGATCTTTCAACTGAAGGGTTGGTAGGTATGCTAACGGCCTATCGTTGCGCGACCACAAATCGAAGCACTGTCTTCGCTGGCCGAAGCCCCGAACGAGTGGTGGTCAACTGACATGGCTTGCGTCGGGGCCGGTAATGACAGTTGGGCCACATTGGCGCTGGTCATGGGCTGGCACACGCGTGAACTGTTGGGTTGGCATCTGTCACGCTCTGGCAGAGCATCGACGGCGGCCTCGGCATTGGAGCATGCACTGATCGCCAGGTTCGAGGCGCTCGGACGGGTCGAGGCACTGTTCCTTCTTCGCAGCGAAGTCCTGAATGCCTAGTGCATCACACACCAGACAGATCCAGGCCGTCATCGATTGCTGGCTCAAGCAGTACAACCACACGCGCCCCCAGACACCTGAAACTCAACTCAGAAATGATTCATAGACATGGTGCTGGACAGCGTTCGCGTCGAAATTCGAACTCACTCGGTTCGAGGTGACTTGACGCCGATTGAATATGCCGAGCAAATAATCTCTGCCTCGAAGGTCGAATACCGATTAGACCAGAAGCTACGTTTAGTCCCAGGTCCTCTCTCAGACCAGTGGAATCGCAGAATACTAAGGGGGACGGGCGGATGATCCCAAATTTCGTAAAATGAGAGCGGATTGCACAGACGGCCACAGCGCGTCGTCGGGCCAGTTGTCCGCGCACCATGCGTAACATCAGGAGCAGCTATCGCGGATCTTGGAAACAAAATGAACCACGGACACTCTCGCTTACACTACGTGGAGTCTCTTGCCAGATTAGCCTTCTGTTGGAAGTGGCGCTGTGCTCAAATAAACTTTGGCTGCCCCAGAAACGTCGTGAAGATAGGGTGCCACCATACAGTAATGATCCCTAGGCCTGATCGATGAATTCGCTTCTACTTTTTGGTTTGTATCTGCGCAATCTTAAAACGATATATGCCTTCACGAAAGAATTAAACTCATACCGCTATTTCGATAAAAATATCAATGAGTGGATGTCATGAATATTAGACTGAGTCAGATTAGATTTTTTGTTCTTTCTATAGGTCTATTATTATTTTTCCCTCTTGGATCTATATACGTATTTCAAAGTGGCGTGCCCCAACCGGCCGATCTCATTTTAGTAACATGCGTGTTGGTGGGGTTTTTATTGGGTGTACGTGCACCAATGAAGCACTCGGTCGTAATTTATAGATCTATGGCATTTCTAATTTGGGTTGTGATAATTTCGCTTGTATGGGTAACTATAACCGGCGAACTTTCATTGCTGCGAATTATGTCTTATTATATATACAATATTATGGTTTTTATATTTATTGTAGCAATGTCTGGAAAAGACTCTGATAAGTTCTGGAAAATTATCAAGTATGCGGCTTTAATTGGTGTCGTATCTCTGTCATTTCAGTTCCTAATTAAATTTGACTTTAGTCTAAAGAGTCAAACTCTTGGATTTAATAACCCAAATCAACTAGGATACTTTGTACTTTGTCTAGCATGTATATTGTATGCGGTTAGAATTCAGGGCGTTATTAATCGAACATTATTCTTGCTTACTCACTCAATTCTATCTTGCCTTATAATATTATCATTCTCTGCTGGCGCTACTATATCTATTTTGCTA
>JBCDEC010000208.1:0-8325 GCA_039179965.1 Pseudomonadota bacterium
GACCAGGCTTTCGGTGAAAAGCCTGCGGTCTCCGGCAATTGGCATCGGCATTTCAACCGTGACAGGCGCGCGGGCCGCCGGGACGGCCACCATTACACTTGATCTGAACTCGGTTGAACGACGTCATGGCCTGGCGATCGACCCGGAGGCCCGCGCGCCTGTCACGGTTGAAATGCCGATGCCAATTGCCGGAGACCGCAGGCTTTTCACCGAAAGCCTGGTCGAGAACTTCTCGCAACATCCCTTTGCGAATCTGCCGGTCACCTTTGTGCTGCAGGTCGAAGATGAAACCGGGCAAACCGGCCAGACCGAGCCGTTCGATCACGTGCTTCCGGCCCGCCGCTTCTTTGATCCCATGGCAAATGCGATCATCGAACAAAGGCGCGACCTGTTGTGGAACCGTGAGAACGGCCCGCGGATCGCCCAGATCCTGCGCGCGATATCGCACCGGCCCGAAGATGCCTTCCGCTCAGACACCATCTATCTGCGGCTGCGGGTGATTCTGCGCCGGCTGGAGCTGTTCAACGATTACGGCATCTCCAATGAACAGCAGGAGGAGCTGTCGCAGGCGCTCTGGGATCTTGCGATCCAGCTTGAGGAAGGCGATCTGGGGGATGCGCTTGAGCGGTTGCGCCGGGCGCAGGAGCGGCTGTCGGAGGCGATGAAGAACGGCGCGTCGGATCAGGAAATCGCTGAACTGATGCAGGAGTTGCGCGAAGCCACGGACGACTACATGCGGCAATTGTCCCGCCAGGCGCAGCAGGACGGACAGCAGAGCGATCAGAATCAGCAGATGTCCGAAAACTCCATGCAGATGACGCAGGATGATCTGCAGCGGATGATGGACCGTATTCAGGAACTGATGGAACAAGGCCGTATGGCCGAGGCCGAACAGGCCCTGCGCGAGCTTCAGGAGCTCATGGAGAACATGCGCATCACCCAGGGCCAGCCGGGACAGGGACAGCAATCGCCAGGCGAACAGGCGATGGAAGGGCTGGCGGAAACGCTGCGCGATCAGCAGGGACTCAGCGATGATGCGTTCCGCGATCTGCAGGAGCAGTTCAACCCGGGCGCAAATTCCGGTCAAAGCCAGCAGAATCAGGGCCGCGACGGACAAGAGGGTCAGGGTCAACAGCACAGCGAAGGCGGTCAGGGTGGCCAGGGCCAGCAGGGTCAGCAGCCCGGCCAACCCGATGCGGGCACGCTGGCGGATCGTCAGCAGGCGCTGCGCGACGAACTGGGGCGCCAACAGCGCAATCTGCCGGGCGGTGGCACACCCGAAGGCGACGCCGTGCAGGAGTCGCTCGACCGGGCCGGGCGGGCGATGGACGATGCCGAGGATGCCTTGCGCCAGGACGATCTGCCCGGCGCCATTGACCGGCAGGCCGAA
The DNA here is from genome assembly GCA_039179965.1 of Pseudomonadota bacterium. Taxonomy (GTDB): domain Bacteria; phylum Pseudomonadota; class Alphaproteobacteria; order Rhodobacterales; family Rhodobacteraceae; genus Marinibacterium. The sequence continues at coordinate 1,391 of JBCDEC010000208.1, forward strand.
GCGATGGACGCGCTGCGGGAAGGCATGCGCGAACTGGGCGAACAGATGGCCGAACAGCAGCAGGGCCAGCAGCCCGGCCAGGGCAATTCAGACGGCGAACAACAGGCGCAGAACCGCGATCCGCTGGGACGCAACCAGGGCAGCAACGGCTCGCTGTCGACCGATGAAAGCCTTCTGCAAGGCGACGACGTCTATCGCCGCGCGCGCGAATTGCTTGACGAGATCCGCCGCCGCTCCGGCGAGGGCGAGCGCCCCGATGTCGAGCTCGATTACCTGCGCCGTTTGCTCGAACGCTTCTGACCCGGGCGGGCGCGGCTCAGGAGCCGCCCCCGGCCGAGCCGTTGACCAAACCGTCAAGCCAGAGCCGCGCGTTGTCGGCCAGACCCACAAGGGCATTCAGGAAATTGTCCAGCACCGGGATTTTCTGCGACAGCGTCGGTGCATTGGCGTAGAGCAAAACCAGCAGGACGGTGACCAGCATCATTGTGGCAAACCCGCGGGAAAATCCGTTCTTGCGCGCCCCTCGGGTGTCTTCGTCGCCCTGATCGGCCCGGCTCACCACGGAATTGCTGTTGTCAGACCGCAGGGTGGAATTGATCTCGTCGATATCGGGCAGCAAATCCCGGCGTGAATTGGGCGGGTCTACCGGGTGTTCCGTGCCTTGCCGCAAGGCGGCGGAGCGGCTGCGCGCCCGCGCGGCGACGGTCTCGGGCGCGGGTTCGTCCAATCCGGGATCGATGTCGGCGTCCCGCGGGCGAGGGCGCGCTGAGGTGCGCATCTTGGCCTCATGTGCCGCCTCTTCCTGCAGGATCCCGGCCACATCCGGGTCAATCCCACGGGGGGGAATGGTTGTCTCGGGCGAGTCGACCTCGCGCTCTGGCTCAGGCTCAGGCTCAGGCTCAGGCTCGGGCGGTTCCGGTCGCGCCGGGGCCGGCTTCAGCGTCGCGGCTTCAGGGTTGTCCGGATGGGCCTGAAACCAGGTGACGCCGCAATTCGAACACTGCACGTCCCGCCCATCCAGCGGGATCACCTCAGTCGGGACTTCATATTGCGCCCCGCAGTTTGGACATGTGATCCGCATACTGCCTCCGTTCTCCGCTCTGCCGCCTCTTTTGGGTCGGTTGAGCCGCGCAAGCGCATTCACCTCAAAAGCCCGTTCACGTGCCGGGTTTTACATGACTACAGCCGCGATAGACGATTTCTCTTTACCGAACAATTCCCTCGACCACATCGTTCCGGCAAAGTCGCGCCATTGCAACTGCTTTGCGGCTGAGGCATGACTTGGCAGAGCTGGAAAGGGGGCACCGTGATCGAGCTGGAACAGGTGGGCTATTCCTATAGCGGTGCCGAATTGTTCGGTGACGTCTCCTTGCATTTGGCGCCCGGATCCTTTCACTTTCTGACCGGCCCCTCGGGCGCGGGCAAAACCACCTTTCTGCGCCTGCTCTATGGCGCGCTCTTGCCGACCCTGGGACGGATCAAGGTGTTTGACACCGATCTGGCAACGCTGGATCGCGACGGCCTGGCCATGATGCGACGCCGGATTGGCGTGGTCCATCAGGATTGCCAATTCCTCGACCACCTGCCTCTGGCCGACAATCTGGCATTGCCGCTGACCGTGTCGGGGCGCGACGCGGGATCCGAGACCGACAACCTGCAAGAGCTGATGGCCTGGGTCGGTCTTTCAGATCGCGCCGCCGCCTTGCCACCGGAACTGTCCGGGGGCGAACGCCAGCGCGCGGCGCTTGCACGCGCCCTGATCATGTCGCCGGATGTGGTGGTGGCGGACGAGCCGACCGGGAACGTCGACTGGGATATGTCCCAGCGGCTTTTGCAACTGCTCGTCGAACTCAACCGGATGGGAAAAACAATCGTGATGGCCACTCATGATCTGGCCTTGATCCGGGCGGCGAAATCGCAGGTTCAGGCCCGGGTCCTGCGCATTTCAAACCGGCGCCTGCATACAGCGGGGGCGGACCTGTGAGCCTGCGCGACGTAGCGGCGATGTTCACCGGCGATGGTCAGGCCGAGCGCGTGGTGCCACCCACCGGATTTACCGCCCGTCTGACGCTCTTTGCCTCGGGTGCCATGGCCTTTCTGGCGGTTTTTGCACTGGCGCTGTCCATGGCGTCGGGGCGTCTGGCAACGCGCTGGTCCGAGGAACTGGCCCGCAGCGCGACAGTGCGAATCTCGGCCCCCGCCGATCAGATGGCCGCGCAGACAGAACGCACCCTGCGCCTGTTGCAGCAGACCCCGGGCGTCGCGGCAGCACGGGCCTATACCGACGCAGAGCAGGCGGCCCTTCTGCTGCCCTGGTTCGGGCCGGACCTGCCGATCGAAGATCTGCCGATTCCCCGCCTGATCGAGGTGATCGAAACGGAAGACGGCTTTGACGCGGCCGGTATACGCCTGCGTCTGGCAGCCGAAGTGCCCGGGGCGGTTCTGGATGATCACACCCGTTGGCGCCGGCCGCTGGTGGTCGCGGCGGATCGTTTGCGCCTGCTGGGCTGGATCTCCATCGGTCTGATCGGAGGAGCAATGGCCGCCATGATCACGCTGGCGGCCAACGCCGCCCTGGCCGCCAACCGACAGGTGATCGAGGTCTTGCGTCTGGTCGGCGCCCGCGACGCCTATATTGCCCGCGCCTTTGTGCGCCGGTTCACCTTTCGCGGGCTGATCGGCGCCACCGTGGGCATGATATGCGGTGTTCTCGGGATCCTGTTCCTGCCGCAGGTGTCCGACGAGGGCGGGTTTCTCACAGGTCTGGGCTTTTCGGGCCTTGGCTGGCTCTGGCCGCTGGGCATTCCCGCTCTGGCCGCCACTGTTGCCTTCCTGGCCACCGGAGTCGCGGCCCGGCGCACCTTGAGGTCTCTGGCGTGATCCGCTGGGGGATCTCCGTGCTCTTCGTCGTGCAGATGTATCTGGCGATGCTGGTCTTGGGCATAGTGTTTGCGCCTTACGCGTTTGTCTCGCCCGAGGGTGCCCGCAAGGCTTGCCGCCTGTATTGTCACTGGGTGTTCTGGACGGCGCGCTGGATGGTCGGGATTCGGGTCGAGCTGCGCGGAGAGGTGCCCCGGGACGAGGTGCTGATCGCGGCCAAACATCAGTCATTCCTCGACATTCTCATCCTGTTCGAAGCCCTGCCGCGTCCGAAGTTCATAATGAAGCGTGAATTGCTCTGGACCCCGATCATTGGCGTCTATGCCAAGCGCCTGGGCTGTGTGCCGGTCGATCGCGGCAAACGCGGCGCGGCGATTGCGCAGATGATCGACGATGTCGCCGCCGGGCGGGCCGATCCGGGGCAGTTGGTGATCTATCCGCAAGGCACCCGCGTGGCGCCCGGCGATCACAAGCCGTACAAGGCCGGCGCCGGGGCGCTTTATACCCAATTCGCGCAGGACTGCGTCCCGACCGCCACCAATGTTGCCCTTTTCTGGCCACGTCGCGGCATCGCCAAAACCCCTGGCACCGCGGTGGTGGAGATTCTGCCGCGCATCCCGACAGGCATGAAGATCGACGCCTTCATGGCAGAGCTCGAAGAGCGCGTGGAAACCGCCAGCAACGCATTGATGGCAGAAGCAGGGTTTGATCCGCATGGACGTGATTGAGGATATTGCAGCGCTGGAAGCGCTCTACGGCACCCCCGGCGCACCGGCCACGCGCAAGGTGGTGCGTCGCATGACTCCGCTCTACCGCAAATGGATCATGTCATCCCGGTTCTGCGTCCTCAGCACGGTCGGGCCGGAGGGCACCGATGGCAGCCCCCGGGGCGATGACGGACCGGTGGTGCAGGAACTCGATGACAGGACACTCGCGCTGCCCGACTGGCGCGGCAACAACCGGCTCGACAGCCTGCGCAACATCCTGCGCGACGGGCGCGTGTCGCTGATGTTCTTCGTGCCGGGATCCAATAACGTTATCCGGTTGAACGGTCAGGCCCGCCTGACCGCCGATCCACACCTGCGCGCAGGGTTCGACCGAAACGGCAAACAGCCGGCCACGGTCATCGTGATCGAGATCGCCGAGATATACAGCCAATGCGCCCGGGCCCTGATCCGGGCCAAGACCTGGAGCGGTCAGGACGAAAGCGCGGATCTGCCGAGCGTCGGGGCCCTGCTGGCAGAGGCCACATCGGGCGAGGAAGGCGGCGATGCCTATGACCGCACCTGGCCCGCCCGGGCGGCCAAAACCATGTGGTAACACCGCGCGTTTTGCGGACCCGATGGCCCCAATTGCGCGTCCTGCGGCTTCTTTCTTTTTACAAATACCCGGCGCGAGCCTGACCGCCGGCGCGCGCCGCCGGGCATGGGCGCGCCCAGGCACCCAGCCAGCCCAGCCGACAGCCAGTCGCAGATCAACTGTGGATCGGTCCGTCCCCACAGGCCAGCGCAGCTTCCCGGACCGCCTCCGAATAGGTCGGATGGGCGTGGCAGGTCAGCGCGAGATCCTGTGCGGCGGCGCCGAATTCCATAGCCACGCAAACCTCGTGGATCAGATCGCCAGCCGCCGGACCGATGATATGGGCGCCCAGAATACGGTCAGTCTCCGAATCCGCCAGGATCTTGACGAACCCGTCCGCGGCAAACACGGTCTTGGCGCGCGCATTGCCCATGAAGGAGAACTTGCCCACCTTGTAGGCCCGTCCTGCCTCTTTCAGGCTTTCCTCGGTTGCGCCGACATTGGCCACTTCGGGATGTGTATAAATCACACCTGGAATGACATCGTAATTCACATGGCCATGTTTGCCGGCACAGACCTCGGCCACGGCCATGCCTTCGTCCTCGGCCTTGTGCGCGAGCATCGGTCCGGCAATGCAATCTCCGATGGCATAGACCCCGGGGACGGAGGTCTGCCAATGCGCGTCGACCTCGATCTGACCTCTGGGGCTGAGCGCCAGACCCAGAGACTCAAGGCCCAATCCGTCGGTGTAGGGTTTGCGTCCGGTCGAGAGCAGCACCACATCCGCATCGATCTCATGCAGGCTGTCGTCCTTGCGTAACTGGTACGTCACCGTGGCTGTGCCCTCATTCACCTCTGCCTTTTGCACGGCCGCGCCCATGACAAACTTGAGCCCCTGCTTTTTGAGGAGCTTCTGGAACTGCCGCTGCACTTCACCGTCCATGCCGGGCGTGATCACATCGAGGAATTCGATCACGGTGACCTCGGCGCCGAGGCGTTTGTAGACAGAGCCAAGTTCGAGACCAATGACACCCGCGCCAATCACCACCATTTTTTGTGGCATCTTGCTCAGCGACAGGGCACCGGTAGAGGTGACGACAATCTCTTCGTCAACCTCAACTCCCGGCAGGCTGGCCGCCTCCGAGCCGGTGGCGATGACGATCGACTTGGCCTCATGGGTGTCTTCGCCGACCGTCACCTTGCCCGGCGCAGGGATCGATCCCCACCCCTTCAGCCAGTCGATCTTGTTCTTTTTGAAAAGAAACTCGATTCCACTGGTGTTGCCGTCCACCACATTCTGTTTGTAGGTCAGCATCTGCGCCCAGTCGATTTCGGGCTTGTCGACCTTCAGACCCATGGTGGCGAAGTTGTGTTCGGCTTCGTGCAACTCATGCGTGGCATGCAGCAAAGCCTTGGACGGGATACAGCCGACGTTCAGACAGGTGCCGCCCAACGTGTCCCGGCCTTCGACCACGGCGGTCTTGAGCCCCAATTGCGCGCAACGAATGGCGCAGACATAGCCGCCCGGGCCGGCGCCGATGACGATGACATCGTATTGTGCCATGTGGTGGGTCCTTTTGGTTGGCGGGGCAGGGGGCGTTGCCCCCTCTGGGCCTTGGCCCATTCACCCCCGGGTATTTTCGAAAAGAAAGAAGCAGCGGGGTGGCGATGGCTACAGATCCATCAGCAAACGGCGTGGGTCTTCGAGGGCCTCTTTCACACGCACCAGAAAGGTAACGGCGCCTTTGCCATCGACGATCCGATGATCATAGGACAGGGCCAGATACATCATCGGGCGGATCTTGATCTCTCCGCCGATGACCATCGGACGGTCCTGGATTTTGTGCATGCCAAGAATACCCGATTGCGGCGGGTTGAGGATTGGCGAGGACATGAGCGAGCCATAGACGCCGCCGTTGGAGATGGTGAATGTGCCGCCCTGCATTTCCGCCATGGAGAGTTTGCCGTCGCGCGCGCGCTTGCCCTTTTCGGCGATGGCTTTTTCGATGGCCGCGAAGGACATCGCATCGGCGTCGCGGATAACCGGCACAACGAGGCCTTGGGGTGTGCCCGCAGCCACGCCCATATGCACGAAGTTCTTGTAGACGATGTCGGTGCCGTCGATTTCTGCATTGACCTCCGGCACCTCTTTCAGCGCATGGCAGCAGGCTTTGGTGAAGAAGGACATGAAGCCCAGGCGCACGCCGTGTTTCTTTTCGAACTCCGCCTTGTATTGGGTGCGAAGCGCCATGACCTCGCTCATGTCCACTTCGTTATACGTGGTCAGAATGGCGGCGGCGTTTTGTGCGTCTTTGAGGCGCCGGGCGATGGTCTGGCGCAGGCGCGTCATTTTCACCCGTTCCTCGCGGGACGCGTCTTCTGCCGGGACAGGGGCACGCGGGGCGGGCGCGCTCGCCGCAGGCGGCGGGGCAGCAGCCGCAGCGGCCACGGCCTTTTGCACATCCTCTTTCATGATGCGCCCATCGCGGCCCGATCCGGGAACCTGGCTGGTCGAGAGGCCGGCCTCCGCCATGGCCTTGTTGGCCGACGGAGCGTTTTCTATGTCCGCGCGCGCCGCCTGATCCGGTACGGATGCGGCAGCGGCTGGCGGTGGCGCGGCGGCTGGGGCTGCGCCGGAGCCGGAGATCACGCCGAGTTTGGCGGAGGCATCGACTGTCGCGCCTTCGGGTGCGGTGATTTCAGCAAGAACACCGGCGGCCGGGCTCGGCACTTCGACCGAGACCTTGTCGGTTTCC
>JBCDEC010000209.1:0-8238 GCA_039179965.1 Pseudomonadota bacterium
CTTACCAACATTGGCAAGGTTTATGTCGTGTTCAAAGGGCCAGGACGCCAGCAACTCGATCCCGATGTTATCCGCAATGAAGTACTCCGCTGTCACGATTGGACGCACGTTGGGATCGACATCGACGGAACCTCGAGTTGTCTGCGAAGACCCACCGTTCGGCGAGACGGACGCCACACCGAGGCCGAGTTTCCAGTCACCTTGAGACTGGGCGCCTGCCGCTCCGGCGATTGCGCACAAAGCGGCTGTGGACATAAGAATTGCGATGTGTCTCATAATGGCACCTTTGGTTTTGTTGCTGCCCGCACAGCACTCCAGAAAGTGTCACAAATCGTTGATTTACATCAACAAGGCCGCGAAATTCTAAAGTGTTGCAAATCGGTCGCGTATGCGGGGCAACCCAGATGAAACTGGAAACGCGCGTTCATTCCGGATCTGAGAGTTATCAGCAAAACCGCGCTGCTCACCTTAAGACGCTTTCCGACGTGGATGAGGTGGCACAGGCTGCGCGAAGTGGCGGTGGAGTGGCGGCGCGTGAACGGCATCATTCGCGCGGCAAGATGCTGCCACGCGATCGTGTCGCAGCGCTGCTTGATCCGGGATCGCCGTTCCTGGAGGTGGGCGCATTGGCGGCCCACGCGCTCTATGACGGCGCTGCACCCGCTGCCGGGGTGATCGGCGGCATCGGTCAAGTCACGGGACGGTGGTGCATGGTCGTGTGCAACGACGCCACTGTAAAGGGTGGCACGTATTACCCCATGACGGTCAAAAAACACCTGCGCGCGCAAGAGATCGCCGAGGAAAACCACCTGCCATGCCTTTATCTGGTCGATAGCGGCGGCGCTAACCTGCCCAATCAGGACGAGGTTTTCCCGGACAGAGATCATTTCGGCCGCATCTTCTACAATCAGGCACGGATGAGCGCGAAAGGTATCGCGCAGATCGCCGTTGTCATGGGGTCCTGCACGGCGGGCGGGGCCTACGTCCCGGCGATGTCCGATGTCACGATCATCGTTAAAAATCAGGGAACGATCTTTCTGGCCGGGCCACCTCTGGTAAAGGCGGCGACCGGCGAAGAGGTCACAGCTGAGGATCTGGGAGGTGGAAATGTCCATACCCGCTTATCCGGTGTGGCGGATTACCTCGCTGAGGATGACGCCCATGCGCTGGCGTTGGCCAGACGCGCAGTGGGCAACCTGGCATCTGGTTTGCATCGATCCGAACGCATACATCCCGAATTGCCTTTCTATGATCCTGAAGAGATTCTGGGGATTGTCCCCGCCGATCTGCGGACGCCCTATGATATCCGGGAGGTGATTGCCCGAATTGTGGACGGCTCGCGTTTCGATGAATTCAAGGCGCGTTTTGGTGAAACGCTGGTGACTGGGTTTGCCCATGTCGATGGTTGGCCGGTGGGGATCATTGCCAATAACGGCGTGCTTTTTTCCGAGGCGGCACAGAAGGGCACGCATTTCATTGAACTATGTAGCCAGAGACGTATCCCGCTGGTTTTCCTTCAGAATATCACTGGTTTCATGGTTGGCCGGAAATACGAGAACGAAGGAATTGCCCGGCATGGCGCCAAAATGGTGACGGCTGTCGCGACGACATCGGTTCCCAAGATCACTTTGCTGGTGGGTGGCTCCTTTGGTGCCGGAAACTACGGCATGGCCGGCCGGGCCTATCAACCACGCTTTCTTTGGACCTGGCCCAACAGCCGTATTTCCGTGATGGGAGGCGCACAGGCCGCTGGGGTCTTGGCCACCGTCAAACGGGACGCGATCGAGCGCAAGGGAGGAACATGGTCCGCCGAGGAAGAGGCCGCGTTCAAACGACCCACGATTGAGATGTTCGAGCGGCAGTCGCATCCGCTCTATGCCACGGCGCGGCTTTGGGATGACGGTATCATAGACCCACGTCGATCCCGCGAGGTCCTGTCGTTATCACTCAGCACAGTGCATTGCGCGCCCATTGAGGAGACCAGGTTTGGCCTCTTTCGGATGTGAATTCGTCCTGCCGGCCTTGCGTCGGTATCGCGTCGGTTTGACGTCGGTCGGGCAGCGCTGCACTTGCGTGCTCCGGTGCGATCGGCGGGACGTGTAATGGCCGCCGACAAGAAACGCGCCAATTCGCGGCTCGACGGGCTGGCCGGTGCATTGCGCGACCGGTTGGGACAGGTGAGCCTGCCGTCGCTGCCCAAGTTGGGTCGTGAAGTCGAGATGCCGGTCTATGTCATTCATAACTCGACCGACCCCGAAGACTATTTCTTCATCTTCGATTTCGAACAATTCGTCGAGCAGTCGCGTCATGGTTTGTTTGTGCGTCCGAAAATGCAGATCTGGGCGGGACGGCAGGATTTCGACCGCCGTCACTTCGCAAGGCAGATGCGCGAAAGCTTCAGCCGCGAGTTTGATATTGCCCGGACGCAGCTGGCCGCGGAACAAGACAAGCCCAAGGGGTGGTTCGGCTATCTGGGATCGCTGGTCAGCGAGGCGGGATCGGTGTCTGGGTTTGTATCAAACGTGGTGTTGCTGGTTGCCTTGTCGGCTGGAAAACTGGTGCTCGGCCAGGTGCTGCCCGCGGCATGGCTGGCGGAAAAGTCGGATGCCCGAAAGCTTGAAGAAGGCATCGCGGATACCAAGGACAAGGTGGACACCGCGCTGATGAATGCCGAGATCCGGTTGCATATGGAGCTCTATCGCCATGCCTATCGTGGACAACCGCCGGGGCGCCTGACAGGAATGGATTACGAGGCGTGGCCACTGCCGGCCTATGTCAGCCAGCATTTGGGAGACGGCGCGTCAGGAGCGTGGTGGTGAGCAATGGCTGAGATCGTGCGCGGCGACATCACCGACATGAAGGTGGACAGCATCGTGAATGCGGCCAACCGGTCCTTGCTGGGTGGCGGCGGCGTGGACGGGGCAATTCACCGCGCGGCGGGACCGGAGCTGTTGGCGGAATGCAGAACTCTGGGGGGGTGCGAGACCGGGGATGCCAAGCCGACAAAAGGCTACAATCTAAAGGCCCGTTATGTGATCCACACGGTCGGCCCTGTCTGGCGCGGTGGCGATGCGGGCGAGCCGGATCTGCTTCGCTCCTGCTATCTGCGCTCGCTTGAGGTGGCGCGTGCTCTGGCCTGCAGGAGCATTGCCTTTCCGGCCATTTCGACTGGTATCTATGGTTTCCCGTCGAAACTGGCCGCGCGGATTGCTGTTCGGGCGATGGCGGATGCGGTTGAGATGAGCGCTTTTCTCGTCGCATTCGATGCGCAAACCGAAGAATGTCTTCGCGCCGCTGTCTCGGAGCAAGGGAAGAGGGCCGGCCATGTTTGAGCGGATCCTGATCGCCAATCGCGGAGAGATCGCCGTGCGGGTGATACGCACCGCGCGGCGTATGGGGATCAAATGTGTCGCGGTCTACTCCGAGGCAGACGCCGATGCGCTGCATGTGGCGATGGCGGATACAGCGGTGGCGATTGGTCCGGCCCCCGCGGCGGAGAGCTATCTGTGCGGTGATCGCATCATCGCCGCAGCGCTTGAAGCAGGGGCGCAGGCCATTCATCCGGGCTATGGTTTTCTGTCTGAGAACCCAGAATTCGTCGACGAGGTGGAGGCGGCTGGACTGACCTTTATCGGACCGCCTGCTCAGGCAATCCGGGCGATGGGACTCAAGGATGCCGCCAAAGCGCTGATGGAGCAGGCGGGCGTGCCGGTCGTACCTGGGTATCACGGCGCGGATCAGACTCCGGGATTGTTGGCCGAAGAGGCGTCGGCGATCGGTTACCCGGTGCTGATCAAGGCGGTGGCAGGCGGCGGTGGCAAGGGCATGCGGCTTGTCGAAGCCGCCGACGCGTTCCTCCCGGCTCTGGACGCCGCGCGGAGCGAGGCGGAGGCGGCTTTCGGTAATCCCGCTGTTCTGATCGAGAAGTTCATCGCACAGCCCCGCCATATCGAGATGCAGGTCTTTGGCGACGGCGAGGATGCGATCCATCTCTACGAACGTGACTGTTCGCTTCAGCGGCGGCATCAGAAGGTGATCGAAGAAGCCCCCGCGCCGGGGATGACAGCAGAGGTCCGGTCAATCATGGGCGCGGCGGCGGTGCACGCCGCAAAGGCCATTGGCTATTCCGGCGCGGGTACGGTGGAATTCATTGTCGACGGGTCCGGTCCGCTGCGTCCCGACGGATTCTGGTTCATGGAGATGAATACGCGGTTGCAAGTCGAGCATCCGGTAACCGAGGCGATCACCGGGATCGACCTCGTGGAGTGGCAGCTGCGCGTCGCCGCCGGAGAGAGCCTGCCCCTGGCGCAGGATGAGATCGCGATCAGCGGGCACGCGTTCGAAGCGCGGCTTTACGCCGAGGACGTCGCTGCGGGGTTTTTGCCCGCGACCGGCACGCTCAGCCATTTGCGTTTTCCCGACGGTGCGCGCGCGGATTCGGGCGTGCGTTCGGGTGATACTATCTCGCCCTATTACGATCCGATGATTGCCAAGATTGTCACACACGGGACCACGCGCCCCATGGCGCTGCGGCGGCTGACATCGGCACTTGAGGCCACCGAGATTGCGGGGACGGTCACCAACCTGTCCTTTCTGCGCGCACTGACGCGGCATGAGGGCTTTGCAAACGGCACTGTCGATACCGGGCTGATCGCGCGCGATCTGGAGGTTTTCGTGGCGGTGCCTGCGCCTTCGGCCCGCGATTGGGCCATCGCCGCCCTTGCCGGATTGGGGTTGCTGGAGCGGGGGGATTGGTTGCGGGGCTTTGCGCTCTGGGGGCCGCTGCTGCGCCGCGAGACGTTACGCCTTGGCGTAGTGGAATGTGCCGTAAGCGTTGAGGTTTTGGGCCCGGAACATCACCGGGTGAACGTGCAGGGCGAATATGTCGACGTGGTGCACCGCGCGGGACGTTGGCAGATTGAGAGCGCAGAGGTGCCTGCCTGGTTTGTCTCGGGGCGGCAGGTCACGCTTTTTGGGTCTACGCCGCAGGTTTTAGAACTGGTCGATCCGCTGGACAGACACGGCGCAGAGGCGCAGGATCGTTCCGTTATCGACGCCCCGATGCCGGGTCTGGTCAAGACAGTTTATGTAGAGACGGGACAGGCCGTGGCGGCGGGTGACCGGTTGGCGGTGTTGGAGGCCATGAAGATGGAGCATCAAATGACCGCGCCGCGCGACGGGGTTGTCGCCGAGGTTTTGACGGCGGCCGGAGCACAGGTCGAGGCCGGGGCGGCGCTCATCCGGCTGGAGGAGGTGGATGAATGACCTCGCACGCGGATCGAGCCGATGTCTGAACGGGTCGAGATCTATGAGGTAGGCCCGCGCGACGGCTTGCAGAACGAACCGCGCGAGATCCCCGTTGTCGACAAGGTCGCGCTGATTGATTGTCTTAGTAAAGCGGGCTTTGCACGGATCGAGGTCGCAAGCTTCGTGTCTCCGAAATGGGTCCCGCAAATGGCTGGCTCGGCAGAGGTTATGGCCCGGATCAGGCGTGTCCCGGGCGTGGCCTACACCGCGCTCTGTCCCAACTTGCGGGGTCTGGACGCGGCGCATGCGGCGGGCGCGGATGAGGTGGCCATTTTCGGATCGGCGTCAGAAGGCTTTTCCCGCGCCAACATCAATGCATCCATCGAAGAAAGCCTCGCCCGTTTTGCGCCGATCGCCAAGGCGGCGCGCGCCCTTGAGCTGCCTTTGCGCGGTTATGTGTCCTGCGTCGTCGAATGTCCTTACGATGGCAAAATTGACCCGGGCGCGGTGGCACGCGTGACGGGCAAGCTTGCGGCGATGGGATGTCACGAGATTTCTCTGGGAGAGACGCTGGGGCGGGCCAGACCCGAGGACATCGATACGCTTTTGTCGACTGTCACCCAGGAGGTACCACCTGCGACTCTGGCCGGGCATTACCACGACACTGCCGGTCGCGCCCTTGAGGCAGTCGAGGTGTCATTGGACCATGGGTTGCGGGTCTTTGATGCCGCGGTCGGGGGGCTTGGCGGGTGTCCCTACGCGCCCGGTGCGGCTGGAAATGTCGCGACCGAAGCGATTCACGACAGGCTTCTGGCGCTGGGTTATGAGACGGGTCTAGATCGCGATGTTCTGGATCGCGCGGCGGAGATGGCGCGTGCCATGCGCGGCAAAAGCGACCGGCAGGACAACGTATGAGGTCTGTTTATCATTTGGCCGAAAGGCTGATGGGCATGGACGCCGAAATCTGGCGGCGGCACGCCAATCCATGGTCTGTCTTCACACGATTTCTGGCCTTGCCCCTGCTGGTTCTCGCGATCTGGTCGCATGTCTGGATCGGCTGGTGGGCAGTTGTGGCCATGATCCTGGCTTGTTTCTGGATATGGCTGAACCCGCGTCTCTTTGCGCCCCCAGTTCGGCTGGACAGCTGGGCCGCGCGCGGCGTTATGGGCGAACGCGTCTTCATAGATCGCCGTGATGAGATCGCCCGTCACCATCGGCTCTGGGCGGACGGGTTGGCCTGGGCCTCGCTGCCGGGTCTGATTGTTCTGGCGTGTGGATTGATCTGGACCGATCCGGTCTGGACGATTTTTGGTACGGTTCTGGCCATGGTGCCAAAACTCTGGTTCGTGGACCGGATGGTCTGGCTCTATGGCGATTGGTTGCGAACGGCTGGAAAGGAGTTGGGTGATGTTTGAAACATTGAAACTTGAGAGAGACGGACGCGGCGTGACCACGCTGACGCTTGCGCGACCGGAAAAGCACAACGCACTTTCGTCGCAGATGATCGCGGACCTTCATGCGGCCGCGGAAGAACTGGCAAGCGACGACACAGTGCGGGTCGTGGTGTTGGCCGCTGACGGTGAAAGCTTTTGCGCCGGAGGCGATCTGGACTGGATGCGCGCCCAGTTCGAGGCCACGCCAGAGATGCGCCGGACCGAGGCGAGCAAACTTGCCTATATGCTCCAGGCGCTCAATACGCTCCCGAAACCGCTGATCGCCCGCGTGCAGGGCAACGCCTTTGGGGGAGGCTTGGGGCTGGTCAGCGTGTGCGATGCCGCGATCGGGTGCAACGGGGCTCTGTTCGTGCTGAGCGAAACCCGGCTGGGTCTGATCCCGGCCACGATCGGACCCTATGTTGCGGCACGTCTCGGAGAAGCCCGCGCGCGCCGCGTTTTCATGTCAGGACGCCGATTTGACGCGGCGGAGGCTGTGCGTCTGGGCCTTTTGTCCGCCGCTGTGCCCGAGTTCGCGCTGGACGAGGCCGTCGCGCGCGAGGTGGATCCTTATCTGGAATGCGCGCCCGGGGCGGTGACACACGCCAAGCGGCTGTTGCGCAGCTTTGGCCAGAAAATCGATGAATCGACGATCGAGCATTCCATCGACGCTCTGGTCCATTGCTGGGAAGGCGATGAGGCGCGAGAAGGCGTGTCTGCATTTTTCGAAAAGCGACCGCCGCGCTGGAATGCAGGGTGATCGCCTGTCGTTTCAATCTTGTATGCGCGTGAGAACCCTTCGAGAACAAACGCTCCCTGCGCCATGTGGGCAGAAAATGAAATCGCGCAACGTCGGCTTTTCAGAGACTTGAGGGATGCACAAAGGCCATAGTTTCAAGAAGCTTTGATCAAGGGGCTTCACCTTTTCCTGGCGCGCGGGATAGACATCTGGCCATTGCAAGCAAACCTTTGGGTTTGCCGGGACTTTGAACCAGATCCGTTGTCGAGCGGATCGGTGGGCGGTGTTAAGGAGCGGGCATGACGGCCAAACTGAAGGGCATTCTGGCGAGTGCGGCGCTCATGGTATCCGGGTGTGCTCTGCCACCTGAGGGCACTGATCCCGGCGATGTCGCACGTTTCGAGAGCGCCGTGACAACGGTCGGCTGCCAGCTTGTCACGGAGGCCGATTACCTGCCTGTCGAGTTGCAGACCGGCTTGAGCCGGGAACAAACGACGCGGCTGGCTTCCTACATGGTCGCCACCAACCGTGCTGTGCGTTTATCCACCGGGGGTATCCGGCTGACCACGGGTCAATGCGCCATCTCGCCAGTGGCGAGTTGATGGACCGGTAAACCCTAATCCGTTTCGAGGTTGTCTGACTGGTCTCACCCGGTCGACAAATGCGTTCTGACGCGGTATGGATTATTGTGAATGTCCATGAACGGGTCGAGACGACGCCCATGATCAGAACATTCGCCAAACCCGGCGCGCGCAAACGGGGCCATAACCGCGTCAGAACGCATTTGTCGACCGGGTGAGACCAGTCAGACAACCTCGA
>JBCDEC010000210.1:0-8228 GCA_039179965.1 Pseudomonadota bacterium
GGCCGAGTGGTGGACTTCAATGAAACCTGGGAGCGAGATCGGCTTGGCGGTGATCGGGATCAGGACGGATCTGTGTTTGTAGAAGACTACAGCCTTTTGGATTTGTTCTAGGGATCTTTGCCGGTCGTTGCCTGGTGGCGAAGAGCCGGATTTCTTGGACCGGGCTCGTGTTGCTCCGGTCATGGCGCGGCGCTTTTCCCGCAAACTCTCTGCCGGCAGTACGACGTCTGCCATGCCCGGTTCGGTGATCAGGTTCCGTCAAGCTGGCTGGCCTGACGGCAGCGTCACTTGCCTTTTAAAACTCGACAAAAACCTGTGTTTTTCGTAGGGCTAGAACGCGGCGGCGCATGTCGGCGTTAAGTCGTGTTGAGTGTTCAGTTGTTTTAGGGAGGAAGCCTCATGCCAGATGATGCACGTGCTTTTGGAATAGCGTTTCAGTCTGACAATCTACTTTTTGTGGCACAAAGGGTTGTGGACGACGGTTTTCTTTCACAAACCTTGGTCATAGGCACAGACGGATTTGACTTCGAATTCGGCAAAAGTCGGACTGACGAAGTCGTTAGGCGAGAGCTGATTGTCGAAGGCCGAGTGGTGGACTTCAGTGAAACCTGGGAGCGAGATCGGCTTGGCGGTGGTCGGGATCAGGACGGATCTGTGTTTGTAGAAGACTACAGCCTTTTGGATTTGTTCTAGGGATCTTTGCCGGTCGTTGCCTGGTGGCGAAGAGCTGGATTTCTTGGACCGGGCTCGTGTTGCTCCGGTCATGGCGCGGCGCGTTTCCCGCGACTGTGATTGACACCGCGAATAGCAATATGGCCTGTTCTCCGCCCGGGGCGGAACTGCTGAATGTCTTGATCGCAGGGCCTTGAACCAAAGTGGGTCGAAGTCGAGACAGGTGCGCAGGGCAATGTGGATCGCACAAGTCAGGCATGTGCCGGACATCAATGCCAGGCAGCCCTTGGGGGGCGGATGCGCATGATCTATCCAACATCCGTCGGCAAAGTGAACCGTGCTGAACGCTGCGACGGCTCTTCGAGTGTGACGGATCGGCTGTGCGGCTGACAAAACGACGTTCGATCCCGAAAGTGTCGCGCGGCTTTGACACGCGACCAATGCCGCGCGGGCGCGTTTGGTCGATGGCCGCCGGGTAGTCTGGACACGGATCGGCGCACCCAATTGCGTCGCGCCTGAGGTCTGGGCGTTGAACATTCCGGCCAAACAGGCAAAGTTGCGGATCTCTATCGTCACCTCGGGATCGATTGGCACAGGACAGGAGCGCCGCCCGACAAGCTGCGCACAGGCCGTCCGATCACCTCGGCGCATCTTTGGGATCAACACAGCATTAGGGAAGGGAGAGCTCGACATGGAGATCAAGCGGCTCGATCATGTGAACGTCCGGACCAGCCGGCTGGCAGAAATGATCGAATGGTATGAAACCTACATAGGATTGAAGAGCGGCCCCAGACCGGATTTTGGCTTCGGTGGCGCCTGGCTTTACAATGGTGATCACCCGATGGTGCACCTCGTTGAGGTCGACTCGGAATGCGCATCCCTGGAGCCGAAGATCGAACACTTTGCCCTGGCGGCCAACGGATACTCAGCCTTTGTCGACAAGCTTCACGCCAGCGGGATAAGCACGGATGTCGTCAAGGTTCCCGGTCTGCCGATTGTGCAGGTCAATGTGGAGGATTGCGACGGCAACCACATTCATATCGATTTTCCGGCGGATGAGGTCTGACGGCGCACGCTTTCGCTCGGCAACTGCCGCTGGCCTGACCTGCTCGGCCGGCCTGGTTTGCTCTTGACCAGCGGCGGTCAGACCTGCGCCGGATCGGGTGAGGTCGCCCAAAGGATCGAGCGTTACGGCAGTTTGACAGAGCGCGCCGGGACCTCCGGTTTCGTCCCGGCCAGCCGGCGGCCCACCCAGCGAACGTGCCGGTCTGCCGGTGGTGTTGCGCGCGGGCCAGCCAGTCCCACACCGGGCTTGCGAACCCGCGAACACAAGCGTGACACCCAATGCGCGGGCCATCGCCCCGGGCGGTCTGCGGGTGGAATTGCTGCGCTCGATTTACGGGGCAATTGCGTCTATTCTGTCGGCACAGTTATCGGCACGCGTGTCTTTTGATCCGCGCGGCGCGGCGCATGGCCGTTGATCCTGTCGCGCAAGGAACCAGGTGAGGAACTCATGGGCAAAGTACTGGTCGTCGGTGGACGAACCACCGGCTTGATGATGGCCCTGGAACTGGCGCGCCGGGGCGTGCCGACACGGTGCATCGACAAATCCCCCGGAATTGACCCGCATGTTCGCGCAAATTTGCTGCATTCCCGCACACTGGAAATACTCCAGGGACTCGGTCTGGACGAACAGGTCACGCAAGGATCGTTCGCCGAGAAAGGACTGGCCTTCTACCGGGATACCAACTTCATCGGCTTCAGCCCTCATGCGCCGGTGGACTCCCCCTTTCCCTATGGAATGTCGCAGTCTCAGGCGCATACAGAAGCCACGTTGGAGGCCTGTCTCAAAAGGTTCGGCGTGGAGGTCGAACGCAGCGTTGTCCTGAGCGCGTTGACGCAATGCCAAGACGATGTCACCGCAACCCTTCGCCATGATGACATGCGTGAAGAAACAGATCGCTATGATTGGGTCATTGGTTGCGACGGGGCCCATAGCACGGTGCGCCATCTTCTTGGCGTTGCCTTCCCGGGCGATCCGGATGCCTTGCCCTACATCCTCGGCGATGTGTTGATCGACGGGGACGATGATCTGGACCCTCAAAAGGCCCACATCTTCTTTCACGATCAGGGCGAACTCTACCTGTTCACGCGTTTGCCGGGCGGACGGCATTTTTGCATGGCCACCCTGGCACCGGACGCCGATGTCGATGGCGCACCGACGCTTCAGGACCTGCAAGCGATCGTGAGCGAACGGTCAGGCCGGCCGCTCAGGCTTCATGATCCGGATTGGCTGGGCCGTTTTCGCATCAGTTACCGGCTGGCTCAGCACTATCGCTCGGATCGGGTGTTTTTGGCCGGCGATGCCGCGCATGTGCACAGCCCCCTGGCGGGGCAGGGTATGAACACCGGCCTTCAGGACGCGCATAATCTGGCATGGAAACTGGCCTTGGTCGCACATGGCGCGGCGTCTGCGGCGATTCTGGACAGCTACGAGGCGGAGCGACGCCAGATCGGCGAGGGCGTGGTGGAAGACACCCGCCAGATCACGAACACGATGGAGCAATATGCACGGCTCTCCCCTCGGGACCGCGACGAGATGATGACCGGTCTGTTCGGCTCCGGTGACTCGCAGGTCGAGGGGGACCGCCATCTGCAGGAGGTTGATCTCGACTACAGCGACAGCGCCCTGACGCTGACATCCGACGATGCGCCGGATGGCCAGCCCAAACCGGGCACCCGGGCGCCTGACGCCGGGGGTCTGGTCGCCGATGGCAAGACCCTGAGCCTGTTTCAGCTTCCGACGAACGCCCAGTACAGGCTGTTCTTTTTCTGCGGCGATGGCGATGCGGCGGTGCTGGACGAAATCGGGGCGGCTGTCGCGGCGGCCAAGCGCCACACAGCCTGGTTGACCCCCTACGTGGTGGCAACGGCCGCGCAGGCCGGTCGCTTCGACCCTCGTATGGTCCTGCTGGATACGAAGGGGCAAATGCACCTTGCCTATGCAGCCCGTACGCCCTGTCTCTATCTGATCAGACCTGACGGCTACGTGGCCTACCGGAGCACAAGGCTTGCCAGTGTGGATATGTATTTTGAACATCTGAAAGAAAAGCAAATTTTTCAGCGCTCAGAGCCGATGGTCTGACCGGGGTCGGGCACAAGCGGCGCGCCGGCCTGCCGCCCGTGATGCGGCAGGGCTGACCCGGGGCATCGGTGACTTGCATCATATCACCTGCCGAAGCTTGGCGCCTATGTGCCGGCGAGGTGGCGCTTTCCGGGTGCTCCCACCGGCGAGGCAGGATAGAATACCGCTGAAAGACACCTGAATTGAGGACGAAATGAACAGGCTCACAACGCTCTTTGCCACGTCGGTCATGGTGATCGGATCAATTGCGGCCGCGGAAGACCTGCCGATCTTCGACGCTCACATTCACTATAGTCACGACGCCGTGCAATTGGTGCCGCCGCAAGACGTGGCCCAGATCCTGCGCGATGCCGGCGTGAAGAAGGCTATGGTGTCCAGCTCGGACGACCGCGGCACGCAGCTTTTGAAAGCTGCGGCGCCGGACATCATTGTCCCGGCCCTGCGCCCCTATCGGCGTCGCGGCGAAATCGGCACCTGGATGCATGACCCGAGCGTGATCGACTATCTTCAGGATCGCCTGGACCAGTTCGACTACGAGGCCATTGGCGAATTCCATGCCTTTGGAAATGACATTCAGACCGAAGTCATCCAGACCATGATCTCCATGGCGCGGGACCGAGATCTGTTGCTGCACCATCATGGCGACCGCGAGGCACTGGACCAGATCTTTGACACCTGGCCCGAGGCGCGTGTGCTTTGGGCCCATTCGGGATTTGACAGCCCGCAAGAGGTCGCCAACGCGCTCAAGGCCCATCCACGCCTCTGGTCGGATCTGGCGTTTCGCTCGGACATGGCGCGCGGAGGACAGGTTGACGATGACTGGCGCGCGGTGTTCCTGGCCTATCCGGACCGCTTCATGGTGGGCACCGACACCTTTGCGCCGGAACGTTGGTATTATGTGGGCCGTCACGCGGACTTTTCCCGGGACTGGCTGAGCGATCTGCCCGACGATGTGGCCCGCCAGATCGCCTATGAAAACGCAGAAGCGATGCTGGCCAGCAGATGACCCGCCTGTGGCTGCCGGCGGTGCTTGTGTCTGCCAATGCGGCGCTTGCCTGCGCCGTGCCTGAAGGTGCCGTGGAACTGCGCGCTGATACACCTGACGCTCCGGCTGCCTATGCCAGCCTCGCTGCGCCGCCGGTTTCGGCCCCTTTCGACATCGAGGTCACGCTCTGCCTGCCCTCAGATCAGAAGGTGGCCGCCCTTGCATTCGATGCCACCATGCCTGCCCATCAACACGGCATGAACTACGATCCCCGGGTGGTGCGATCTGCGCATGGCGCGTTCTCGGTATCCAACGTGGTCTTTCACATGCCCGGGGCCTGGCAAATTGAGATTGAGGCTGTGATTCCCGATCAGCGCCTGCGCTACACCGGGAACATCGAGGTGAAATGACGGGTCCCCTGCGCGTATTCGGGATTTGTCTGTGTCTCGCGCTGGGCGGCGGACCCATGGCGTCCGCAGAGGTCATTCTGACTCCGGAAGAGATTGCGCAAACCCTCCGCCACGGCCCATGGCCACCGCCCGGAGCGCTGGATCCCAGCAACCGGGTGTCGGGGGACGCGCGCGCCGTCGCGTTGGGCCGCAGCCTGTTTGGTGACCCGGTCCTGTCGCGCAACGGAGATCTGGCCTGCACAAGCTGCCACGATCCCAACCGGGATTTCACCGATGGGCTCGACCGCGCCGTCGGGCAGCATCGGCTCGACCGCAACACCCAGGCCTTGTGGAACCTCAGCGGGTTGCGCTGGTTTGGCTGGTCCGGTGACACGGACAACCTCTGGGCGCAGAGCCTCACGCCCATTCTCAATCCGGACGAACACGGGCATTCGGAGGCTTCGCTGCAGCGCGCACTTTCGGAGAGCTCCTACAAAAGCGCCTATGAGGATCTCTTCGGACCCGTTGCCGATGAGACCCCGGATGCGACCGCGGTGCACATCGCCAAGGCCCTTGCGGCCTATCTTGAGACCCTCGCTACAGGAAGAACCTCTTTCGACCGGTTTCGCGATGCTTTGGAGCAGAACGACATGGCCATGGCAGAGGCCTACCCGCTGGCTGCACAGCGCGGGCTTCGGATCTTCCTCGGCGTCGGCAAGTGCGCGTTCTGTCACTCCGGCCCGCGCTTTTCCAACGGCGAATTTCATGATGCCGGCGTCCCCTATTTTGTCGAACCCGGTCGTGTCGACCCCGGGCGCGCTGCAGGATTGGACGCGCTTGCGCAAAGCCCCTATACGCTCGGCGGCGCCTATTCGGACGATCCGTCGAAAGCGGGTGGATGGGCCGCGCAATCGGTCCGGTTCCATCACTCCAACTTCGGGATGTTTCGCGTGCCGACGCTGCGCCGTGTGGCCCATACGGCGCCTTACATGCACGACGGAAGCCTGCCGGATCTTGGCGCGGTTGTGGATCACTACAACACGATCGACCTTGAACGCATGCATGCGGACGGCGAAGCCATCCTGCGGCCGCTCGGGCTGAGCCCCGCCGATCGCGATGACCTCCTGGCCTTTCTGATGACGCTGTCCGATGACACTGTCGTAAGACCGGACTAGACCTGCCCGACGCTCCAGTGGGCGTTGCCTTCATGGGACAGGGGCGCCGGGTATGAGACGCCGTTTGCCATCATGGCTGGACACCTGCCGGGCCGGGGGCTTGCCATGGCCGCTGCAGTTCAACTGTTGCCCCGCAGGGCACCAATCCCAAACTGACAAAGCCGTTGCGTATTGATAGGAACTAAATTGCCAGTCAAGGCGCCCACATTTGGGGGGTAAGAGAGTCGCAACTTTCAACTTCCTCCATATCGCGATATCCGTCGCATGTTCGCGCTCACATTTTGGACGAGGTCCGGTCAGATGAAAGACGCCATTCTCAACAGGCTGCGCTATTCGCTTGGCAAACAGCAAAACACCGCAAGCGTCTATGATTGGCGCATGGCCCTGTCTCTCGCACTGCGCGATGAGATGATCGGGCCATGGCACGAGAGCCTGAAAGAGGCCCGGGCCAAGCACCAGAAGCGGGTCTATTACCTGTCGATGGAGTTCCTGATGGGGCGGCTGGTCGAGGACGTGGCCGGCAATCTCGGTCTGGTCGACAAGGCCAAGGCAGCGCTCGAAGATCTGGGCCAGGACTACGACGCCATCGTGCACGACGAACCCGATGCCGCGTTGGGAAATGGGGGCCTGGGCCGGCTCGCGGCCTGTTTTATGGACAGTCTGGCCACGCTCGGCATTCCGGCCCATGGCTACGGGATCCGGTATGAACACGGCCTCTTTGAGCAGGATTTCGTGTCCGGTCAGCAGATTGAGCGTGCTGAAACCTGGCTCTCGCAACGCCACGCCTGGGAATTCGAGCGCCCCGAACTGAGCTACCCGGTCCACTTCGGTGGACATGTCGAGCACAACGAGGGACGCGCGGTGTGGCATCCCGGTGAAACCGTGCTTGCCCGCGCCTTTGATACCCCGGTGATCGGGTGGCAAGGGGCCTGGTGCAACACGCTGCGGCTCTGGTCTGCCCGTCCGGTGTCGCGATTCGATCTTGCCAGTTTCAACAGCGGCGATTTTCTGGCCGCCAGCCGGTCGGAGGCGTTGGCCCGCACGATCAGCCGTGTCCTCTATCCCGATGACACAACCGATCCCGGCAAGGAATTGCGGCTCAAGCAAGAGTACTTCTTTACCTCTGCGTCGCTGCAGGACCTGTTGCGACGTTTCCTGCGTGACACCTCCGACCTCAGAGATCTGCCCAATCAGGTCGCGATTCAGCTCAACGACACCCATCCGGCTATCGCCGGCCCCGAATTGGTTCGCATTCTGGTCGACGATCATCGCATGGAAATGGGCGAAGCGATTTCGGTGGCGCGGTCCTGCCTGGCCTACACCAACCACACGCTGCTTCCAGAAGCGCTTGAACGCTGGAGTGAGCATCTGATGGGGCGTATTCTGCCGCGTCACCTGGAGATCATTCGCGAGATCGAGGCGGTGCAGCAGGGTGCACATCCGGGCAGCCCGCGCATCGTGGATCATGGCGAAGTGCGCATGGGCGAACTGGCGTTCATCATGGCGCACAAGGTCAACGGCGTCTCAGCGCTCCACAGCGAACTGGTCAAAGAAACCGTCTTTGCCGATCTGCATCGCATTCACCCCACGCGGATCATCAATGAAACCAACGGAATCACGCCGCGTCGCTGGCTGAATGGCTGCAATCCCGGTCTGAGCCGTCTGATCACGTCCGAACTCGGGACCGGCTGGCAGACCGATCTCGAACAACTCAGCCAATTGACGTCCAAGGCGGACGACCCCGCATTCCTTGAGGCGTTCCAGGCGGTCAAGCGCGAGAACAAGGTTGCCTTGTCAAACTGGCTTTCCGAGACCTGCGATGTGTCCCTGGACCCGGACGCAATGTTCGATGTGCAGATCAA
>JBCDEC010000211.1:0-8190 GCA_039179965.1 Pseudomonadota bacterium
GATCAGGCCCGGTGTCGTTTCCTGTGTCGTCAATTCCGCTTCGCCGAACCAAAGTCTGTTTCCATGTTCGAAAACCCAGGAGAACCCGCCTTAAGCAACTGACTTTCCTTCGTAAGCTCAAGAAAAGGGGTGCAGATACAGTCAAGATCTGGGGTCGTTCGCTTTTTCCCTTTCGAGAGAGAATTTGGGACGGAGCAGTACGTCTTGCACAGCGACACACTTTCTTTGTTGGTGCTGAAATCGGTCTAACGGGCAGAAAGAGCCTTTGGGCCGGCCCGGGCCTTGGTCACCGGGTCGGAACGCGTCTCGGTCCGCGCGGAACCGTTTGC
Source organism: Pseudomonadota bacterium (assembly GCA_039179965.1). GTDB lineage: Bacteria > Pseudomonadota > Alphaproteobacteria > Rhodobacterales > Rhodobacteraceae > Marinibacterium. Next base: position 330 of record JBCDEC010000211.1, read on the forward strand.
CCGGCCAGACCAAAGGACCCCGGCTCCGGCCTCCCATTTACAGAACGGCAGACAGCGCACTGACCTGTTGTGGTTAGGGCGTATGACACACGGCTTCGATGTTGTGGCCGTCAGGATCGAGGACAAAGGCCGCGTAGTACTCCGCGTGGTAATGCGGTCGAAGGCCTGGCCCGCCATTGTCTTGTCCCCCGGCGCGCAGCGCGGCAGCGTGAAAGGCGTCGACATCCGCCCGGCATTTTGCTTGCAGCGCAATGTGCATCAATCCCTTGGTCGCGTTCTCTTCAACCAGCCAGAACCAGGGTCGCTCATCGCCATACCCGGTCACCTTCGCACCGCCGGTCTCCGCCTCCGGCACATCAAACAACCGCACCACCCCCAGTGGCGCAAAGGCCTGATCGTAAAACGCCGTCGACCGGTCGAAACTGGTGACGCCGAATGTGATGTGGTCAATCATCTGCATGCTCCCGCAATCAACCTGCGCCCCGATGTGGCGCAATGTAGCTCCACTTGGGTGAAGCGACGGATCGCCCGCGCTGGTCGGCTATACGTGTACATATCTGGCGCGCCGTGGTTGAGCTAGACAAAGCGGACCAGCAGGCAAAAGGAGAAACCAGCCAATGACGCATCGACTGGACTGGGCAGAGCGTCGCGCGCCCGAGTTTGACGCCATCGATCCGGCCACCGCAATTGCGATCCTGCCCACGGCTGCGATCGAACAACACGGACCCCATCTGCCCGTTGGGACGGATACGATGATCATGGAAGGTATGCTGGAGCGGTTTCGCGCCACCTGCCCCGGCGACATCGACCCGTGGATCCTGCCCATCCAGGCGGTCGGCAAGTCCAATGAACATATCTGGTCCAAGGGCACCTTGACCTTGGGCGCGGTCGAGGCGCTTGCCGCGTGGACCGAAATCGGGCTATCGGTGGCTCGCACGGGCCTGCGCAAGATCGTAATCGTGAACAGTCACGGCGGAAATCTCGATCTCATTTCCATCCTGTCCCGCGAATTGCGGGTCCGGGTCGGCATGCTGGCGGTCAAGTGCCAATGGGGCAATTTCGGCTATCCCGAAGGCCTCTACAGTGCGGATGAGCATGCCTACGGGATTCATGGCGGCGACGTTGAGACCTCACTGATGCTCGCGTTGCGCCCTGAATGTGTCGACATGGCGCAGGCGACACGATTTGACTCGGCGGCGCAGACGGATCTCATTCCCCCCATCGGGCCAATCAGCCGCGGCTGGATCGCATCAGATCTCAACCCCGCAGGCACGGTCGGTGATGCCTCACGCGCCACAGCGGAAAAAGGTGCGCAAACGGCGGATCATCAGGTGCTCGGTTTCATTGACCTGATACGCCAGGTCCGCGACATGCCGGTTCCAACTCAGCCTGCCTCTTTGGCCTAGCCCAACTCGATCCCCAAGCAGTCCGGGTGACGCCTAGTTCTTGGGCGCTCGTCGCCTGAGGTCCCGCGTTCTGTGTTGATTGTCTTTGAAGATCGTCTGCTTCCGGCGCAGGATAACGCGTCCTCTGGCACAGGACCGCAAAAACAGGGCCTGACACGTGAAACACGTGAAGGAGCTTTGTGTATGCACAGAAAACACTCTGCAGGGGCAGCCGGTATCGGTTGGCGACCTTGTGGCGAACGCTTCTCACGTATTGCCTGACAGGAGCGAAACAATGACCTTTTACACACGAACGGGCCGTCCGCTGCCCGAGCATCTGGAGCAATCCGCCAAAGCCGCACGGACCAAGGGGGACGGTCCCTCGCGGCGCGAGTTTCTCGCGCTGGCCACGTCCTTTGGCGCTTCTGCCGCGACGGCCTATGCCATGCTCGGGAACGCGCGTCCCGCCATGGCGCAAGCGACGCCGGTGCCGGGTGGATCAGTCCGCATCCAGGGTGAACTGCGCGCTTTGAAAGATCCGCGCACCTATGATTTCAATATGTTGGCCAACATGACGCGCGGATGGCTCGAATATCTCGTGCAATATGAAAACGATGGCGCTTTCACACCGAAACTGCTGGACAGTTGGGAGATCAACGACGACGCCACGGTCTATACGTTGAATGTGCGGCCCGGCGTGATGTGGAACGATGGAACGCCTTTCACCGCGGCGGATGTGGCGCGCAATATCGAGCGCTTCTGCGAGCGCGATTTCGAAGGCAACTCCATGGCCTCGCGGTTTGGCGTCATGATCGACACAGACACCAACCGCGCAATTCCCGGCGTGGTCGAGGTTGTGGACGACTTGACGGTCAGGCTAAATCTGCCCGCGCCGGACATTTCGATCATTGCAAGCTTGGGCGAATACCCCGCGGCCATTGTGCCCGAAGGCTTTGACGCGGCCACCATGCTGGAAAACCCAAAGGGCACCGGCCCCTATCTGCCTGACGGCTATTCGCCGGGCGTCAGCGGCGCATTGGTGCGCAACGAAGACCACACCTGGTGGAACGCCGGCAATGGTGCCTGGCTCGACCGGATCGAGTATATCGACTTCGGCGTCGACCCGTCCTCCTTCTTTGCGGCCGCCGACAGCGACGAGGTCGACGCGGTGCATGCGACAGAAGGTGAATTCATCACGCTGTTCCGGGCCATTGACGGGTGGCGCGAGAATGAAGTCGTCTCGGCCGGCACGATCCTGGCACGTCCGCGTCAGACGGTAGAGCCCTATGGCGACCCCCGCGTGCGCCGGGCGCTGGCTCTGGCGGTCGACAATGGCGTGGTGTTGGAGCTTGGCTATTCGGGCCTGGGCGAGGTGGCCGACAATCACCATGTCTGCCCGATCCACCCCGAATTCGCCGATATCGGTCGCCCGGTCTATGACCCTGAACAGGCAGGGGCCCTGATGGCCGAGGCTGGAATGGCGGACTACGAGCACGAACTGATCTCACTTGACGGTGGATTTTGGCGTGACACGGCAGATGCCATCAGCGCCCAGATCCGTGACGCGGGAATCCCGGTCAAGCGCACCGTATTGCCGTCGAGTTCCTTCTGGAACGACTGGAACAAATACCCCTTCTCGGTGACCAACTGGAACCACCGCGCCCTGGGCGTGACGACATTGGCGATTGCCTATCGCACGGGGGAACCCTGGAACGAAGCCGGGTTCGAGAACGCCGCGTTTGACGCGCTTGTGGCCGAAGCCCTGGGCGAGCCGGATCTCGAAGCGCGACGTGCACTCATGGCCAAGGCTCAGCAGATCATGGTCGACGAAGGGGTCATCATCCAGCCCTATTGGCGCTCCATGTTCAATCACTGCAAAGAGAACCTTGTTGGCTTCAACGTCCATGTGGCGCAGGAAATCCGCATCGATGAAATGTGGTGGGACAAGGCCTAGGATCAGCAGGGAGGGGGCACTCCCCCTCCCCGACATCTCGAAATGCCCTTGCCCTTTCGTGCGCTCTTTGGAATGCTGCGGCACGATCTCTGGCACAGATTGGGCAGGGCCACCGTGCGTCTTCCGATGTAGACGCAAATGAGGCTGTGCGTGTTAGAGAGACATCACATACCGGATGAGAGCACCGTTGCCATGGTGTCTGACTTCGCAGTGCGAAAGCGCAGGACAGTTGCGCATCTTGCGCCGCAACCGCGACAACATCTGGCGGTGATCGCAACGCCCGATTGGGCCGCCCTGACGTGTAGTCGCGGCTTTGCAGATCGGGCTGGGACCACGGTTTCCATGCCATGCGGCAGGCCCGATGTCAGCAACTTGGACGCGGCCTGCCCGATCCGAAAGCCTGTACATCAACTGGCAGAAGGAGATCGTGCCGATGGCTGACCACGATTGGGGCCGCATCGCCAGCGCACTCGCGCCTGTAGAGGTGATCGACGACCCGGTGACGGTCAAGAAACGCTCGCGGGATTTCTTCTGGTACAGTCCGATCCTGAACCAGAAACTGCGACATGCCTTCGGCGATCTGGTCGTGCGCCCAAGAACGCGCGAAGAGCTTGCCCACGTTCTGTGCGTGGAGCATCGCGAAGAGGTGCCCGTGGTCCTGCGCGGAGGCGGGACCGGTAATTACGGTCAGGCCGTGCCTCTGAAAGGCGGGCTGATCGTCGAGACCAAGGCCATGAACCGGATTCTGGATATCGGGGAAGGCTTTGTACGGGTGGAAGCCGGGGCGCTGATGGCGGATATCAATGCAGCGCTGATCCCCAAAGGGTGGGAAATGGCCATGTTCCCCTCCACGCAGGATATCGCAACAATCGGAGGATTTGTGGCTGGCGGCTCGGCCGGGATTGGCTCGATTGCAAACGGTGCATTGCGCGAAGCGGGCAACATCCTGCAACTCAAGGCCTTGTCGGTCGAAGCCAGCCCCGTCGAACACGTCTTTGACGCCGAAGACGCGCTGCAGATCCACCACGCCTGGGGGCTCAATGGCGCGATCACCGAGGTGACGCTGCGCACCGTACCGACGCGCGACTGGATCGGCTGCATCAGCGGGTTTGAAACCTACCACGCATGTTATGGCGCCGGTTATGCGCTGGCCTCGTCCAGCGAGATCGCCCGCAAGCTTTGCTGCACGGTCGATGCCAGAATTGTCGATTATTTCCCGCGGCTTGCAGGCCATATTCCCAAGGGTTCGCACATTCTGGTCGCCCTTGTTCCGCGTGAAGACATGGACGGCTTCGCAACCCTGATGTCCGATCAGGGTGGGACGGTACACCTGGCCATGGACGAGGCGCAACGCGAGAGCCTGAAGCTCCCGCATGTGTTTGAGTTCGCCTACAATCACACAACCCTGCAGGTTCTCAAGGCGGACCGCAGCGCCACCTATCAGCAAATTGGCGTGCCCGATGCCTCGGACTGCGCGCGCGTGGCGGCGATGGCGGACCGGCTTGGCGTGGACGTCTGGCCGCATCACGAATTTGCCCGCGTTGGCGGAGAGATCGTGGCCTTCGATCTGCCGATCATATGGTTCAAGGACGAAGCGCGCTTGCGAGAGATCGATGCGACCTATGAGGCAGGCGGCTTCCCGGTCTACGATGCGCACACTTACCAGGTCGAAGGCGGCGGTCTGAAGAACATTGATTATCGCCATCTGGCCTGGAAAAAGCGACTTGACCCCAAAGGGTTGCTCAACCCGGGCAAATCTGCGGTCTGGGAGGATCTGTGTCATTTGACTCCGGACGACATCGAAGCCCTGGGCCGGAAGGAGAGCGCCGCATGACCGCCCTGAGAACAGAACCGCTCTGCAACGCCTTTGGTGTCAAGGTCACCGGCATCGACATCAACGACGTCACGGCGGATCGGCTCTACCCCGAGATCCGCCAACTATTCGAGTCGGACTCAGCGCTTTTCTTTCCCGCACAGGAGATGACCCCCGAGACTCATTTACGCCTCGCAACCCTCTTTGGCCCAGTCGAAGACCGCACCGCAGACGAGCGCAAACCCGATGAGCCGATGGCGATCCCCGAAGTCTCCAACGTCCGTGCCGACGGGTCGACCACCGACACGATGGATTTGCATACGCTCAACCTGAAATCCAACTTCCTGTGGCATTCCGACAGCACGTTTCTCCCTGTACCGGCGCTTGTGAACATCCTGACCGCGAAGATCGTGACAACCGAAGGCGGCGCCACGGAACTCGCCAGCACCCGCGCCGCCTGGGCGGCCATGCCAAAAGCGCTGAGGTCCAGGGTCGTCGGGCGCGGCATCTGGCACCGTTACAGCCATTCCCGCCGCAAGATATCTGAAGACCTCGCCGCTCTGCCGATGTTTAACAAGTGGCAGGATCAATGCTGGAACGCGATCTGGGTCAACCCGGTCAATGGCCGCAAAGCACTCTACATCGCAAGCCACGCTTTCAAGATCGATGGCTACGATGAGACCGAAAGCGCCGTGATCCTCGACGAGTTGGTCGCTTTTTGCACACAGCCGCAATTCGTCTATGCGCATCACTGGTCCGTGGGCGACGTGCTCATCTGGGACCAACGGGCGGTGATGCACCGTGGCACGCCATGGCCCTATGAGCAGCCCCGGAAACTTGCGAGCCTGTGCTCCAGCGTCCGACCCGAGGATGGGCTGGACACCATGCGTCCGGCGCTTCGGGCCTGATCGATGGATCGTCTTTACCTGATGATCGAAGCATTGCTTGTGCTGGGTCCGGGTGTCTGGATGGCCGTCGCGGTGGCAGACAACTGGCGCCATCCCAAGCTCAACGAGGAAGCCGTTGCCATGGTGGTGCGCTTCGATCTGATGGCCGAACACTACCCGGAAGACTTTGCGTTGATTGCCTATCGCAGGATCGAAGATCCCCGCATAATCGGTCTTCTGTTTCGGGCCATGCGGCTGGCAGAGACCTGCGCTGCAGGCCTGTTGCTGCTGGCGACGGCGGTCCTGCTGGCTGCAGCGGCTGGCATCGCGGATCCGGCAACGGCGCAGGGCCTCGCAATTGTCGCCGTGGCCTTCTTTGTCTCCATCTGGGTCGGATTTGTGATCGGCGGCAACTACTTCGCCTATTGGTATTGTCACCAGTGGGCGCAGTCGAACCACTTCATGTTGATGTATTGGGGGCTGTTTGTGCTGCTGATCCTGTTGGTGTGACAGGTTGAAGGCCGGCCCGGCACGAGATCGACGGCCAATCGGGAAACCCGTCCGGCGCCATCTGAACTCAAATCGGAAGCGTCATGGAGACGGCGAGCCCCGGGGTGCGCGGACGGATGTTGAACTGACCGCCATGAGCCTCCACGATCGCGGCGACGATGGGCAGGCCGAGCCCGCTGCCTTCGGTCTGGGTTATCTGTGAAAACCGTTCGGTTGCGATGCCGATATGCTCCGCAGCTATGCCGCGCCCATTGTCCGACACGACGACCTCTACACTTTCCGCCTTGGACCGGAGTGAAATGGAAATGGTCGTGACGTCCGGACCTCCGTGGCGCACAGCGTTGTCGATCAGGTTCAAGATGGCCTCCCGCATCATCGTGGGATCAACCAGCACAGCGCCAATCCCAGGCTCAGCAAAGACCTCCACGTCGACCGACGGGCCGGCGGCCGTTTTGAACCCCGCCAACCACTGATCCAGAGCAGCCGCAAGATCGACCCGTTCGCGCAGCCCCGCCGGGCTGAGAGTTTTGGCGCGCTCCAGGGTCAGCAATTGCTGGGTCAGATCCGCAGTGTTTTGCGTGGCCTCCAGCAAATCGTCCGACCTGGCCAAGGCTTCGGCGTAGGTCGGCGCCCGCCGCACTGCCTCGGCCAGCGCCAAAACCGCCGCGATCGGATTGCGCAATTGATGGGCCGCGTTTGAAATGAATTCATTCTGCGCCGCCATACTGCGCGTCACCTGCTCAAAGAGGCTGTTGAGGCGCCCGACGATCCCCTGCACCTCGCGGGGAACGGGTCGCCGGATTGGTCCCAGATCATCGCTCGACCGGGCGTCGATGGCGTCCTGAAGATCCAGCAGAGGGCGCAGCCCCACGTTCACGCCGAACCAGACGATCAGGGCAACTGACGCGATCAGAGCGGCCGAGGCCGCCAGCGACCGCCCCGCCAATTGACCAACAAAGGTGTCGCGCACCGTGGTGTCCTGCCACACGGTGCTGGTGAAAATGCCGGAAAAGCCATCAATCTCTGCCCGCGTTTGCAACCGGACCCCGCTGACGGTTCGTCCAAAGTAGGTCGCCTGAAAATACCGGGGCCCGCTGGTCGTCGCACTGGCGGTTGGTATGCCTACCGGCGGCGTGGCGTAGCCTGCCACGATCACCCCGTCAGGCGCGTAGACATGATAGAAGACGCGCCCACCCGACGTGTTGGCCAAGATGGCCTCGGTCTGAGGCGCCAGCGCATCGCCGCCTGACAGGATCACGTCGTTGGAAACCGCGAGCGCCGCAGACAAAAGGCTCTTGTCAAAGACATCCGC
>JBCDEC010000212.1:0-8172 GCA_039179965.1 Pseudomonadota bacterium
GATAGGCGGCCATTGGCGTATCCTCTGGGATGGGCGGTTTCAGACGGGTAGATAGCGGAGGGACGCAGGCGGGGCAATCAGGAGGGTGCGGATGGAAAAGCGACGGCGTTGCAGTAGACGCATGGCGCGCCCGGGTCGTCATCCCGAAAGCCGGTTTTGTGAAGCTCGATCCTCGGTTCCGGAATCAGAAAAGACATGCGACACCTCTTGTTCCCGTCAGAGACAAGCCATCACGCGCCTGCAATGAGGGCGAACGGATTACAATTCTTCGTTGGATGTTGGTTGAACCTGACTGTTTGTCCTTATTTCTTGGACAGCGCATGGGATGCGCGTTACGCCTTGTGGCAAGATGAGATCCCTCGGCTCCAATGATACCCGGCGTCGCCCATGACATCCTTTCGCGTGGTTTTCGCACTGCTGCTGATTGTGTTGACCGGATGCGGGGCAGGGGGGACGCGGACGCAGCTGGCGCAGCCGCCGAACCTCGTGACGCTGGAGGGCGGTGTGGCCTATCCGGAGCAAGAAGTGCCTGCCGCGTGGCGGACGGTGCGTAGCGAGGTTCTGTATGTGACCGACCGCAACCCGGCGGTTTCGGAAACGGGCCGGGTGACCGGATACGGGGACATGCGCAGCAAGGCGATGGCCTATGGCGCCAGCCTTGTCGCGTTCGGCGATCTGCAGAGCTGGGATGAGCTGGTTGCGCTGAGCAGCGGGGACGTGCCGCCTGACATCATCCAGCTGGACGCGCTGGCGGTGACAGAGATCGCGCGCTTTCCCGAAACGCCGCTGCCTTATGTCGAAGGCGGCGGCCGGCTGCAGACCACGCCGGAGGCCAATGCCGCCTACGAGGCCAGTGCACGTGCGATGCGCAATGACCTGTCCCGGCGGTTGCGGCAGACCGGTGTCGACCGGGTGACGGTCTATGTGCACGGGTTCAACAATGAGTTTGACGACGCCGTCGGCACGATGGCCAATATCTGGCATTTCACGGGACGGCAGAGCCTGCCGGTGATCTATTCGTGGCCCGCCGGCAGCGATGGCGTTCTGGCGTATTTCCGGGACAGTGAATCGGGCGAATTCTCGGTGTTTCACCTCAAGGAGTTCATGCGCGTGCTGGCCTCGGTTCCGGAACTCAAGCGGATTGACATCATTGCCCATTCACGGGGCACGGCAGTGACCACGGTGGCGCTGCGGGAAATGCTGCTGGAGGCGCGCGGCTCTGGCGAGAACGTGCGCGAAAAACTCAAGACCGGGACCCTGATCCTTGCCGCCGCCGATCTCGATGTCGGCGTGGCTCAGCAGCGTCTGGTGGCCGAACGGTTCGGCAACGCGTTCGAGCAGATCAACATCTACGTCAATCCCAACGATGGCGCGCTGTTTCTGTCGGGCATCATCGGCGCCGTGGAGCGGGTCGGCGGTATGAATGTGAACAACATGACCGAGACGGACCGAGAGGAAATCGCTGAATCCGGCAATGTCAGCGTCATTCTCGTCGAGCGCGGCAACCGCAGTCTCGGGCATACATATTTTCGCGACAACCCCGCTGTCATGTCAGATATCATCCTTGCGCTCTGGACAGGCGCGCGCGCAGGCACCGCCGCGCGACCGTTGCAGCGGATATCGCCCAATCTCTACAATCTGCCACCGGATTACCCGGGCGACATGACGACGGTGATCGATGAATTGTAGGCGGCGACCAACGGTGGATTGGCCCAGTCCAGAGCATACGTGGCCCATGATCGATGCTCTGGCATATGATGTTCGGTCCGTGCCGGTCGGCGTCGCATGATGATCCGGTCTGCATTTACCTGGCTTGCGGTTGTCGCACTTGCGGCATGCGTCAATACCAGCGCAAATCTAGCCCCGCCGCCCAACCTGTATACCTTTGAGACGGGCGCCGATTATCCGGCTGATGCGGTGCCCGAGGTGTTGCGACGTACCCGGACCGAAATCCTGTACATGACCGATCGCAATCCAAGGCTTGACGCGACGGGTATTGTCGCGGGCTATGGCGAGCGGCGCAGCGATCAGATGGCCTTTGGCGTGAGCCTTGTGGAGTACGGCGAACTCCAGAACTGGGACGATCTGGTGGCCCGGACGACCGCGGAAAAACCACGCGGGATCACGCGGCTCAACCCGGTCTACATGGAAGAATTCGTGCGGTTTCCGGCCACGCCACTGCCCTATGCGGCCGGCCGTGGCCGGTTGCAGGCCACGCCGGAAGCACAGCAGCGCTACGATGCCAGTATCAAGCGGGTGCAACGGGAAATCTCGACACGGTTGCGGCAGACCGGGCTCGACCGGGTCATGGTGTATGTCCACGGGTTCAACAACGAATTCGATGACGCTGTCGGTACTCTTGCAAATCTCTGGCATTACACCGGGCGTCAGAGCTTGCCGATGCTGTATTCCTGGCCCGCAGGCAGCGATGGACCACTGGCGTATTTCCGGGATGTGGAATCGGGCGAGTTCTCCGTCTTCCACGTCAAGGAATTCATGCGGGTAATGGCCGGTGTCCCGGAGCTGGACCGGATTGACATCGTTGCGCATTCGCGCGGTTCCGCCGTCATGGCAGCGGCCCTGCGCGAAATGCTGATCGAGGCGCGGGCCCTGGGCGGGGATCCGCGGGCGCGGCTGAAAACGGGCATCCTCGTGCTTGCGGCAGCCGATCTCGACCTCGGCGTCGTGCGTCAGCGGCTGGTGGCGGAACGCTTTGCCGACGCTTTCGAGCAGGTCAACATTTACGTCAATCCCGATGATGGCGCTTTGCAGCTGTCACAAGTGATCGGGCGGGTGAGCCGACTGGGGGGTGTCGACCCCAAGCGCCTCTCGGAACGTGAGCGGGCCGACCTTGCGAGCGCGGACAATGTCAACGTGATCATCGTTGAAGGCGGCGGCGCACAGTTGGGCCATTCTTATTTCCGGGATAACCCCGCGGTCCTGTCCGATATCGTGCTGGCGCTGCGGACGCGCGCACCGGCGGGCACGGACTTTCGGCCGCTCGAACCCGTGGTCGAAAATCTCTATCTGCTGCACCAGAATTATCCGGCCGAAGTGCTTCCCGAGATGCTGGACAGACCGGCGGTAGATCGGTGACCGTGGTTCCGTCTGTCTGTGGCATCGGCTGCGCTGCCGCCCTCAAGAACAGGGAGATGCGCCCGGCGCCACGTAACCCTCTTGATCCGTTGCGAGTGTCGTATGGCTGAGATTCTGTTTGTTCTGTCGGTCGCGTTCGCACACGCGATGACCAATCTCGACAACATCGCCGTCGTTCTGGTTTTGAGCACCACGGTGGGAATCAGGCGCTGCGTGAGCGCGTTTGCCCTGACGCAGGTGATCTGTATCCTGCTCGCTGCCGGTATCGGAGCGGCGGCCATTGATGTGCTGGGCGCCTGGGTCGGGTATGTGGGACTGCTTCCAATCGCGCTGGGGGTTTACACCCTTTGGCGCGGCGGCACCGTCGCAGATGCCGTCCCCACGAGAGAGGCCAATTCGATGGGGGCGTTGATGATTGTCTTTTTCAGCCTCGGGCTGGACACGATCATGATCATGTCAGCAATCTTTGCCGACAGTGCGGTGGGGTGGCGGGCGCTGGCCTATCTGGGCGCGGCGGTGTCGCTCTCTGCCATGGTCGCGTTATTGCTGGTGATGACGTATGGCGACAAGGCCACCCGGATCATTGAGCGCCTGAATCGGTTTGCCCCCTATGCCCTGATCGCGGTCGGACTTTACATTCTCAGCAACACCATCACTGACGCTGTCTGAAGCAATACGCGCTGCTCCAAGGCTGCCGACGACCCAAAACGGAGCGTGGCCCGGGCATGGAACGACAGGATGCCGCCGTGGGGTGCCGAAAGCAGCAACGCGTCCTGCGATAGCCCATCGGCACCGACCAAAGTCATCTGGCCCAACACGGCGCGTGTCGCGAACAAGGCGCTGAAATCACGCCGTCTTTGGGTGTTCAGCAGCTCGAACCACACGAGATACGCGAACCCCCGTCTTTGATGGGTGGTGCAACAGCCATTGCAGGCAGTGTTGATTTGACCACCAAAGCGCCGTTGCGACATCTGACACGCTGTCTGTTGGTTTGGCGCGACGCGGATCGGCGCGAAAAGGCTGGACTTCGCGGGCGGAGCGCGGTGAAACATCCCAAGCGTGACGCAGGAGGATGCCGCGCCGATGCAATATGTCTTGCCGCCATGCCGGGACGGGCAGGCGATTGGTCTTCTTGGCGGTTCGTTCGATCCGCCCCATGCCGGACATGTGCATATCAGCCGGGAGGCGTTGCGCCGCTTCGGACTGGATCAGGTGTGGTGGCTCGTTTCACCCGGCAATCCGCTCAAGGCGCGAGGACCGGCGCCGCTGGAACGGCGCATGGCCGCTTGCCGGGCGCTGGCGCAACACCCGCGTCTTCGTGTGAGCGATTTTGAATCCCAAGCCGGCACACGCTACACCGCCGAGACGCTGGCGGAACTGATGGCCGTGCGGCCGCGCGTGTCATTCGTCTGGCTGATGGGAGCCGACAACCTCGCGCAGTTTGATCATTGGCAGGATTGGCGGCGGATCATCGGGAGCGTACCGCTGGGTGTGCTGGCACGTCCGGGCCAGCGAATCTCGGCGCGCATGTCGAAAGCCGCGCGCGTTTTCCGGGCCGCCCGCTTGCCCGCGCGGAAGGCGTCGCTGCTTCCTCATACCGCGCCACCGTGCTGGTGTTTTGTGAATGTGCCGATGTCTTCGCTGTCCTCCAGCGACATTCGGGATCAGGGCGACTGGACCGGGCTGGCGCCCTGAGGTTGCGACGAACCGCGTGGCATCAGAGACTCAGACAACGGAAAATTCACCTTATGGTGGATTGTATGCCGGGCGGAGCTTTGTCTAAATACGTGTCATGACACATGGCATTTCACGCCGGGTTCTTTTGTCGTCCGCGCTGGCGGGCCTGGCAACCAGTGCCTGTGCGGGGGCACCGTCAAGTTCATTGAGACCACAAACACGGCCCGCCCGCACGTCGACGCGCTCGAATGCGCAGGCGCGCGCACTGATCGAACAATCCGGCCTGTCGGGCCGGGTGGGTTACGCCGTGGTCGACATCCGCGATGGTCGGATTCTGGAAGCTTACGACGAGGTGCGTGGACTGCCACCGGCCAGTGTCGCAAAATCGATCACGGCGCTTTACGCCCTGGACACGCTGGGGGCGGGATACCGGTTTGACACACGGTTGGTGGCGACCGGCCCGGTTGAGGGCGGTGTCGTCAAGGGAGATCTGATTCTGGCGGGCGGAGCCGATCCCGTGCTGAACACCGATGATCTGGCGGCGATGGCCGCGCGATTGCAGGGTGCGGGCGTCAACGCGGTCGAAGGTCGGGTGAGGCCCTGGGGCGGAGCACTGCCGTTTGTGCGCGCGATCGACGACCGGCAGCCGGAACATGTGGGTTACAATCCCGCCGTGTCGGGTCTCAACCTCAATTTCAACCGTGTTCATTTCGGCTGGCAGCGCAACGGGTCGGGCTATGCGCTGGCGATGGATGCGCGCTCTGGCCGGTATCGCCCGGAGGTCAGTGTGGCGCGTGTCAGTCTCGCGGAGCGGCGCAGTCCCGTCTATGCCTACCAAGATGGCGGTGATCACGACAGCTGGAGTGTTGCTCGGGCGGCTTTGGGGGGCAGCGGCGCGAGGTGGCTGCCGGTGCGCCGACCCGAGGCCTATGCGGCCGAGGTTTTCACCAAGCTGGCCGCCTCCAAAGGTGTCAGGGCAGCGCCAGGCGGCGCATGGCAGGGCGCGCCGGAAGGCCGCATGCTGGTACGACACCAAAGCAAGGATATGGCCTCGATCCTGCGCGACATGCTGAAATACTCCACGAACCTGACCGCCGAGGCGGTGGGCATGGCGGCCTCTTCTGCGCGCGGCGGGCGGCCCCGTTCGCTGGCGGCCTCGGGTACCGAAATGAGCCGATGGGCCAGCCAGAAGCTGGGTGTTACAGATGGTCGGCTGGTCGATCATTCCGGTCTTGGTGTTGCATCGCGTGTGAGTGCGGCGTCGATGGCGCTCGCCATGGCGCGCGTACATCAGGATAATGGCGGTACGGGACAATTGCAGCCGTTGCTCAAACCATTCGCGATGCGCAATGCCAATGGCGGTGTCAATGCCAACCACCCGGTCAAGGTGCAGGCCAAAACGGGCACGCTCTATTTTGTGAGTGCGCTGTCGGGCTATGCGACGACGCCTTCGGGCAAGGATCTGGCCTTTGCGATCTTCACGGCGGACGAAAGCCGACGTCAGGGCTTGAATCCGGCCGGCGATACGCGCCCGGAAGGATCAGTAACCTGGAACCGCCGGTCCAAGAAACTGCAGCAGACATTGATTGAGCGCTGGGCGCGTCTTTACGGGTAATTACCCTGATGGGCGGTGTCCGGACGGGGACGGCAGGAGCCGTCTGAAGTTTCTCGCCGGGGCCCGGTCGTATCTGCCTTCGCGGCGCGCGACGCGCACGCTAAGGTGGCGCGGAGAACAGATTCGGACGGTGATCATGTCGTGATCCGGCACTTGCGGGAAGCGCCGATCCGTCATCGGGGTGGAGAGAGGTATCATGCGGCATCGCTTTGTTTTTCTGGCCTTGGGCCTTGCTCTTGCCCTGGTTCTGCCGGTGGGTCCGGCGCTGGCGCATGCGACGGATGGATATGGCGGGGGATTCATCGCCGGGTTCACACATCCGATTCTTGGACTGGACCATGTGGCCGCCATGGTGGCCGTCGGTCTCTGGGGCGCGTTTCTGGGGGCTCCGGCGATCTGGGCGCTGCCGGTGGTGTTTCCCCTTGTCATGGCACTGGGCGCAGTCGCCGGGATTGCCGGGCTGCCGGTTCCGGCTGTTGAAACGGGCATTGCGCTGTCTGCCCTGGTGCTCGGGCTGATGATTGTTTTTGCCGTGAAGCCCCCGCTCTGGGTGGCGGCCGTCATCGTGGGCGGCTTTGCTGTTTTTCACGGCTATGCGCATGGCACGGAACTGCCCGGAACCGCCGATGCCTTTGCCTATGCGGTCGGCTTTGTCATCTGCACCGGGTTGCTGCATACGGCCGGCATCGCCTTTGGTCTGCCGGTGAAATGGCCGACCGGACGCCTTGCTGTCCGGGGGGCGGGCGGTGTGATTTCCCTGGCCGGGGTGGCGTTTCTGACAGGGTTTGTCTGACGGTGACGCAGCGTTGGCCGCTCGTCTGGCTGGCGGTGATCGTTGCGCCGTCCCCGGCCTACGCCCATAGTCCACTGCCCGGCATCGAAGGGTTCTATATCGGACTGCTGCATCCGTTTTCCACGCCAGCGCAGGCCTTGCTGATCCTGGGGACGGGGCTGATGACCGGGGGTTTTGGCGAGTCCGTCGCCCGCTGGCTGCTGGCGGCGTTTGGTCTGGCGACGATGGCCGGGCTGTTTCTGCCGGACTGGTGGCCCGATCCGGACGTGGTGGTTTTCGCGCTGGCTTTTGGTGTCTGCGTTCTGGCGGCCCTGGCGCCCGGGCGCTTGTTGTGGATCGTGGCCGGGCTTTCGGTGCTCGGAGGCCTCCTGATCGGGGGCATCTCCGTACCTGATCCGGGCCCGCCCAGAGATCGGGCGATCACCATGAGCGGATCAATCCTGGGAGCCAGTTTGGGGCTGTTGTATCTTTACGGAATCGTTCGATGGATTCGCGAACGGTACCGATGGGTCTGGGTCGGGGTCGCCTTGCGGATCGCGGCCGCGTGGACGGGGGCCATCACGCTGGTCATGCTGGCGCTGCGGCTTGCGGCGGACGATCCGGAGCTCCTAGAGGCGTCCTTGACAACGATCCGATGAAACTCAGTTTGCAACGCCTCCGGTCACTCGTAGCTCAGCGTCGTCGCCTTTCCCCGGAAGATGACATAGGCAAGGATCGTGTAGCAGATGATCACCGGCACCACGGCGCACGCCCCCACGAGAATGATCATCAGGCTTTCGGGTGCTGCGGCGGCCTCGTAGATCGTCAGTTTTTCAGGCACCACATAGGGATAAAAACTGTACGCCAGGCCGACATAGGAGAGCGCGAACAGCCCGGTCGCCGTCGCGAATGGCAGCCAGTTCATCCGATCCTTGGAAAACGGCATCTGCCGTAGCATGACCGCAAGTATGAGGATCAGAAAACCTGACAGGAGCGGCAGAGGCGCGATGTA
>JBCDEC010000213.1:0-8162 GCA_039179965.1 Pseudomonadota bacterium
CCGCGCACAGGCCAGCGAGTTAGACCTGGAAGTGGGTGCGGGTGCTGCCGGTATCGATGCGCTCTGGCGCGACTTGATCGAGTATGAACAATCGCTGATCCCGCACGGCCTGCACGTGATTGGCCGGCTGCCCTCCGAGGACGCGCGGGCCGATTTCCTGGCGGCGATGGCCGAGGCTCTGCCGGATCAAGACCTGTCGGACGCGCAACGGCATCTGGGCACTGATACCGAAACGCCCGCGCTGCTGCATGCGTTGGGCGGCGGGTTCACCCGGCCGGTGCCCGGGGCCGATCTGATCCGTGCGCCGCATGCGCTGCCGACAGGGCGCAACCTGCACGCCTTCGACCCGTTCCGCATGCCATCTGCATTCGCCCTGGAAGATGGTGCCCGCCAGGCCGAGCGTCTGTTGCAGCGCCATCAGGCCGAAGGGAATGCGCTGCCCAGATCGGTCGCGCTGGTGCTTTGGGGGGCAGACAATCTCAAGACCGAAGGCGGGCCGATTGCCCAGGCCATGGCGCTGATGGGTGCGCGACCGCGATACGACTCGTATGGTCGGCTGTGCGGGGCAACGCTCCTGCCAGCGGAAGAGCTGGGGCGGCCAAGGATCGATGTGGTCATGACCCTCAGCGGCATCTTCCGTGACCTGCTGCCGTTGCAGACCCGGATGTTGGCCGAGGCGGCCTGGTTGGCCGCTACCGCAGACGAACCGACCGGGATGAACCATGTGCGGGCCAATACCCTGGCGCATGCGAAAGCGCATGGGATCGACTTTGAAACCGCGGCGCTGCGCGTTTTCTCGAACGCTGACGGCGCCTATGGGTCGAACGTCAACCAACTGATCGATGCGGGAGTTTGGGATAACGAGGACGAACTGGCCGAGACCTTTGCGCGGCGAAAATGCTTCGCCTACGGCCGCAGCGGCGATCCGGCGGCGCAGCCCGATCTGATGAACGCAATCCTCGGCGGTGTCGACCTGGCCTATCAGAACCTGGAATCGGTCGAGTTGGGCGTTACAACGATTGATCACTACTTTGACACGCTCGGCGGGATCGCGCGGGCGGTTCGCCGGGCCAAAGGGACGGAAGCCCCCGTCTATATCTCGGACCAGACGCGCAGTGACGGCAAGATCCGCACGCTTTGCGAACAGGTGGCGCTCGAAACACGGACGCGGGCCCTGAACCCGAAATGGTATGAGGGCATGCTGAGCCACGGTCACGAAGGCGTTCGCCAGATCGAGGCGCATGTCACCAATTCGGTCGGCTGGTCCGCCACGACCGGGCAGGTCGACCCCTGGGTCTATCAGCGCCTGTCCGAGACCTATCTGCTCGACCCGGAAATGCGCCGCCGCCTGAGCGACCTGAATCCACAGGCGTCTGCCCGTTTGGCCAATCGGCTGATCGAGGCCCAGGAACGCGCCTATTGGGACCCCGACGAAGACACGCTGGCCGCCATCCGCCAGGCGGGTGACGAGCTTGAGGATCGACTGGAGGGCATACCGCTGCCCGAAGTCGCGGCCGAGTAAGGAGACAGAGATGAGCCCCTTCGAGAGTAGAGACCTGATGCGAAAGGCCGCAGGGCTAGAGCGCCCGTCGACCCGGAATGCGCCGCCACCTCGTCTGAAAGGCGAGGATGGTGAAGGTTCCGTCCAGGTGCAAATGGACCCGACGGCGCAAATCGACACCGCGAAAGTTTTCAGCGTGTACGGCAAGGGCGGCATTGGCAAGTCGACGACGTCGTCGAACCTGTCAGCGGCGTTCTCGAAACTGGGCAAGCGCGTGCTGCAGATCGGCTGTGATCCCAAGCATGACTCGACCTTCACCCTGACGAAATCTCTGGTCCCAACGGTCATCGACACGTTGAAAGAGGTCGATTTTCACGCCGAAGAGCTTCGTCCCGAGGATTTCGTCTACGAAGGCTATAACGGTGTGATGTGCGTCGAGGCGGGCGGGCCGCCCGCCGGCACCGGCTGTGGTGGCTATGTGGTCGGCCAGACGGTGAAACTGTTAAAGGCGCATCACCTGCTGGAAGACACCGACATCGTCTTGTTCGACGTGCTGGGCGATGTCGTGTGCGGCGGCTTTGCGGCGCCCTTGCAACATGCGGACCGGGCAGTTGTGGTCGCTGCCAACGACTTTGATTCAATCTACGCCATGAACCGGATCATCGCCGCTGTGCAGGCAAAGTCGAAAAACTATGCGGTTCGTCTGGCGGGATGTGTTGCGAACCGCTCGAAAGACACCGATCAGGTCGACAAATACTGCCGCGAGGTCGGGTTTCGTCGCATAGCGCATATGCCCGATATCGACGCGATCCGCCGCAGTCGCCTGCATAAATGCACCGTTTTCGAAATGCCTGATGAAGAGGAGATCGTGCACGTCCAAAAGGAATATCTGCGTCTGGCAGAGACCCTGTGGAACGGCACCGATCCCCTGGCGCCGGCCCCGATGGAAGACCGCGACATCTTTGAGCTGCTGGGGTTTGATTGATGACCGACAGCTACACCTGCACACGCGGCAGACTCGAGGAGTACTTTGACCGCACGGCGGCCAAAACCTGGGAACGGCTGACCTCGGATGCGCCGGTTTCCAAGATCCGCCAGACCGTCCGGGCGGGGCGCGACAGAACGCGCGCGGCCCTGCTGCGCAGTCTGCCCGCAAACCTCAGCGGCCTCCGCGTGCTTGATGCGGGGTGCGGTGTCGGCCAGTTGTCCGCCGAACTCGCCCATCGGGGGGCCGAGGTTGTGGCGGTGGACATATCCAACAGTCTGCTGGACGTCGCCCGCCAACGCATCTCGGGCGATCTGTTGGATCGCATCGAGTTCCGGGCCGGCGATATGCTGGATGCGCGGCTGGGTGATTTCGATCACGTCGTCGCCATGGACAGTTTGATCCACTACGAGACCGAAGACATCGTCGCGGCCCTTGTCATGTTGGGTCGCCGGACCCGCAGCGGCATCCATTTTACCGTCGCGCCGCGGACGCCGTTGCTGGCCGCGATGCACATGGCCGGCAAGCTTTTCCCACGTGGTGACCGCTCTCCCGCCATAAAGCCTGTCGCCGAGGCAAAACTGCGGCGCCTGATCTGCCGCGATTCATCGCTGCGTCGCTGGCAACTCCCTGCTTCCACCCGCGTGTCGTCGGGCTTTTACATCAGCCAGGCAATGAGGTTGGTCCGGTGATCATTCCGCGCGGAGTCATACGCACGCTGTCTCGACGCTACATGCCGTTTGCGGATATCGGGACCGAGGGGTTCCCGCTTCACCAGATTCTGCGCCTGTCGCTGTTTCAGGTGTCTGTAGGCATGGCAACGGTGATGCTGCTGGGGACGCTTAACCGGGTGATGATCGTCGAACTCGGCGTTGGAGCATCTGTCGTCGCGGCGATGGTCGCACTGCCGGTGTTGATTGCGCCTTTCCGGGCATTGCTGGGGTTTCGGTCAGATACTTACCGCTCTGCCATCGGCTGGAAGCGGGTGCCTTACATCTGGTTCGGGTCGCTCTGGCAGATGGGCGGTCTGGCGGTGATGCCGTTCGCCATTCTGGTGTTATCCGGTGATCAGACCGTTGGGCCCGCCTGGGCGGGAGAGGCGCTGGCCGCGGCGGCCTTTCTGATGACCGGCCTGGGGCTGCATATGACGCAGACGGCGGGATTGGCGCTGGCCAGTGATCTGGCCGATGACGAAACGCGGCCCCGGGTGGTGGCATTGCTGTATGTGATGTTCCTGCTTGGCATGGCGGTCTCTGCGGTGATTGTCGGCGCATTGCTGGCCGACTTCTCAAAGCTGCGGCTGATCCAGGTGGTGCAGGGCACTGCCTTGGCGAGCTTGGTGTTGAACCTGATCGCCTTGTGGAAACAGGAGCGTGTGCGCCCAATGTCGCGCGACGAACGTGCAAAGCCGCGCCCGAAATTCCGCGATGCCTGGGCAGACTTGCAGGCAGGCGGCACGGCGGGGCGCCTGTTGGCGGTGGTCTTCATTGGAACAATGGCCTTTCAGATGCAGGACGTGCTGTTGGAACCCTATGGCGGCGAGATCCTGGGTCTCTCGGTCTCGGCCACGACATTCCTGACGGCGATTTGGGCCGCCGGTGCCTTGCTTGGTTTCGTCCTGACATCACGGTGGTTGTCCAACGGCACCGGGCCGTACTGGATTGCGACCCGGGGGATTCTGTTTGGTCTTGCCGCCTTTAGCGCCGTTATTCTGGCCGCACCGATGAATGCGACGGCGCTGTTTTTTGCCGGCGCATTCGGGATCGGGTTGGGCGGCGGTCTGTTTGCAATCGCTACGTTGACGGCTGCGATGACCATGCCGGTCTCTGGTATCGCGGGTCGCGGTCTTGCCCTGGGTGCCTGGGGTGCCGCGCAGGCAACTGCGGCAGGACTGGGGATTGCCGTGGGCGGCGGGCTCAAGGACATCGTGGCCAAGGCTGCGGCTTCGGGCGGCCTGGGCGAAGCCTTTGCAGGCCCCGCAACCGGCTACTCGGTTGTCTACCATGTGGAGCTGGGGCTGCTTTTCCTAACCATCATCGTGCTCGCGCCGCTTGTCCGACGCCGCGCGCCTAACTTTCCGGACAAAACCAAAATCGGCCTGGCCGAATTCCCGACCTGATCAGGGGGAGAAGGAGAAAAACCATGATCCCAGCAATTGTCGGAAACCTGGACCTTGCACTGGTCTCACTTTACTTGTTCTGGCTCTTTTTCGCGGGCCTGATCATCTATCTGCAGCGCGAAAACATGCGCGAAGGGTATCCGTTGGAGAATGATGACGGAACCCGGGCGGGCAACCAGGGGCCGTTTCCGCTGCCCTTTTCCAAGACGTTCAGGCGCCCCTTTGGCGCCGGCGAGGTGACTGTTCCAAACGACGTCAAAGACGATGACCGACCACTGGCGATGGAACAGACTTCGCAGGCTGCGGGAAGCCCGTTCGAGCCCACCGGTGACCCGATGGCCAGCGGCGTTGGCCCCGCTTCGTGGGCGATGCGTGAGGACGTTCCGGAATTGGATGGTCACGGCCACCCAAAGATCCGCCCAATGGCAGGTCTGGCCGATTTTATCGTCTCGTCCGGACGTGACGCGCGGGGGCTTCCAGTTCATTCGCATGACGGGCAGGTCGTTGGACGCGTATCAGACATGTGGGTCGACGTGCCCGAGGCGCTGGTCCGCTACCTTGAAGTCGATCTGGCCGACGGCGGCGGCAAGCGATTGGCGCCGATTCAACTGGTGAAAATCAAATCGGACCATGTGCGCGTTCACGCGCTGTATGCCGAGCACTTTGCCAGCATCCCGGTAATCGCGGCGGCAGACAAGGTCACCAAGCTCGAGGAGGAGAAGATCTCGGCCTATTGGTGCGGTGGCAAGCTCTATGCCCATGAAAACCGGCTGGAAGCTCAGTTCTAGGGGGGTGTTATGGACGACGATGACTTCCAGCCACCAGAACCGATCAAAGGGTTGCCCGAGATGCCTCCCGAGGGCGAGAAAATCCTGTGGCAGGGCAAACCCGACTGGTGGCGGCTCGCGCTGGATGCGCTGCTGGTCAAATGGGTCGCGATCTATTTCGCCTTGATCGCCTTCTGGCAGGGATTGGCGGGATGGCTGAACAATGACCTCGGCATCGCGGTTGCCTCGGCCGTTTGGCTGATTGGCATGGGCGTGGTCGCCTGCGCCATTCTGGCGGCGATCGCGTGGGTTCAGGCCTGGGCCACGGTCTACACCGTGACGAACCGGCGAATTGTCATGCGGATCGGGGCTGCCCTGACCATGGCGTTGAACCTGCCGTATCGCTGGATCGGGTCAGCCAGCCTGCAAATGCGGGGCGGCGGCACTGGCACAATCGCACTGGATCTGTTGGGGAGTACCAACTTCTCCTACCTGATGTGCTGGCCCCATGTCCGCCCGTGGCGGATGCGAAAGACCCAGCCCGCATTGCGCTGCATTCCCGATGCCGAACATGTCGCCCGGCTGATTGCCCAGAATGCCAAGGCCCAGGTTACTGTCGGCGTCCAAGCCACACCCGACGCAAGCGCCATCGCCGCCGAGTAGGAGCATCCCATGACCGCATCCACCTTGCCTCGCGATCGTGAAAAAGTGCCCCTGGTCCTGCTGCGCGCCATCGCGCTGTTGCTGGCAGTCACCGTCGCAATGGTCGGTTGGGCCCGTCTGACCGGACAGCCACCCGCGGCCATGCCGCCGGATGAAAGCCAGATCATCGCCCAGCGCAGCATTCAATTGATTGGCGAAAAGGACGGGGCGACCCGTGTGATGGCCGCAGATGGCACGCTGATTGCCGATTTGGGGCCGCACGAGGCCGGGTTTGTCTCGGCAGTAACCCGCGCCTTGGCACTCAAACGCCGCATGGCCGGCATCGATGACGCCGCGCCTGTCAGGCTGGTGCGCTTTGCCGACGGGCATCTGGGGCTACGGGATGACCTGACCGGATGGCGAGCGGAACTTATGGGATTCGGCAACGACAACGCGGACGCTTTCGAGCGCCTGTTCACGCACTAGCACAACGATCAATAAAATCATGGAGGGCTAGACGATGAAACTATTTTCCAGGAAGCGGGACGTCGCACAGTGCACGGTCGAGATCTCGCATCGCTTTGAGAGCCTGCACGCCCATGTGCGGTTCAACGACGGCTCGGTCATCCATCCAGGTGACAGCGTACAGGTAAGAGGCCCCGAAATCATGGCGCCGTTCGGCGAGATCGTGCGCGAAGACCGCATCGCGGTGATCACGCGCGCCTCCGCGCTTGAACGCCTGTGGACCCGGCTGACGGGTGATTTCGAGATCATGGAGCTATGCGAGTTCAGCTTTTCCGAGGAGGTGCGGCTATGAACATGCAACGCGCAACCCACACCGCTGACGCCACCACTGCCGAAGAGGGCCTGGCGATTGCCGAGGAGATGGCCAGGTTTGACAGCGAAGAGGCCACGGCGCTGGCCATGCAAGACACCATCCTGACACCGCGCTTCTACACCACGGATTTCGACGAACTGGACGCCCTGGACGTGGCCCCTGTGCGCGACGAATGGGATGCCCTGATCGACGAGATGAAATCTGATCCCAACAAGGGGCACTTCAAGAAAAACGAGGATTGGGATGCGATCGACTGGGACGGCATGGAGCCGCATCTCAAAAAGGAACTCATCGACTTTCTGATCAGCTCCTGCACCTCGGAGTTTTCAGGCTGCGTGCTCTACAAGGAAATGAAACGCCGCGGAAACAACCCCGACATCACCGGTCTGTTCCAGATGATGGCCCGGGACGAGGCGCGCCATGCGGGTTTCATCAACGATGCGCTGCGCGAAGTGGGCGTGGCGGTGAACCTCGGCTTCCTGACGCAGAAGAAGAAGTACACCTACTTCCGGCCCAAGTTCATCTACTACGCCACTTACCTCAGCGAGAAGATCGGCTATGCGCGCTACATCACGATCTTCCGCCATCTGCAGGCGAACCCGGACAAGCGCTTCCACCCGATCTTCAAATGGTTCGAGGAGTGGTGCAATGACGAGTTCCGCCACGGCGAGGCGTTCAGCCTGCTGATGCGGGCGGACCGCCGGACGATCGAGGGGCTGAACAAATACTGGATCCGCTTCTTCCTGATCGCCGTCTTCGTGACCATGTGGGTGCGCGACCACCAGCGGCCCTATTTCCACGAGGCGCTGGGCGTGGACATCGAGGAGTACGACAAGAAAGTGATAAGGCTCACATCCGAGCTGTCGCGTCAGTGCTTCCCTGTGGAACTGGATCTGGACAATCCGAGGTTCTGGGAGCTGTGCAAGAAGATGGAGCGGATTTCGGTCGCCATGGACGAGGCGCAAAAGCGCGGCGGCATCATGGGCCGTCTGCGCAAGGCGGGTCTTGTCGCGCGGGCCGGACTGGTCTTTGCCGGGCTTTACCTCATGCCGGTGAAGAAGAACGAGATCCCGGCGACCTCGCGTCTGCAACCGATCTGGTGATGCACACATGATCCTCGCCGTTCTCTCAGCCCTGTTCATCTGGTGGTTCTCCACAGGCGCGATCCTGTGGGCCACCGGCAAGGGTGCGGGGGAACGGCTGGTCTGGGGGACTGCCCCGTTGGCGGCGGGTGCCGGAGCCGTGCTGGTGCTTGCGGGTCAATGGGGCACGGTACCCGGGGCCTATCTGGGGTTTGCCGCGGCGATTGC
>JBCDEC010000214.1:0-8135 GCA_039179965.1 Pseudomonadota bacterium
CCGAGATGATGCAGGCCGGAGCCGAGGTCATCACCCGCGCGCAATGTATGGACGGCGTGCCCGAAATGATCCACGACGTGCAGGTCGAGGCCACCTTCCCGGATGGGACCAAGCTGGTCACCGTCCACAACCCAATACGATGAAGACCGGAAATACAGGAGCTCTCATGAAACGCCTTGCTGCCCTACTTGCCGCCGCACCGGCCATGGTCACTGCACATCCTGCTGACGTGCCCCATGCCCATGCGGACGATCCCTTGCTGCTGATGGGACTTGGCGCGATTGCCATACTGATGGCCATCGCCATTTATGTGAAGCGCCGGTCATGATCCCGGGCGAAATCCTAACCGCCCCGGGGGACATCACCCTGAACGCCGATCGCACCGCGATCACTTTGAAAGTGGCCAATACCGGGGACCGGCCCGTTCAGGTCGGCTCGCACTATCATTTCGCGGAAACCAATGCCGCGCTGGATTTTGACCGGGACGCGGCACAGGGCATGCGTCTGGATATCGCAGCCGGCACAGCCGTCCGGTTCGAGCCGGGCCAGGCCCGTGACGTGCACCTGATCCCGGTCGCCGGCGCGCGCCGGATTTTCGGGTTCAATCAAAAAGTCATGGGGTCACTGGACTGACATGCGGCAGACCTCGGCCCGGCGCGGCGCGGGTCGGGATTTGCCTTTGAGGAGGAAAAAAGGTGGACGTGAGCAGGTCAGCACAGTTTGTGAGTTACGCCGATGATGGTTGCATCGGGATGCCGGACCGGTTGCTCCGCCGCAAAGCGGTCTGCCCGGGGTCTGCGATGTCTTGCACAAAGGGTCCCGTGCGCGCGGCCCGCATCGACGTGCCGATCTGATGGCGACGCGTCCGCTTTTGTCCGATGAAGACGTCAGTGCCGAGGCACTGGTCGTTTTCGACGAGATCCGGGCCGCCCGGCAGACCGACTACGTCAACAATTTCTGGCGGGCCCTGGCCCATGACCCCGCCTTGCTGCGCGCGACCTGGGATCGGTTGAAGATCGTAATGGCGCCCGGCGCGCTCGACCCGCTGGTCAAAGAACTGCTCTACGTGGCCGTCTCGACCGCCAATGCCTGCGAATACTGCATTCACTCCCACACCGCGGCTGCCAAAGCCAAGGGGATGAGCGAAGAGATGCATGGCGAGCTTCTGGCGGTCATCGGCATGGCTGCGCAGACCAACGCGCTGGTCACTGCAATGCAGGTGCCGGTGGATGACATGTTCAAGGCCGAGTGAGGGGGCGTCACATGATCCACACCCGTTTTGGGATTGCCTTGGTCTGCGCCAGTCTCGCGCCGCCCGCCGTCGCGCAAGCGGCGTGTCCCGGCACCACACAGATCGAGTTGAACGCATGCGCTCAGGCAGAATACCAGGCCGCGGACGCGGAATTGAACGCCGCCTGGCGTGTGACAAAACCCTTTTTCGACGGGCTGGGGCTTGGGGCCAACCTGCTTGACGCACAACGCAAATGGCTGGCCTTTCGCGATGCGGAATGCGCCACCGAAGCCGCCTTGTACAGCGGTGGATCCATTCAGGGCATGATCTATAGCACATGCCTCACGCGCCTGACCAAAGCCCGCAGCGCGGATCTTCGCGCGCTGGGCTCCCAATGATCGAAGGATTGAGCTGATGCCCGCAACAATCTCCCGCGCAGATTATGCCGCCATGTTCGGCCCCACCACCGGGGACAGGATGCGGCTGGCCGACACCGATCTGATCATCGAAGTCGAAAAAGACCTCACCACCTATGGGGAAGAGGTCAAATTCGGCGGCGGCAAGGTGATCCGCGACGGGATGGGTCAATCCCAGACCACGCGCGCGGACGGGGCCGTCGATACGGTGGTAACCAATGCTTTGATCGTCGATCACACAGGGATTTACAAAGCCGACGTCGGACTGAAGGACGGGCGCATCCACAAGATCGGCAAGGCGGGCAACCCTGACACGCAGCCGGGCGTCGACATCATCGTCGGACCCGGCACCGAAGCGCTGGCCGGCGAGGGCAAGATCCTCACAGCCGGCGTATTTGACAGCCACATTCACTTTATCTGCCCGCAGCAAATCGAAGACGCGCTGCATTCTGGCGTCACCACGATGCTGGGCGGCGGCACAGGTCCGGCGCATGGCACTTTGGCCACGACCTGTACGCCGGGGTCCTGGCACATTGCGCGAATGCTTCAGGCGCTCGACGCCTTTCCGATCAACTTCGGCCTGTCCTGCAAGGGCAACGCCTCACAACCGGCCGCACTGATCGAGATGGTCGAGGCCGGGGCCTGCGCCATGAAGCTTCACGAAGACTGGGGCACGACGCCCGCTGCCATCGATTGCTGCCTGTCAGTGGCCGATGACATGGATGTGCAGGTCATGATCCACACGGATACGCTGAATGAGAGCGGATTCGTGGAAAACACCGTGGGCGCCATGAAGGGCCGGACCATCCATGCCTTCCACACCGAGGGTGCAGGCGGCGGACACGCGCCGGACATCATCAAGATCTGCGGTGAAAGCCATGTGCTGCCGTCGTCGACCAACCCGACACGGCCCTTCACGGTCAACACGCTCGAAGAGCATCTCGACATGCTCATGGTCTGCCATCACCTCGACAAATCGATCCCCGAAGATGTGGCCTTTGCCGAAAGTCGCATCCGGCGCGAGACGATTGCCGCCGAGGATATCCTGCATGACATGGGCGCCTTTTCGATCATCGCCTCCGACAGCCAGGCCATGGGCCGCGTCGGAGAGGTCGCAATCCGCACCTGGCAGACCGCCGATAAAATGAAGAAGCAACGCGGGCGCTTGCCGGAAGAGACCGGCGAAAACGATAACTTCCGTGTGCGCCGCTATGTCGCCAAGATCACCATCAACCCGGCAATCGCGCATGGGATGAGCCATGAGATCGGTTCGATCGAAGAAGGCAAACGGGCCGATCTTTGCCTGTGGAACCCCGCGTTCTTTGGCGTGAAGCCAGAGATGG
The DNA here is from genome assembly GCA_039179965.1 of Pseudomonadota bacterium. Lineage (GTDB taxonomy): Bacteria > Pseudomonadota > Alphaproteobacteria > Rhodobacterales > Rhodobacteraceae > Marinibacterium. Next base: position 2,991 of record JBCDEC010000214.1, read on the forward strand.
TGCTGGTCGGCGGCACGATTGCCTGCGCCCAGATGGGGGATCCGAACGCGTCGATCCCGACGCCGCAGCCGGTCTATACCCGACCGATGTTCGGCGCCTTTGGACGCTCAGCCGAGAACTCTTCGGTGCATTTCATCTCCGAAGCCGCCCAAGCGGCGGGTCTGGGTGCTCAGATCGGTCTGGCCAAAAAGACCCTGGCGGTGAAAGGCTGCCGCGACATTGGCAAAGGCGATTTGAAGCTCAACGATGCTCTGCCCAAGGTCGAGGTGAACCCCGAAACCTACGAGGTCCGCGCGGACGGAGAGCTTTTGACCTGCGAGCCGGCGGCGGAATTGCCCATGGCGCAACGCTATTTCCTGTTCTGAGCCGCGCAAGGGTTCCTGATATATGATGAAGATAGCTTTGCACGAGGCGCGTAGCGGCTATTCGGAGTTGGACCTACCCGTTTCTGCGATTGCAGCCTATGTCTACCACCATGAGGGGATGACCCAAAGAGGCTTAGGTAACAATGGCATACGCAACTCAAACGTCCGCAAGCTCAGGCATTTTTTCCGCAGTGCAGAATTTCTTTTCTGCAATTGGACATGGCCTGATCGAGATGGCAGAAGCCAACCCGCGCATGAAGAAAGTCCAGGCGCTGCAGTCAATGACAGACGCAGAACTGGCCGAGCGCGGCATCAAGCGCGAAGACATCGTGCGCGTGGTCTTCCAGGACGCGCTCTTCTTCTAAGTCAGTCAGGGGGCGCTGGATGAGCGCCCCCCTGATCCGCGCCACCGAGGTGCGCAACCATGCGCATCAGACCCCCGCAGGCCGCGTGGCGCTGGACTACGACAGCCGGTTTTTGCGGCGCAAGGTCCTGCAATTGGCCGACGGGACTGAGATCCTCGTGGATCTCGCCAAGACAACCTCTCTCAATCATGGTGCGGTTCTTGTGCTCGAAGACGGGCGTGAGATCGAGATCAGCGCCGCGCCCGAATCGCTTCTGGAAATCACCGGAGACGACCTGACCCGGATCGCCTGGCACGTCGGCAACCGTCACACCCCCTGTCAGATCGAAACGGGGCGACTGCTGATCCAGCCTGATCATGTGATTGCGGACATGCTGGGCAAGCTCGGCGCAACGACCCGCGCGGTGGTGGAGCCATTTACCCCCGAGGGCGGTGCCTATGGGCACGGCCGAACGCATTCCCATGCACACTGATCTGCTCACGTTGGCGCAATGGTTGTCGCCGGCCTATCCGGTCGGCGCCTTCACCTATTCCCATGGGCTGGAGACCGCAGTGGCCGAGGGGCTGGTTCAGGACGCGGCCGGTTTCGCGGATTGGCTGGACGACGTCTTGCTCTACGGCGGCGGGCGCACGGACGCGATCCTTCTCGTCGCAGCCTATAACGCCGATGCCGCCGCACTGGACGAGATCGACACGCTTGCCCGGGCCCTGGCACCATCTGCAGAACGGTTGTTGGAGACCCAGGCCCAGGGTGGCGCCTTTGCCGAAACAACGGCCGCAATCTGGGGCGGCCAGAGCGCGCCGCGCACGTATCCTGTCGCGGTGGGTGCGGCAGCCGCAGCGCAGAAGCTCGATTTACAGCAAACCCTGCAGCTTTATTTGCATGCAATGGCATCGAACCTAACGGCGGCGGCAACGCGGCTTGTGCCTATTGGTCAGACAGAGGCGCAAACGACGCTCGCTGCAACGGCGCCAAAGCTTGCAGAGCTCAGCGAATTGGCGTTATCTCTGGGGCCCGAAGACATCGGATCTTCAAGCTTTTTGGCCGACATAGCGTCCATGCGGCACGAGACCCTGTATTCGAGGATGTTTCGCTCATGACTTCTTCTCACGGCCCCCTGCGTGTGGGCATTGGCGGCCCGGTGGGCGCTGGAAAGACGACGTTGACCGCTGCCCTCTGCCGCGCTTTGCGCGATGAGTTTTCCGTGGCCGCGATTACCAACGACATCTACACGCAGGAGGACGCCGAAGCGCTGATGCGCATGCAGGCCCTGCCTCTGGACCGGATCAAAGGGGTCGAAACCGGCGGGTGTCCGCATACGGCCATCCGGGAAGACGCCTCGATCAACCTCGCCGCCGTCGCCGAACTCTGCGAGCGGTTCCCCGATCTCGACGTGGTGTTCATTGAATCGGGGGGCGACAATCTCTCCGCCACCTTTTCACCGGAACTGGCCGATCTCACGCTCTACGTGATCGATGTCGCCGCCGGGGAAGAGATCCCGCGCAAGGGCGGGCCGGCGATTACGAAGTCCGATGTGCTGGTCATCAACAAAACCGATCTGGCCCCTTATGTGGGCGCGTCGCTTGAAGTGATGGATCGAGATGCCAAACGCATGCGCGGCGCGCGGCCGTACGTGTTCTGCGCCCTTAAATCCAAGGACGGGCTGGACACGGTGATCGATCACATCGCAGCAATCGGTGGGCTACGCCGGGCCGAGCCTGTCTCGTGAAGGACCCGTTCAGCCTGCGCCTGAATGATCTTGTGCGTCAGATCTATCCAGATCTCGATACGGATATTCTGGCCAGCCAGATTGTCGATTCCTTCTGGCCCGACGATCGGGCACGGCGCAAACGCGGACGCAAGCCGGGAAACGGTTTTTGGTCCGAGCGGGACACACTGGTCATCGCCTACGGCAATTCCATTGTGGATGGCGCCCACAAGCCGCTGGATCTGCTCCACGATTTCCTGGAACGCAATCTGAAGGGCGTGGTCAACGGCGTGCATATCCTGCCGTTCTTCCCCTTCACCTCGGATGACGGGTTCGCCGTCTCGGATTACCGCGCCGTGAACCCGATCCTTGGGGACTGGACTGATATTCAGCGCATTGGCCGCGAATTCAACCTGATGTCTGATCTGGTGCTAAACCATGTCTCCAGTCAGTCCGGATGGTTTCATGACTACCTTCAGGGCCACGCGCCGTTCGACGAATTCTTCTTTGAGGCCTCGCCCGACGATGACCTGAGCGCGGTGGTCCGCCCCCGCACCCAGCCCCTGCTGCGCGAGGTTGAGACGGCACAGGGCCGGAAACACGTCTGGTGTACGTTTTCACATGACCAGGTCGATGTGGATTTCCGCAATCCGGAGGTTCTGCTGGAGTTCCTGCGGATCATGCGGATGCATGTGGACAATGGCGTGCGCATCATACGGCTCGATGCTGTGGCCTTTATCTGGAAAGAGGTGGGCACCAATTGCATTCACCTCCCGGAAACACATGCAATCGTACGCCTGATGCGGCTGTTGTGTGACTTTGCCAACGAGCCGATCATTCTGCTGACGGAAACCAACGTTCCGTCACTTGAGAACCTGTCCTACTTCGGCAACCGCAACGAAGCGCATGTGGTCTACAATTTCTCTCTGCCGCCGCTTTTGCTGCATGCGATGCTGTCGGGCACAGCGCGCTATCTGGTGCGCTGGCAGGCGGCGATGCCACCGGCGCAACTGGGCTGTGCCTATCTGAACTTTTCGGCCAGCCACGATGGCATTGGCATGCGCCCGGCGGAAGGAATCCTTTCCGATGACCAAAAGGACGCCGTGATCGGCGCCGTACGGCGTTTCGGCGGCGAAGTTTCCATGCGCGCGCTGGGGGGCGGGCGGGAATCTCCCTATGAGCTGAACATCACCTTCTTTGAGGCGCTCAAAGGCACCCTGGACGGTGAAGACGGATGGCATGTTGAACGTTTTGTGGCCTCGCAAACGATTGTCATGTCGCTTGAGGGGATCCCGGCGTTTTACATCCATTCCTTGCTGGCCACGCCCAACGACCATGACAAGGTCTCAAAAACGGGGATGAAACGGGCCATCAATCGTCATCATTGGGACTATCCGACCTTGCAGGGTCTTTTGGATGATCCTGACAGCGCCACGGCGCAGGTTCTGCGTGCCTTGTCGAACCGCATTCGGCTGCGGGGTCAACAGCCCGCATTCCACCCCAATGCCACTCAATTTACCCTGCAGATCGACGACCGGATATTCGGTGTCTGGCGCCAAAGCCTGGACCGCGACCAATCGATCTTTGCCTTGCACAACGTGAGTGACGAAGAAGTTGCTCTCGATCCCGTTTCTCTGAACCTGATAGACGGAGATGTGTGGACAGATCTGATTTCAGGCGAAGCCATCGCGGCGTCAAACTTTCCGATCGAGTTTGCACCCTACCAATGCCGCTGGATCACAAACCGCACCAGGTGACGCGCCCAAGACTATGCGACGCATAGTCTTGCCTGAGAATTTTCGCCGAAAATTCTGCCGCTGCGGGATCAGAGACCGGGCAGGTTGGCCCCTGTCACGTCATCATAATCTGCGGCGACGGCCACCAGCATGTCGCGCATCAGGTCCGGGTCTGCGGCATGGACCCGGCTCCAGGTCGCAATGAATGGCGTTTCGGAAGGATAGGTCAGGAAGGTATCGCCGGCGCGAATAATGTTCTCGGCAAAAAGCTCGATCGATTGCTCTTCTTTGTGACGATCCAGGCTCAACCCGTTCATCGAGGCATCGTTGTAGTAGCTTTCCAGCAGATCCAGAGCGATGCGGTAGTACGTGGCTTTCAACGTCCGAAACACGTTTGGGGTGAACACCGTGCCGTCTGCCGCGAGTTTCCTGAAGATCGCTTTGCAGATGTCCGTCGACATGCGGTTCAGCCCGGCTGCCGCGTCTTCCTGGCTCAACTCCTGATGCTTGTGATCATAGGCATCGGATATTTCAACCTGACAGACCGCCTTGCGCGCCAGATTGCGCCAGGCTTCCGACAGAACCCCGATCTCAAGCCCCCAATCGGACGGGATCCGAAGATCGGGCAGAACCGACGTGCGCATGGCGAACTCGCCCGACAGCGGGTAACGGAAACTGCGCAGGTAGTCGATATAATCGCGGCTGCCGATCACCTTTTGCAGCGCGATCAGGAGCGGGCTCACCAGAAGCCGGGTAACACGGCCGTTAATTTTTCCGCCTCCAATGCGCGGGTAGTACCCCTTGGACAATTGATAGGGAAAGTTCGGATTGGCCACCGGGTAGATCAGCCGGGCCAGCATGTCCCGGTGATACGTGAGAATGTCGCAATCATGGATCGCCATGACCGCGCTGTCCTGACAGGCCATCAGATAGCCCATGCAGGTCCAGACGTTCTTGCCTTTTCCCGGTTC
>JBCDEC010000215.1:0-8121 GCA_039179965.1 Pseudomonadota bacterium
CGTCCACCCAGTGGATGACGTCGATAAACTCGCCACTCAAAAAATCGAAAATACCCATCTCGGTTCGTTCCTCCTTTGCTCTGGGGCCCCGGTCAGAAAATCTGACCCATCAGCTCCCGGGCAATGATCCGCGCCGGACCGCGGGCGTCTTCAACCGACAGTCCGGTCCTGAGCCGCGGATCATACACCATCTTCAATAGCAATTCGTCGTGGTTGGTCAAAAGTGCGAACTCATCGTCGTCGTTGAAGATCGACGGGCGGGCGTCGGGGCTGTCATTGGCCGGTCCCAGACCCTGGGCCATTTCCTCGTGAAAACAGCTCCGCCGCAGCAGGTCGGGCAATTCGGCCCGCACGACCGCGATCGCCCGGATGTAGGTATAGGGCGCGTCATTGGCGGAAAATGCCAGGACCGAGCATTCAATGGTCAGCGGCATATCCGCAAAGAACGCCAGCGTATCTTCGGAAATGGACGGCGCCAGCTCCCGCATCCGGGCGGTCAGCTGCGCGGCATCGTCTTCACCCATGACCAGGATGTGGAAATTCGTATTCGTCTGAGACCGCGCGATCGGATGGCCCGTGACCCGCGCCAGGCGGGTAGCAAATCGCGTGACCTCCGCCGCATCGGAGCGGCGTTGCTGACTTGGGATGCTGGCGCCGAATTCCACGTCGATCCGCACCGGGCTTTCCCATCGGCGCAGAAAGCCCGCGCGTCCCCGGCGCGTGCCAATTCCGCCGGAATATTCGTCGTAAAAGACAATCTCTTCGAAATTGCGGGCCAGATCATCCGCCGAGAAGGGCGTGTCCGGTCCCCCACCATCGGTACGCAAGAGCCCACGCGTCAGTAGATCCGACTGGCGCCGCGCATAATGCTGCGCGGTGCGCAGGCTTGCCTCGGATTGCTCCGCAGGTTGCGGCCGTGGTGAGATAGACGGCGCCACAGGCGCAGGCGGCGCCTGTGGCTGAGGCGGCTGCATCTCTTCGCAGCCGGCCAATGACAGAGCCAGACACCCTGCCACAACCAGTTTGGCGCCGCGCCCCATATGTCAGCCAGGCACCGCCGTGCCCGCATTGTCACCAGTTCCGTCCTGGCGCGCCTTGGCGGAGGCCAGCGTATCGCGCAATTCGGCTTCCATTTTCTTGAGCTCTTCCTCCGCCTCGGCCCGCTTGGCCTTGCCTTCATCGGCAATCTGCAGGCTTTCCTGGATCGTGCCAATCAGATCGGCATTGGCCTTCTTGATTGCCTCGATGTCAAAGACGCCGCGTTCCATCTCGGTGCGGATCGCCTTGTTGCTTTCGCGCAGGTTCGCCGCATTGGCGGTCAGAAGCTCATTTGTCAGATCGTTGGCGTCGCGCACCGCCTTGGCGGCTTCGGAAGAGCGCTGAATCGTCACCGCCTGTGCCAGCTGGGTCTCCCAGAGCGGCACCGTGTTGACCAGCGTTGAATTGATCTTGGTGACCAGTGATTTGTCGTTTTCCTGCACCAGCCGGATCGAGGGCAAGGATTGCATGGTCACCTGCCGCGTCAGCTTCAGGTCATGCACACGGCGTTCCAGATCGTCGCGCGCCGCGCGCAGATCGCGCAATTCCTGCGCCTTCATGACCTGCTCGCCTTCGGGGGCGGCCTGTACCTCGGCGTCCTTGGCCGGGATTTCGTTGGCGTCAAGCGTCTGCAGCTTCTCTTCGCCCGCAGAGATGTAAAGCGCCAGCTCGTCATAGAAATCGAGCGTCTTGTCGTAGAGCATGTCCAGCGACTTGATGTCTTTCAGCAGCTGATGCTCGTGACCCAGAAGCTGATCGGTGATCTTGTCGATCTGCCCCTGCACCGTCTCGAACTTGGCGGTAAACTGGGCGATGGGTGCGGCTTTGCCCAGCAACCGTTCCCAGAAGGTCTGTTTGCGGCGCACATCTAGTTCATCCACCGAGAACCCGCGCAAGGCGGTCACGATGTCACGCAGGCTGTCTCCGGCGGGGCCGACATCCTTGTTGCGCACGTCAGTCAGCATGGCCTGACTGATCTGTTGCAGCTCGGACTGTGCGGCGGATCCAAAGGAGACGATGGAGTTCGTATCCGACATGTCAATCTCGCCGATCCGCTTGCGGATCGCTTCTTGCGTCGGGGCGTCGGCCTGCGCGATCGGCACGATGTCTCCGCCCGGTTCGACAAGCTCTACATCGGTCACTTCCTTCACCGCGGCTTCGTTTGCCTGGGCCTTCTGGCGAACTTCTTCGGACATCGTTACCTTCCTCGTGTTGAACGTTCTTTTTAGGGGTGGGCCTAGCTGTCCAGCTTGACCCCTTCGCGTTGCAGTCTTTCACGCAATACGTCGATTTCGACAGTCAGATCGGTGCGGTCGTCCTGCAGCATCTTCTGTGTGCGCGCCGCGAAATTCTGCTCCAGATCATCAAGGAGCGCGAGATAATCGGCGCGCGTCTGCGCATCGCGGCCGCGGCTGTAGATATCGGCGAACTTGATCGTCGCGTCGCGCGCGCCGACCAGATAAACGCCCAGATACTTGCGCGCCGCGGTCAGATCGCGCGGGTCTTCCTCGACCGTTCGGATCATGACCTTGGCCGTGTCCTGAAAACGCTCCACGCGCGCTTCGACCGCACGATCCTTGGCGCGGGTCACGGCATCCATCATCGCGTCTAGCGTGGTCTCGGCCTCGTCAACGACACGGGCAACGCGCGCCTGCTGGAAATCGTCGATGCCCTCGGTCCCCTTGTCTTTCAGAGGATCAATACCGAAGGCGGCCAGGCAGAGACCAAGTGCAATCAGCCCATAAAGGGCGGCTCCCAGCGGGTCCGCATCATTGCGCCAGGCCGCAGCGGCGGTGCCAAGACCGGTCAGACAGGCGGCCAGGATCTTGCGGGGCAGGGCGGGTTTGCGGGCCACCCGTCGGTCCTTGTACGCGGCTTCTGCACGCAGGCCTTCGCGCATGAGAAAGGCAGCGCCCGCCAGCAGGGCCGCGCCGGCGAGGCCGGTGGCCAGCCCCAGCGCGCCTTTGCCGATCGAGGTGAAAACCAGGACCGCAGGCGGAACAAACAGAAGATTGACCCGGCTACCGGCCGGATCGCGCCTCGCCGTATCATAGGCCCCGCGCGGGGGCTGCTCCTCGGTCGGGGTGTCCCCCGTCGGGCTGAATTTGCCGCCAAAGCGTTTGGCCACGGCTAGAGTCCCCCGAGCCAGCCGGAGGCTGTTCCAAAGAGAACAAGGATCAACGCCACGTAGGCGATGGTCCCGAAAGCGGATTTCGGCATTTTGCGCCTCCCGACCCCTGCGTGGTCAAACTAAGCCATTCGGCCGCGTCACGCCACATCAACTTCCTGTTCACCTAAGAACGCGTGCGCGGCCAGACAATTGGTAGGATTGCCCTAATTCCGTTTTCTGGTGCGCCCGGGGCCGCCGGCACGCCCCGATTTGGACGGAGCGGAGGGTTTGGACGTCTCGCTCTTGGCATCCGGATCCGCGTCAGACACGATGCCCAGTTGGTCGCGGAGCACCTTTCGGCGGACCTCTTCGACCGCCGATGTGGGCAACTTGCCCAGCTGGAAAGGCCCGAAAGACACCCGGATCAGACGGTTAACCGCGAACCCCAGGTCCTCCATCGCGCGCCGAATCTCGCGGTTCTTGCCTTCCCGCAGCGCCACCGTCACCCAGGCGTTGGCGCCCTGCTGACGGTCCAGCGTCACCGTCATCGGCTGGAACCGCTCCTCGCCGATCTGAAGCCCTTTGCGGAGCGGGTCGAAGTCGTTGTCCTTCGGCGTGCCTTTCATCCGGACCCGGTACCGGCGCAGCCAGCCGGTCGAGGGCAATTCCAGACGTCGCTTGATGACTCCGTCATTGGTCAGCAGAATCAATCCCTCAGAGTTCAGATCCAGCCGACCCACAGACATCACCCGCGGCATGGTCTCGGGCAGATCGTCGAAAATCGTCGGGCGCCCCTGTTCATCGCGTGCCGTGGTCACCCGTCCGGGCGGCTTGTGATAGAGCCAGAGCCGCGCAGGTTCCGGCGCCGCGATGGCCTTCCCGTCAAGCGTGATCCGATCCGCCGGTGTCACGTTCAGAGCCGGGCTGTCGATGGCGCGCCCGTTCACCGCCACGCGACCGGCGGCGATCATCCGCTCCGCATCGCGACGTGATGCGACGCCAGCGCGGGCCATCACTTTGGCGATTCGATCTCCCGGAGGGGTATTGGTCATCAGCAGGCTCATGGATTGCGTCTTGGATTTGTGCTGATACTCCAAGCCAGCCGCTTGCGAAAGGATGTCGCGGGCGTCAGGGAGCGAACATGACTTTTCGATCTCATATGCATCTGGCTCTCCGGGAAGCTGAAGCGGCCGCCAGACGCGGGGAAGTGCCGGTGGGTGCGGTGATCATTGGCGCGGACGGAGCGGTTCTGGCCGCCCAGGGCAATCGCACGCGCGCTTTGTCGGATCCTACGGCGCATGCGGAAATTCTTGCTATTCGAGACGCCTGTGCCGCGCTGTCGCGGGATCGGCTGACCGGCTGTGATCTTTACGTGACGCTGGAGCCATGCGCCATGTGCGCCGCCGCCATCGCTGCGGCCCGGCTGTCGCGGCTTTACTACGGCGCCTCCGATCCAAAGTCGGGCGGCGTGGCACATGGGGCGCGGGTCTTTTCGCACCCCCAGGCGCATCACGTTCCCGAAATTTATGACGGGATCGATGCCGCGCCAGCGACCGCCCTGCTGCAGGCCTTTTTTCGGGAGAAACGCTGACCAGGGGCGGTTTTTGTGCTATGGTTCTGGGGTCCGGCCAGATCCGGGCCATGGGGGACCGCATGGCCAAAACCGATACCATCCAGAGATCAAAAACCAAGCCGCAGGTCGAACGGCCAAAGCTCTATAAAGTGATCCTGCTGAACGACGATTTCACGCCGCGCGATTTTGTGGTCACGGTCTTGCGGTCCATCTTTCGCATGAGTGACAGCGAGGCGCAGGGCGTGATGCTGACCGCTCACCAGAAGGGCGTTTGCGTCGTGGCGGTCTACACCAAGGAAGTGGCCGACATGAAAGCTGTCGAAGCCAGTGAAGCGGGCCGCAGCTGGGGATATCCGCTGGCCTTTACAACAGAGCGTGAGAACTGAAGACCCCGGCGGAACGCGCGTTTTTTGCGGCCTTGCGCCGGATTTGCCCTGACGCCAGAACGACATGCGCGACACCGCCGGAACACAGCGTGACCATTTTGCCGGCGATGCGGCGGCGAAGACCTCCCGCATGAGCGCGCCAGTCCGTCACTCCTTGGGTTCTGAGGATCGCCAGTCGAGCGTATGAAACAGATGCCGGCCAGACAGCCCGGCCAGGGGAATCTCGGCACCCGGCGAGAATTGAAACTCATCCAGGCCACCGATCATTGCACGAGTCGCGTCGGTGACGCGGATTTCGCCCGGTCCGGCGCTTGCGGCAATGCGTGCGGCTTTGTTCACAACGGTCCCCATAAAATCGTCGCCGGTCTCCACAATCTCGCCGGTGTGCAGCCCGATGCGGACCCGCAGCATGGGCTCTTCGGTCTGGCTTAACAGAGCGCGTTGAATGGCCGTTGCCGCGCGCAAAGCCTGACGGGCCGACGAGAAGACGGACAGCGTTCCGTCGCCCAGAGACTTTACCAGCGTTCCACCGCAGGACTCGACCTCTGACTGAATGGCGCCGGTATGAGATTGCGCGATCTCCGCCCATCGCACGTCGCCCACAACTTCCGCCAGGCTGGTTGATCCGCAGATGTCGGTGAACATGACCGAGGCCAACCCCGTCTTGCCCGCCCATGGCAGATCGGCCTGCGCGGCCTCCATGAGCGAATCCAAAATCGTGTGGCGCTGGTCGTGAAGGGCCGCATTGTCCACGGGCAGGGAGGCATGTCGGTGGATCACCCGCCATGTGCCGTCTTCCAGGGCAAAGACCAGTGTGGCGCGAAACCGCAATGCGTCCTCGCGCCCGCCAATCCTGAATTTGTACTCGTGAAAGGCCCACCCTAGGTCGCCGCATTCATAGGCTTCGGTGTAGATTTCTTCCATGTGCATGTCCGGCGCCTCGGCGAAATGCGCGCCGAGGCCGTCGCGGACCCGCGCTCCGGTCCAAAGTTCGTCGGCAGCAGTTCCCAGAAAGCTTGTGTTTTCCGAGGCCGACACCAGATTGCGCAGGGCTGCACCGTCCTTGTTTTGGACGGCCCAGACAAAGCGGCGCGCTACGGCGCAAATCTCCGGTGACGGACGGATCATGATCCGGCCTTAGACCGGCTAAAACGTCATCGGTTGCATGACTTGCGGGTCGATCACATCCACGTCCGGCAGCGCGTCGACCAGCAGTTCGACGGATTGCTCAAGAATCGGAAAGGTCTTGAAATGCGCCGGTATCAACGTCTTGAAGTCGAAGTACCGCTTGGCGGCATAGGCCGCCCTGGCCATATCCATCGTGAAGTGTCCGCCAGCACTCAGGATGCCGATGTCGGGTTTGTAGAAATCTGCGAACCACTCCATGTCGGCCATGACATCCGTGTCACCGCTGGCGTAAATGGTATGATCTTCCCCGGAAATCATGAAGCCGACTTCGCTCCCGCCGGTCTTCAACCCATCGGATGTCGAGAAAGTCGAGGAATGCTGGGCACTCACCATGCTGACCTTGACCCCTCCCAGATCAACCGTTCCGCCCTTGTTGAAGCCAATCGTCTCGATCTCTTCGGTTTCGCTCCAAAACCCCATCAGATCGTACTGACCAACCACCGGCACGCCGAGCCGTTTGGCCAGGGGCAGAACGTCGACCACATGATCAAAGTGCACATGCGTCAGCAGAATATGCGTCGCCCCCGCAACAGCCGCCTCGTGCTGGTCTTCGGGCAGCACCGGGTTTCCGCTTAGCCAGGGGTCGAGCAGCAGAACTTTCCCGGCGATTTCAAAACGGAAACTGCCATGCCCCAACCAAATGATCTTCATGTGACCCTCCATGTCCTCTTGTTCGCACCTTATCGCCATCCCCCGTCAAGTCTATGACAGACCGGCCCTGCCGCACTTGCGGGCAATGGCCCGGGACGGTACATGCGCACAAACGCCAAAACAGAGGGCGCGCCATGTCAATCGACCCAAGCACCGCATCCCGAGTGGCCAAGCTGGCCCGCATCAAAGTCGACGAAGACCGTCTTCCGGCCCTGGCTCAGGAATTCAATACGATCTTGGGGTTTATCGAGCAACTTGGCGAGGTGGATGTCGACGGTGTGGAACCTATGGTCTCGGTGACCCCGATGCGGCTGAAACGGCGCGCCGATAAGGTCACTGACGGCGACCAGCAGGACAAGGTTCTGGCCAATGCACCCGACGCGCGCGAAGGCTTCTTCGCCGTGCCCAAAGTTGTTGAGTGAGGACGCTGACCGTGAGCAAGGACCTGAACACGCTCGGCCTGGCCGAGGCCCGCGATCTGCTGCGCGCCAAAGAGGTGACCTCTCTCGAATTGACCGAGGCGTGCCTGTCTGAAATCGACGCGGCCGGTGCGCTCAATGCCTTTGTGCACAAGACCCCCGATGTCGCGCTGGACCGCGCAAAGGCGGCGGATGAACGCCTTGCCGGGGGCGATGCGCCGTCGATGTGCGGCCTGCCCATCGGGATCAAGGATCTCTTCTGTACCAAGGGTGTCCCGTCTCAGGCCGCCTCCAAGATCCTTGAGGGCTTTCTGCCGGAATACGAATCCACCGTGAGCCAGAACCTGGCCGATGCCGGTGCCGTGATGCTCGGCAAGCTCAACATGGACGAATTTGCCATGGGGTCGTCAAACGAGACATCCGCCTACGGCAACGCGATCAACCCGTGGCGGCGGGGCAATGAAGACACCCCGCTGAGCCCGGGCGGCTCTTCGGGCGGCTCGGCTTCGGCAGTGGCGGCAGACCTTTGCCTGGCCGCCACCGGCACGGATACCGGCGGGTCGATCCGTCAGCCGGCGGCCTTTGCCGGCATCACCGGGATCAAACCCACCTACGGGCGCTGCTCGCGCTGGGGCATCGTCGCCTTTGCCTCTTCGCTCGATCAGGCCGGCCCGATGACCAAATCCGTGCGCGACGCGGCGATCATGCTGGAAGCCATGTGCGGGCACGACCCCAAGGACAGCACCTCTGCCGAGC
>JBCDEC010000216.1:0-8100 GCA_039179965.1 Pseudomonadota bacterium
ATCGCGAATTACCTGCGATTGCTGGGGTTTCCGGCAAAGGCGCATTCTGGCATGGCCACGGATGTGGACCTCAACCGGCTGGCGGTGGCCGCCGGACTGATCTGGCCGGATCTCGAAGCGCCGTTTGTGGGCCGCGACTTTGGTCTGTCGGTGGTAACCTGTGAGATGGATCTTGCCAGCGACCAGCCGCTGGCCGCGCCAGAGCGTCAACGGCCAAAGGGGCCGAAATGGTGGCTCGGGACCGCGTCACGCAAATCCGCACTCACGGGCGATCCCTATGCGCGGCGCGCATTCCGGCAAGGTCCGCATCCGTTTGAGCGTCTCACCCGCGTGGACACGCCCACAACCTATATCAACGAAGCCAACGTACCGCGCGTGCCCAAACGCACGGACATGTTCGCCCGCGCCCAATTCGGAGATCTGGGAGACAAGGTCCAGGCCGGCACAAAGGCCGGTCACTATGTCCGAAAATCCGCGCCCTCGACGGCTCAGCGCCGCGCTCTGGGCGCCTTTGTGCTGTTGCAGGACGGGCCGCCCAGCGCTGGCCCGCGCCCGGACAACGCACAGGACAATCACGACAATGTCCTGGCTGCGAGCTATTGGCTGGGCATCGACGCAGCCGGGATATCGCGTTGCCCGGACTGGACCTGGTACAGTCACGATGCCACCGGTGCCGCGATCCAACCGCCTCATGATCAGGCCATTTCAATGATCGTCGATCAAGGGTTTGAGACGATGGAGGGTGCCTCCGGAGACGACTGGATCTCTGTCGCACAATCGATGCGGGCCTATCTGAGGTTTTCCCATCTCGGCGGCGTGATTGCGCGGCAGATCCGGAACCTTGGCTACAGCGCAAAGGCGCACACGGTCATCGACGGGGAGGTGCTGCAGCCGCCACTCTTGTTGCTCTCTGGGCTGGGCGAAGTATCCCGGATCGGAGAGGTTATTCTCAACCCCTTTCTCGGACCGCGTCTGAAATCGGGGGTGGTGACCACGGACATGCCGCTGACCCATGACAAGCCCATCGACTTCGGGCTTCAGGCGTTTTGCAATGCCTGCAACAAATGTGCGCGCGAGTGCCCGTCCGGCGCCATCACGGCCGGACCGAAGACCATGTTCAACGGGTACGAGATCTGGAAATCGGACAGTCAGAAATGTGCCTCCTACCGGATTACCACCGAGGGTGGAGCCATGTGCGGGCGCTGCATGAAAACCTGCCCCTGGAACCTCGAAGGTCTCTTTGCCGAGGCGCCGTTTCGCTGGGCTGCCATGAACGTGCCTGCTGCAGCGCCGATGCTGGCGCGCCTCGACGATACGGCCGGGCGCGGCGAAATCAACGCGGTGAAAACGTGGTGGTGGGATATCGCGCTGCACGAGGATGGCGGCTATCGGCCAACGCCGGATCCGGTCAACCGGCGTGTGTTGCAGAAGGATTTGCAAGTGCGACCCGAGGATCAAACCATGGCTGTCTACCCGGCCCCACTGGCGCCACCGCCCTGGCCGTGGCCGTTTCCGATGGACCGGGAAGCCGGGATCGCAGCCCACGAGGCGATGCTGACCCCAGACGCCTACAAAGCCGCCCGCGCCGCAGGAACCGAAGACGGGCTCCACACCTATTCGATCCCCGGAGACGCGCCGGTGCAGCGGGTCGAGGTCACGCGCGCGCAACCGCTTTCGGACGACGTGACTCTCTACGAATTCTCGGCCCGCGATGGCGCGTCCTTGCCGCCCTGGACGGCTGGCGCGCATATCGACATTGTCGTAGCGCCCGAGTTCCTGCGGCAATACTCGCTTTGCGGCGATCCGGCCGATCGAGACCGGTATCAGATCGCTGTGCTCAATGAACCGCACGGGCGTGGCGGCTCTGCCCTGCTACACCGGATTTTTTCTGTTGGACGAAGGGTCTTTATCTCGCATCCCATCAATCATTTCCCTTTGGTGGAAGAGGCCCCAGGCGCACTCCTGATGGGCGGTGGCATCGGGATCACGCCGATGATCGCCTTTGCGCATCGCCTTTCGGCTCTCGGTCGGAGTTTCACGGTGCATTACTCGGCACCGAGCCGCACATCGGCGGCTTTTGATACGATCCTTGCCGCGATGCCATGGTCCGAGCGCGTTCGGTTCCACGTCTCGGCAGAGGGAACGCGGGCCGATCTCGACGCGCTGCTGCGCGAGACGCCAGGTGACTGGCATGTCTACACCTGCGGCCCGGAGTCTTACATGCAATCGGTCATGGCAGCAGCGGAACAGGCCGGTTTTCCGGAGACGGCACGGCATCTGGAGTATTTCTCTGCCCCAGTTGCCCCCGAACGCGAGAACCACCCGTTCACACTGCGCCTCAGCCGGTCAGGTCGGGACATTCCCATTCCCGCAGATCAAAGCGCGGCTGCGGTCCTCAACGATCTTGGGATAACGGTGCCGGTCAAGTGCAGTGATGGGATTTGCGGGGTTTGCGCCTGCCAGCTGATCTCCGGAAAGGTCGAGCACCGCGACTACGTGCTCTCGGCCGCCCAACGCAAGACCGCCCTCATTCTATGCCAAAGCCGGGCCGCTGACCCGGACGGAACGATCGAAGTCGATCTCTGAGCGACCCAATCCCGACCGTTATTCGGCGAACCGGACTGAGGCCTGTCCAAAGTGTCCAAAGTCCGCGTCGATCGCGGTGCCCGGCGGGCATTCCAAGGGTCCGATGAACGATCCGGACAGCACCACCTGCCCGGCCTCGATCCGCTGACCATATTGCCCCATGCGGCGCGACAACCACACCAGGCTTGTCACGGGATCATCGAGCACTGCAGCACCAAGACCCGTCGTCACGACCGCCCCGCCTTTTTTCACGATCGCGCCCACCCATCGCAGGTCCACACCTGCCGGGTCATGACGTTCCGCGCCAAGCACAATACCGGCATTGGCCGCGTTGTCCGACACCGTGTCGACGATCCGCCGCGTCTCTCCCGTGTCGGGATCCTGTCGCAGAATACGCGTGTCCAGGATCTCGAGGGCTGGCACCACATAATCTGTCGCGGCCAGCACCTCGTCCCGGCTCACCTCACCGGCAAGGGGCGCCTTCATCACAAAGGCGATCTCTGCCTCCACCCGGGGTTGAATATAGCGCCCACGCGGCACCGTCGCGCCATGATCGAACAGCATATCGTCGTAGAGCACACCCGAATCCGGTGTGTCGATGCCCAATGCCTCTTGCATGACTTTCGAAGTTAGACCGATCTTCCAACCGATGATATGGCACCCCTGCGCCGCTTTCAGCGGCATCTGTGCAGCCTGGATGGCATAGGCGTCATCAAGGGTCATCTCGGGATGGCGCAGAGACAGAAGTCCGATCTGGCGCCGCGTTTCCTCGGCTTCGATCAGCGCGTCGGCCGCCCAGGCGATTTGATCGGGGGTCAGGCTCATTCGTCCGCAACCCCGTTTCTAAGCGTACCGATCCCCTCTGCCGCCACTTCGATCACATCCCCGGGTTCCAGCCAGATGGGCGGATCAAAGCGCGCACCTGCGCCCGTCGGCGTGCCACAAACGATCATGTCGCCGGGTACAAGGGTCGTAAAGGTCGAGACATAGGCCACGATGTAGCGAAAATCATAGAGCATCCGAGAGGTGCGATCCTCTTGGCGAAGCTCTCCGTTGACGGTCGTGGAGAGGTGGATGTCATCGAGTTGGGTGGCGTCCCGGAAGGGCACCAGCCATGGGCCAATGGCGCCTGAGCGATCCCAGTTCTTGCCTTGCGTCACGTTGAACTTGGCGTGGCGCACCCAGTCGCGGATCGTGCCTTCGTTGCACAGGGTCAGGGCGGCGATATGGTCGTAGGCCTGGGCCTGCTCGATCCGCCGGCCTGCCTTGCCGATGACAATCACCACTTCGCCTTCGTAATCCAGTTGCGGGCTCTCCGGGGGCCGGATCAGCGCGGTGTCATGACCGGTAAAACTGCGCGGAAACCGGATGAACAGCGACGGTCGGGCGGCTTCGGCCTGTCCGTCCTTGTACTCTGCATTGCGCGCGGGGAAATTCACGCCAACGCAGATGATCTTTTCGGGCTGCGCAAGCGGGACGAGAAAATCCACATCATCGCTTGCAAAGGCCGGGGCGCGTCCTGCGCTGGCCGCCACCAGTTCTTCAAGCGCGCCGGCCTCGATCACCTCTTTCAGACCGGCAAAGTGCCGGCCAAATTCGGGTGTCAGATCGGTCAGCCCATCACTGGTAACAGCGCCGTAGCGATCCTTGCCGTCTGCGCGGAAGGCCGCGATATGCTCGGGGATCTCCATCTTGTCCTCCTACGGTGCCACAATCGGAGTGGCATCCAGCGTCGCCGGCACCGGCGCGACGCCCTCAAAGACCGAGCCTTCCTCAAACCAGGACCGCGGCGCCGGCGCACCCCAGAGCGTCTGGCGTTGTGGGTCCTTCAGATCCCACTTGATCGGTTCCAGATCCGGATCCACCGTCTGATAATCCGAGCAATAGATCTCCACCCTGTGATTGTCAGGATCCCGCACATACAGGAAGAAGGCGTTTGAGATCCCGTGCCGACCGGGGCCACGCTCAATATTGGAGACGTATCCGGTTGTCGACATGAGATCGAGAAGATCGATGATGTTCAGCGGGGTCGGCACCCAGAACGCCAGATGGTGCAAACGCGGACCCAGACCGTTCGTGAAGGCCATGTCATGCACACCGCCCTTGCGATGCATCCAGGCGGCCCAGAGCCGGTGCGTCGCCTCGTCTTCCGTATATTCGGTGACGCGAAACCCCATAGACCCATAGAACGCAACCGCCCGGTCAACATCGGGCACGAAGCAGTTGAAATGGTCGATCCGCAGCGGTTTGACCCCATGATAAAGTGCGTAGGACTGATGGATGGGTGGCAGCCGCTCCATGCGGGCGTAAAACTCGATAGGGGCCCCAAAACAATCGATAGTGGCCAGGGTCCGCTCCTGATGCACCCGTGTTACCCAGGACACCGGAAGACCCTGATCGGCAAACCACGCGGCCGCCTTGTCCAGATCGCTGTCGTCAAAGACCTTGAACGACAACGCCCGCACGGATGCCGCCGGCGCGTGTCGCAGCACCAGGCAATGGTGCCCGCGCTCTTCCATGGCGCGCAGATAAACCGTGTCGGCGTCTTCGCCGGTCACCTGCAACCCGAGCGTATCGACATAAAACGCCCGGCTCGCCGCTATATCGGTCACGGTCAGCTCGACATGGCTCAGGCGCACAATATTGAACGGCGGGTAGAGAGTGGGAGCGGGGATCGGCATGTCTTTCTCCGGCTCTGGCGGCGCTCAGCAGCCGAGTTTGGGAACACGGTGCGGTTTGCGCGGGAAGGAGACATTGACCGTCTCCATGTAGAAGTCAAACGACCAGTCTCCGCCGTCACGACCGATGCCGGAGGCCTTTGTGCCACCGAACGGCGAAGGCAGGTGACGTATATTTTCGGAGTTCACCCAGATCATCCCGGCGTCCAGATGATCGGTCATCCACATCGCGCGGTCGATGTCTTTGGTCCAAAGATAGGCGGACAGGCCATAGCGCACGCCATTGGCGATCTCCAGCGCGTCTTCATCGGTTGCAAAAGGAATGGCGGTCAGGACGGGTCCGAAAATCTCTTCCTGCGCAATGGCCATGGCGTTGGTGGCCTGCGTGAACAGCGTGGGCTGAACAAAGCATCCTTCCCCGCCCGCCTTCATGCCACCGGTCGCAATCGTGGCGCCCTCCGCGCGGGCCTTGTCGAAGTAGTCCAGCACCTTGCGCTCGTGGTCCGGATGGATCAGCGGGCCAATCACGGTCTCCGGATCCAGCGGATGGCCGATCTTGATCCGCTCTGCCGCGGCCGCGACCTCCGCGCAGACATGGTCATACTGGCTCTCATGAACCAAGAGCCGGGACGACGACGTGCAGCGCTCGCCATTCAGCGAATAGATCATGAAGACCGCGGCATCGATGGCCCGCTCCAGATCCGCATCATCGAAGATGATCACGGGGTTCTTGCCGCCAAGCTCAAAGTGCACGCGTTTCAGCGTCGCCGCGCCTTGTGCCATGATCATGGATCCGGTCTGGCTTTCGCCGACAAAAGCAATGGCCTTGATGCCAGGATGTTCGGTCAGCGCCTTGCCGGCTTCCTCGCCAAAGCCATTTATGAGGTTCAGCACCCCCGGCGGAAGGCCGGCTCCCTCGGCGATCTCCACCAACAGGCGCGCGGTCAGCGGAGAAAGCTCCGCCGGTTTGTGCACCACCGTGCACCCCGCCGCCAGAGCTGGAGCGATCTTCCAGGTCGACAGCATGAACGGCGTGTTCCAGGGCGTGATCACCCCCACCGGACCGATCGGACGGCGCGAGGTCACGTTCATCTGGGTCGGGTTGCGCAGGGCCGCCCCGTCTTCGGCGCCCGGTGCCTGATCGGCGAAAAACCGGAAATTTGCCGCGCCGCGCAGCGCCGCCTTTGACATGAAGCGCAACGCCTGTCCGGTGTCGAGACTTTCCAGCAGGGCAATCTCTTCGGCGCGGGCTTCAATCGCATCCGCGACGTTCAACAGGATGGCGCGGCGGTCCTTTCCCGGCATGCGCGACCAGCTTTTGAAAGCCTCGCTTGCCGCGTCGACGGCCGCGTCAATGTCGGCGGCACTGCCCCGCGCGACCTGCGCAAGTGGTCCGAGATCAACCGGAGAGATCGTCTCAAACTGCCTGCCATCCGCTGCGGGCACCGCCTGACCGCCGATCTGATTCAGAACCCCTGTTTTGCGCAACCGCTCCAGGTGCGGCGCCACGCGGGCAAGACTGTCGCTGAGACTCATGACACGTCACTTTCTGATGGTGCAGCCTTGCTTGGGGCTGACAGCCGGTTGTGAATGGGAGTCGTCTTCCAGCTGAGATCGGGATCGATGATCCGGATTTCCAGCGACAAGGCGAAATGAGGCGTCGCGAGCGGCCCGGCGAGGGCCGTTTCCGCGGCGGCGAACAGAGCCGCCCCAGCCGTGCGAAGCGCCGCCTTGTCGCGACCTGCCCCGACCGAAAGGGTCATGGCAGCAAAGTCGTTGCTGGCCAGCCCATCCGCGACAATGGCGTAATCTGCACGATAGGCCCGCACGCGAATCCCCGCCGGCGGGAAGAGATCACACTCAACCATCACCTTGTGCAGGGCCTGACAGAGCGCGGACACATCGGCGCGCTGCTCCAGTCCCGATGAATACTCTATTGCCAAATGCGGCATTTCAGCCCCTCATCTTCAATTTAACATGTTAATCTTTTGCCCGTTTGTCAAGTCGGATCCTGCGGGCGCGGGCTGGGTGTGGCAGCGTCGGGGGGCTCAGGCAACACCACCTGTCCTCGATCAGGGTGACGGTCTTTGGTCAGCATGATTGTGCCGATCTGCCCCGATCACGCCGATGTCATCCCGCCGCGCAAGTCGCCGACCCGCGCCCAAGGAGCATTGAAAGCAGGGAGAAATTAGCCGACCTGAAGCCAAAAGGCCGTCAAAACTGCCGGCAATTTTTGATGTCACGCAATTACCAGAACAGTTGATGTTAACCCTACGTCTTGCTAGTTAACGAGTGCCGGAGAGTGGGTGGTCAATATCGTCAAAAGGGCTGGCGCCGAATTTTTGCGTTGGCGTCTGCCGATCTTCGGATGAAACTGTTATGACGGAGGGACTAATGTCTATACAGAGCTTTCTAAGCGACCTTTTGACTTTTGATTATTCGGTCGAAAGCGGCCCGATTTCCGACTCTTTCGGAATCGATTGGTCATATTCGATTTCGTCCGATTTGGACTTCACCGGGAAAAGCGGTGTGAGCTATGCGCAGCAATCGTCGTTCTCGACCTCTTCCGTTGCGCGCGACTACAGTGCCGAAGATGAATTTATGTGGGACTTGCAAGGACCTCAGTCGCCCGGCGGGATCAGCTACTCGACCGAAGGCGACGGCAGCGTGCAGTACGACAGCTTCCGCGGCACATCGGTCGACAACGCCAGTTCGGGTGCGCTTGATATTGATGTGGCCAACGTATCTCTGGCCGGCAACATTGATGTTGAAGTCGACACCGAAATCCTGGGCGCGGATTACTTCCCCGCCTTCCGGATCACCGATACTTTCCTTG
>JBCDEC010000217.1:0-8044 GCA_039179965.1 Pseudomonadota bacterium
CCGTGGAAACCTCTGCGGTGTGCTTAATACCGATCTGTTCTTTTCGACGGACATTTCTTACATCAACTCTGCTGGCCAGCAGCGACTGGTCGAGTTCTTTACCCAGTCCAGCGCCACGGCCTTTGTTATCATCGGCCATACCGATGCGCGGGCGTCGGATGAATACAACCTCGCGCTGTCGCAGCGCCGGGCCAATGCCGTGGCCAAGGTGGCGGCGGCCAATGGCGCCAATATTTCGGATGTGCGCGGCTACGGCGAGCGCTGGCCGGTGGCTTCCAACAACACCTATTCCGGCATGGCCAAGAACCGGCGTGTCGAAATCATCTGCATTCAGTAAGGAGCAAACCATGGCGCTCAAAAAGATCATCGGTTTGGCTCTGGTCGCAGGCAGCCTCACGGCCTGTGTGGGCGAAGACAAGGGCCGCGACGGGTTCCTGGACCGCAAGGACCTTTCCACGCTGGAAGCGGGCATCTGGATCGATCCCAATGGCTGTGATCACTGGATCGTCGACGACGGTCTCGAAGGGTATCTTTCGCAGCGGCTCGACAAATATGGCAAGCCGGTCTGTTCCGGAACGGCACCGCCAACCACAGCGACGGGTCCGTTCAAGGAAGGCACCTGGGTGCCGGATATTCTCTGACGGCACGCGGGTCCGGCAGATCCGGGCGATGCGCGCAGACGGCCGCCTGTCCGGGCGGCCGTTTTTCGTGCTGCCCCTGTGAATTTCGCATGACGGCGCCCGGACGGGTCTTGCACGGCGCCGTGGTTCTTGGCACGCTCAAACGACACGCCTTTCAAGGAGACCGGATTGGCCATCGGCGAACTCACACCGCCCCAGCCCGACAGCGCCCCACCTGAGGTGCGCATCGACTTCCCAGACAACCGTTTGCTGATCGATCTCTGTGGTGAGTTCGACCGCAACCTTGCAGACATAGAACAGAAGTTGGGTGTTCAGATCATCCGGGTTGGCAATGCCCTGGCCATTCATGGAGAGCCGCTCTCCATGGAACGGACGGCCCATGTCTTGCAGGCGCTCTACGAGCGGCTGGAAGGCGGCAAGAGCCTTGAGGCCGGCGATATCGACCGCGAGATCCGGATGGGCGAACCCCATGTGCAGAACCCGCCCGGCGACCAGCTTGAGATGTTCTCGCGCGGGCCTGTCGAGGTCAAGACCCGCAAGAAGCTCGTGGAACCGCGCACGGATGCCCAAAAGGCCTATGTGCGTTCGTTGTACGAAAAAGAACTGGCCTTTGGCATCGGACCGGCCGGTACAGGCAAAACCTATCTGGCCGTGGCTGTGGGCGTAAACATGTTCATCCAGGGTCAGGTCGACAAGATCATCCTGTGCCGTCCCGCCGTGGAGGCCGGAGAACGGCTCGGTTTTCTGCCCGGCACGCAGGAGGAAAAAGTCGATCCCTACATGCAGCCGCTCTATGACGCGTTGAACGATTTTCTGCCGGGCAAGCAGGTCGCAAAGCTGCGCGAAGAAAAGCAGATCGAAATCGCGCCGCTGGCCTTCATGCGCGGGCGTACGCTGGCCAATGCCTTTGTGGTGCTGGACGAAGCCCAGAACGCCACGGCGATGCAGATGAAGATGTTTCTGACGCGGTTGGGCGAAGGGTCTCGCATGGTGATCACGGGCGATCGCAGCCAGGTTGACCTGCCACGCGGCGTCGCCTCCGGTCTGGCGGACGCGGAACGGCTCTTAAAGACGGTTCCCAGCATCGCTTTCAACTATTTCACGGCCAAGGATGTCGTGCGCCATCCGCTTGTCGCGGCCATCATCGAAGCTTACGAGGCCGATGAGGCTGGCTGATCCCCAGCCTGGGCCGCGCCGCCAGTGACGTTTGAGATCCTGATCGAAGACGGCCGCTGGTCCGCCCTGGACCTTGAAACGCTGGCTGTCCAAAGCTGTGCTGCGGTTTTGCGTTGCCTCGACGTGGCGCAAGAGGCCGAGATTTCGCTACTGGCTTGCGATGACACCCGGATCGCCGCGCTGAACGCCGACTTTCGCGGCAAACCCGCGCCGACGAATGTGCTGAGCTGGCCGGCCGAGGCCCTCGCACCCGATCAGCCCGGCGCACGTCCGCCACCGCCGCGACCGGATCCTGACGGCGCTCTTTGTCTGGGCGATATTGCCATCGCCTGGGAGACCTGTCATCGCGAAGCCCTGGACGCGAACAAGCCGTTGGCGGATCATGTATCGCATCTGATTGTTCACGGTGTGCTGCATCTTTTGGGCTTTGATCACGTTGACGACGCGGATGCCGCACAAATGGAAGCGCTTGAGATTGAGATATTGGCTGGACTGGGCAAACCAAATCCATATATCGTTTCAGGCGGGTCCCAGCGGCCTTGATTGAGATAGGACACATGGGCGACAACGAAGGTTCGTCTGGCGCAGCGCAACGCGCGCAACAGGATGACGAGGAAAATCCCGGCCAGGGTGGGTTGTTCGGCCGGATTGTAGGGGCGCTAAGCCCCGGCCCGGCCGGCACCGGGGACACGGATGACGAAGTGTCCACTGTCGAACCGACACGACTTGGGATCATGAACCTGCGTCGCATGCGGGTGGAAGATGTGGCCATCCCCTCCGCTGACATCATAGCCGTGCCAACGACAGTTACGGCAGACGAACTGGTCACGCTCTTTCGCGACAGCGGCATGACACGCATCCCGGTCTACGAGAGCACGCTCGACACGCCGTTGGGATTTGTGCACCTCAAGGATTTTGCCCTGACCCACGGGTTCAACGGCGACAGCAAACCCTTCGACGTGACCGCGATGCTGAGGGATCTGCTCTTTGTGCCGCCTTCGATGCCAATCGGCGTGCTTCTGGCCAAGATGCAGACCGAACGGCGTCACATGGCTCTTGTGATCGATGAATACGGCGGCGTCGACGGTCTGGTGACGATCGAGGATCTGGTGGAACAGGTCGTGGGTGAGATCGAAGACGAACACGACACCAATGAAGATGTCTCCTGGGTGCAGGAGAAACCCGGTGTCTATCTGGCCCTGGCAAAGACCCCTCTGGAAGAGTTTGAAGAGGAAATCGGCCGGTCCCTGACCGACAGCGAAGAAGTGGACGAAGAAGAGATCGACACGCTGGGAGGTCTCGTTTTCATGATCTCCGGCCGGGTTCCGGCACGCGGCGAAGTGGTCGAACATCCAAACGGCGCCGAGTTCGAAGTGGTCGACGCCGATCCGCGCCGTATCAAACGGCTGCGCGTGCGTTTGGCAGACGTTCACGACTGATCATGGTGAACCGCTGGCCGCTCTGGACCCAAATGACGGGCGCGGCGGCAGTGGGGGCTGTGACAGCCTTTGGCTTGGCACCTTACGGGCTTTGGTATCTTGCGCTGGCGGGATGGACAATTCTGCCGGTTCTGGTGCTGATTGCGCCGACGCGCGCGCGTGCCGCCGCGTTGGGATGGGCCTATGCCGCAGGCTATTTCGCCCATGCCCTGATCTGGCTTGTGGAACCTTTTCTGGTTGATATTCAACGTCATGGCTGGATGGCGCCGTTTGCGTTGGCGATGATGTCGTCGGGGCTCGCGCTGTTTTGGGCGGCGGCCTTCTGGGCGGCGCACCGCCTTGGCCGGTCTTCCTTGCAGCGCGCTTTGCTGGTGGTGCCCTGCCTGGCACTGGCGGAATTCGGGCGCGCCTATCT
This sequence comes from Pseudomonadota bacterium, assembly GCA_039179965.1. Classification (GTDB taxonomy): domain Bacteria; phylum Pseudomonadota; class Alphaproteobacteria; order Rhodobacterales; family Rhodobacteraceae; genus Marinibacterium. The sequence goes on from JBCDEC010000217.1 coordinate 3,672, forward strand.
CTTTACCGGGTTTCCCTGGGCCGCGCCCGCTCAGGGCCTAGTGGACAGCCCCATGCTCGCGCTTCTGGCCTGGCTTGGACCGCATGGTCTGGCGCTTCTGGTTCTCGCGGCCAGCGCAGGTCTTGGGCTTTGGATCTTTCATCGGCGGCTCCTCTGGTTTTTGACACCGACCCTGTTGCTGGCCGGTTTGACCCTGGCTGCGCAGGTCACCCGCCCGGAGGTCGAGATCACGCCCTACGAGGTCCGGGTGATTCAGCCCAATGCCGTACAGCATCAGAAGTGGGATCCGGACTGGATCCCGATCTATTTCCAGCGCCAGCTGGACCTCACCGCCGAAGGACCGCGTCCCGATCTGATCGTCTGGCCGGAAAGCGCCATTGCTCCGGTCTTTGAAAATGCGGGTCCCTGGTTTGAGGCCATCGCGCAGGCCGCTGCGGGATCGCCCGTGGCGCTTGGCATCCGGCGCTACGATGGCGGGCGGTTTTTCAATGCGCTGGCACTGCTTGACGCGGCGGGCCAGCCGACGGCCGTTTATGACAAACACCACCTTGTGCCGTTCGGTGAATACATCCCGCTGGGCGGGCTGGCAAAACGGTTCGGCATTCAGGGTCTGGCAGCTGAAGATGGCGATGGTTACAGCGCCGGGCCCGGTCCGCAGGTGATGGATTTCGGCCCTCTCGGTCTTGGCCTGCCCCTGATCTGCTACGAGGCTGTCTTTCCCCAGGATGTGAACCGAGCCACCGACCGACCCTCCTTTCTGCTGCAGGTCACCAATGACGCCTGGTTTGGCGAACGGGTGGGGCCCTACCAGCATCTTGCGCAGGCCCGTATGCGCGCCGTTGAACACGGCCTGCCGATGATACGTTCCGCCAACACCGGCGTGTCAGCGATCATCAGTCCGCACGGAGAGATCCGCGACAGCCTCGCTCTGGGCACGTCGGGCTACGTTCAGACCGCTCTGCCGGCCGCCTTGCCGCCGACGGTCTATGCGCGCACCGGAGATCTTTTGTGGCTTGTTGTGACGCTTATCGCGTTGGGTGGTGCGCTTTATGCACGCCCTGGAAACCCTGATCCACTTTCCGATTGACGGTCCGGCCCAAGCGGCCTAGGCCAACGGAAATCTGCCACAACGGCTTCCTGGCGTGGCCGAGTTTCCGCATTAATGGAGCACCTTTCATGACCCGTTCGAACTATATCTTTACCTCGGAATCCGTGTCCGAGGGCCACCCCGACAAGGTTTGCGACCGGATTTCCGACGCCATCCTCGACGCGTTTCTGAAGGAAGAGGCCACCGCCCGGGTCGCTTGCGAAACCTTCGCCACCTCGGGAATGGTTGTGATCGGGGGCGAGGTCGGGCTGTCCGATCAGGAGCAGCTGAAGAATTACATGGGGCGTATTCAGCAGATCGCCCGCGATTGCATCAAGGACATTGGCTACGAGCAGGAGAAGTTCCACTGGAACACCTGCCACGTTCTGAATTTCCTGCATGAACAATCCGCGCATATCGCGCAGGGCGTCGACAAGGACGGCGCCGGCGATCAGGGAATCATGTTTGGCTTTGCCACCAATGAGACGCCCGAACTGATGCCTGCGCCAATCCAGTATTCCCACGCCATTCTGCGGCGGCTGGCCGAGGCGCGCAAATCAGGCGCCGCGCCGAGCCTGCGTCCGGACGCCAAGAGCCAGCTGTCGGTGATCTATGAAGACGGCAAGCCGGTTGGGGTCAGCTCGATCGTGCTGTCAACGCAGCACGAAAGCGAAGATCAAAGCAGCGCGGACATCCGTGCCATTGTGGAGCCCTACATTCGTGAGGTTCTGCCGGAGGGCTGGATCTCCGATCAGACGGAATGGTGGGTCAATCCGACAGGCACCTTCGTGATCGGCGGTCCGGATGGCGATGCGGGTCTGACGGGGCGCAAGATTATCGTCGATACCTATGGCGGCGCGGCGCCCCATGGTGGCGGTGCCTTCTCTGGCAAGGATCCTACCAAGGTGGACCGATCGGCGGCCTATGCTGCGCGCTACCTCGCCAAGAACATCGTTGCCGCCGGCTTGGCGGACAAATGCACATTGCAGCTCTCTTATGCGATTGGCGTCGCCAAGCCGCTGTCGGTCTACGTCGATACCTACGGCACCGGTGAAATCCCGGACGCCCTGATCGAAAAAGCCGCGGCACAGGTCATGGATCTCACGCCTCGCGGCATTCGCAGTCATCTGGATCTGAACAAACCGATCTCTGCGCGCACCTCGGCCTATGGCCACTTTGGCCGTGCACCGGAAGCGGATGGCGGTTTCTCGTGGGAGAAAACCGATCTGGTCGAGGCGCTGAAAAAGGCGGTCTAGTCCACGCCGGAGACGGGTGTAGGGCGGGGTTCACCCCGCCGCACCGCAAATTCCGCAAGAATCGGCAGATGGTCGGAGGCCGTCCGGCTCTTGGGATGGGCCTCGACCCCAAAATGCGTCAGGGAAAGATCGGCGCCAAAAGCCATCCGGTCGAGCGCGGCCACCGGATAGGCGGCCGGAAAGCTCAACTGCTCGGGCACCAGGTCAAAACCGGGCTGCAGCGGCGTCAGGGTATGGCGGGCAGACCATTCATTGAAGTCCCCGGCAATCACCGTGCGCGGGCCCAGCCCATCGTCCACCAGCGCGCGGATCGCTTCAAGTTGGCGCCGCCGATAGGGACGCAAAAGCCCAAGATGCACTCCAAGTATCCGGATCTGGGCGGCACCTGAGACCAGAACGGAGACCGCGCCGCGCGGCTCCAGCCCCGGCAACTCGTGGCGCGTCACAGCGGAGAACTCCAGCCCGCGACGCACCAGAACGGCGTTCCCGTGCCAACCCAGACTCTCTTCCGTTGCGCCGAGCGGCACCACCTGAAACTCGGTGCTCTCTTCGATCAGCTGGCGCGGCAGGGCGCTGGGGCGCGGCCCCAGCCTGAGATCCGCCTCCTGCAGGACGACCACATCCGCTGAGAGGCCGGCAATGATTTCCACGATCCGGTCGGGCGCCCGCCTCTGATCAAGGCCACGGGCCTTTCGAATGTTGTAGCTGGCTATACGCATGCGGGGCCCGGCGCGATCTAGAGAAGCGGCGCGAAGAGCCGCGCCACCGGCGCGCCCAGACGCATCTTCATGGGTTGTTCGGACAGGTGCTTCTCAAGAACCTGTGCGCGTTCAAAATCGGTTTCGAGCATCTCGGCCACGGCTGCGGCCGCCGCATCGTCAAAAAAGAGGGCCATGGTTTCAAAATTCAGCCGAAATGAGCGATTGTCCATGTTCATCGATCCCACGGCCGCCATATTGGCGTCCACCAGTATGACCTTTTGATGCAAGAATCCGCCTTTGTAGCGCCAGATCTCCACTCCGGCGGCCCGGCATTCGTCAAACACAGCGAAGGCCGCCAGCCAGGGCAACGTATGATCGATGGCATCCGGCACCAGAACCCGGACCTCGACCCCGCGCAGCGCGGCCTGCTTGAGCGCGCTCATGACATCGCGATCCGGCACGAAATAGGGTGACGCGATCCAAAGTCTCTCCTTCGCGGCAATGATCGCTGACAGGAAAAAGAACGCACCGGTTTCCATCTCATCGGCTGGTCCGGCGGCCAGGATCAGCCCTGTGCGATTGGCCGATACCGGTGGCGGCGCCCAGTCGAGCGCGGCCGTCAGCGTTTCACCCATGGCCCAATGCCAGTCTTCGGCAAAGACCAGCTGCAACTGCGCGACCATCGGTCCTTCCATGCGAATGAATGTATCGCGCCAGGGACCGAAGGCCGGGTGCCGCCCAAGATATTCATCGCCGACATTTAGTCCGCCAGTAAAGCCGATCTGACCGTCCACCAGCACGGTCTTGCGATGATTGCGGTAGTTGATCTGAAAGTTCCCGGCGCGGCGGCGCAGCTTGTGCTTGTCGGGCACCTGGACACCAGCCTCCCGCAGGGTGTCGAGATAGGTGTCCGGCAGTTTGCGCGCGCCAATGGGATCGAAGAGCAATCGCACAGCGACCCCGCGTTTGGCAGCCGCCGCCAGACGCTCGGCAAAGGCCCGCCCGATCTGGTCCTCGTGTATGATGAAGAATTGTGCCAGCACATAGTGCTGCGCGGCGTCGATCGCTTCGAACAGCGCGTCAAATGTCTCTGCCCCATCGACCAGCAGGGTCATGTCATTGCCGCGCGTGGCGCCCATGGCTGCCAGGGCCTCGAACGGGCGCGGGTCGACACCGTCCGGCTGCGGTGCCGGGGCATAGCGCACGGATGCGTCCTTTGCGGCATCCATGATGCGTTCGCTGGCGCGGCGCGAGACAAGATACCCTTAGAAGAAGATGTTTATGCTTATGTCTCCAGGCAGCGCAATGGGAAAACATACATTCAGGAAC
>JBCDEC010000218.1:0-7986 GCA_039179965.1 Pseudomonadota bacterium
CGAACCGCATCTGTTCCCACCAAACGAAGACGGGTCGGATCCGCGGCTTTGCCCGAATTGCGGCGTGGGGCGCCTGTCGATGCGCACCGCCCGTTCGGGGGGCGCGTTTATCGGGTGCTCGAACTACCCCGAATGCCGCTACACGCGCCCGTTCGGTCCTCCGGGTCAGGAAGACCCCAGCGATATCCCGCCCGAAGGCAAGTTGCTGGGCGAGGATCAGGGCGACAAGATCTATGCCTTCAAGGGGCGCTTCGGCCCCTACGTACAACGCGCTGAGACGAGCGAAGAGCTGCCCAAACCACAGCGTCAATCGATTCCCAAAGGCTGGCAGCCCAGCGAGGTCACGCTGGAGCAGGCTGTAAAACTCCTTGCCCTACCGCGCGAGATCGGACCCCATCCTGAAGATGGCGTGATGATCTGGTCAAACATCGGGCGGTACGGACCCTATCTCAAGCACGCCGAGACGATTTCGTTCAAAGGCGGGACGAACGCCAATCTCGAATCCGTGGAAGAGGTCTGGGACGTCGGTATGAACCGCGCGGTCGAGATCCTGGCCTCCAAACCCAAACGCGGCAAGGCGGCACCCACAACACCGCTCAAGGAACTTGGTGAACATCCCGAACTTGGCGGGCCGATCAACATCATGAAGGGCCGGTATGGACCTTACGTGAAATGGGACAAGGTCAATGCGACCTTGCCCAATGAGGTAGAGCCGGACGATGTAACGATGGATCTGGCCGTTCAGCTGATCGACGAAAAAGCCGCCAAATCCGGAAAAGGCAAAAAGAAGCCGGCCAAGAAAGCGGCGGCGAAAAAGACCGGAGCAAAGAAGTCGGCCGCCAAAAAGACGACCGCCAAGAAATCAGCCGCAGCAACCGGCGACGCCGGGGCCGAATAACGCGGTACGTGACGCCCGGGCGGCCTCGTTGGTTGACTTTCCTGCACGGCGAATGGCATTCGACACTTAGCCGCGCGCGACGCCCGTGCGGAGTCCACCTCGTTCGTTTGTCAACCATACCGGATATCTCCCATGAAAAAAGTCTATGCCTCGGCTCAGGAAGCGCTCGATGGGGTGCTCTTTGATGGAATGCTGATCGCAGCGGGTGGATTTGGACTTTGCGGGATCCCGGAGCTGCTGCTCAACGCGATCAAAGATGCAGGCACCAAAGACCTGACCTTTGCCAGCAACAATGCGGGCGTGGACGATTTCGGCATTGGCATCCTGCTCCAGACCAAGCAGGTCAAGAAAATGATCTCGTCCTATGTCGGCGAGAACGCTGAGTTCATGCGCCAGTATCTCAGCGGTGAGCTCGAACTGGAATTCAATCCGCAGGGGACCCTGGCCGAACGCATGCGCGCCGCGGGCTGCGGCATTCCCGGATTTTACACCAAAACCGGCGTCGGCACGGTGATCGCCGAGGGCAAGGAGCACAAAGACTTCAACGGCGAGACCTATATCCTCGAAGAAGGGATCTTTGCAGATCTGTCGATCGTCAAAGCCTGGAAGGCGGATGAAACCGGCAATCTGGTGTTCCGCAAGACAGCCCGGAACTTTAACCCTCCGGCGGCGATGTGCGGCAAGGTCTGTGTGGTCGAGGTCGAAGAGATCGTGCCGACCGGCAGCCTTGACCCCGACCAGATCCATCTGCCCGGCATCTATGTGAACCGCCTGATTCAGGGCGAGCATGAAAAGCGCATCGAACAGCGCACCACCCGCGCCCGCGAAGAGGCCTGAGCAGGCCGAAGGAGGCACAGGTGAGCGACGATCACGGCGATGCCGGTATGATCTCGCCCTACCGGGGGCTGGATGATCGTGCCTTCTGGCGCAGCGGCGTTGCTGAGGCGGGCGTTTTTCCGCCGCCGGATCTGTATCGTGCGCGCTTCCCGGTGACCCGGGACATGCCGATTTTCACGGCCGGAAGCTGTTTTGCGCAGCATGTCGGACGGGCTTTGACGGACGCCGGGTTTTCTGTGATCGATTCAGAAACGCTGCCGCCGGACATCCCGGATGCCCTGGCCCGCCGCTGGGGCTATCGGATGTACTCGGCGCGCTTTGGCAATATCTACACAACCCGACAACTGGCCCAACTGCTCGATGAAGCTCTGGGCGATGCCGAGCCGGCTGATCCGATCTGGCAACACGATGGACGATTCTTTGATGCGTTGCGGCCGAATGTGACGCCCGGCGGCTTGGAGACCGAAGCCCACGTCGCCGAGAGCCGCGCCTATCATCTTGAAGCCGTGCGCGACGCGGCGGCCGAAGCGGCTGTGGTGGTCTTTACGCTTGGGCTGACCGAAGCCTGGGAACATGTGGATACGGGCACGGTCTATCCCACAGCGCCCGGCACGATCGCCGGGGCGTATGATCCGGCGCGCTATCGCTTTGTCAATTTTCGCGCCGCGCAGGTGCGGGCGGATTTTCTGGCCGCACGGGACCGGTTCCGGTTGCTCAATCCGGACGTGCGGTTCCTGCTGACAGTTTCTCCGGTGCCATTGACGGCCACGGCCAGCGGCGGACATGTCCTCCCGGCCAGCGTCTATTCCAAATCGGTGTTGCGGACGGTGGCGGGCGAACTGGTCGAGGACTTCGACGACATCGATTACTTCCCAAGCTATGAAATCGTCGCGGGACACCCCTCGCGCGGACAGATGTTTGACGCCAACCTGCGGACCGTGACGCGTCAGGGCGTGGCGCGGGTCATGGCTCAGTTTCTGTCGGTCCACGATCCGGCGCCGTCTCCTGATGCGCAACGCGCGCGTCAGTTGGCCCGCGCCCGGCGCAAGGCAGATCAGGCAACCGCTTCCAGTCTTGGTGAAGACGCGCTTGTCTGCGAAGACGAACTGCTGGAGGCCTTTCGCAAATGACCCGGGCCTTGGTGGTTGGATCATCCCATATCGGCGCGCTGCGCGGCGCGGCAGGCGAGATGGCGACGTCCTACCCGGACCTCGACGTGCAGTACTTTGGCGTGATGGGCCCCAATTTCCTTCTGGCCACGCTGGGCAAAGACCAACTGTTTCGCCCCCGGTTTCGCCGCAAGGATGTCGGCGGCCGGGAATTTGCACTGAAGGTGAACGGCGCGGATCACATCGACACCAGCGCCTTCGACCATGTGCTCAGCGTCGGCCATCGGTTCGGCTTCGACAGGATGGCGGCGCTTTTGGCCGAGAATGATGTTCTGGAAGGGGCCCGCTCAGGGCGCGCCCGGGTGATCCCGCGCCAATTGTTGAGCGAGGTCATAGAAACCATGGCCGGCGAAAGCACCGACATCTTTATCAAACGCATGCGCGGGCGAGCCGGCTTGTCGGTGGCGCTGGCGCCCTACCCGTCCACCGGGATCGTGGGAATGACCAAAGCGCCCGCTTTCGCCCGGATCTGCGCAGCCCTCTGGGCCCACCCAGACGCCGAAGCGTTCTTTCACGACTGGCTGCGGTTCGTCGACCGCCGCCTGGAACATGCCGGTCATCGCCTGCTGCCGCAGCCAGCGGCGACCGTCGCCGGACCGTTTGCCACCAAACCCGCGTTTGCCGTGAACCGGCGCGATATGAAAGGCGGCGCGGTGGCCGCAGAAGCTGACCACCGGCATATGAACGCCGCGTTCGGGCAGTGTGTTCTGGACGCATTTGCGCGCCAGCACCTAGGCCTGACCCCCAATCACCCTTTTTCAGATGCAGCCGAATAGGAGTACCAAATGCCCTGGGACCGCAATCAAATGGCCGCCCGCGCGGCGGATGAGCTTGAAGACGGAATGTATGTCAATCTCGGCATCGGCATTCCGACGCTCGTAGAGAACTACGTCGGTGACAAGGACATCACGTTGCAGTCCGAAAACGGCATGCTGGGCATGGGTCCCTTCCCGATCGAGGGCGAAGAGGATCCTGACCTGATCAACGCGGGCAAACAGACCATCACCGAGCTGGAGCGCACCTCATACTTTGACAGTGCCACGAGCTTTGGGATGATCCGCGGCGGCAAGATCGCCGCAGCGATCCTTGGCGCAATGGAAGTGGCGGAAAACGGCGATCTGGCCAATTGGATGATTCCCGGCAAACTCGTCAAAGGCATGGGCGGCGCGATGGACCTTGTGGCCGGCGTTGGCCGCGTTGTCGTGGTGATGGATCACACCAACAAACATGGTGACAGCAAGGTGCTCAAATCCTGCACTCTGCCCCTGACCGGTCAGGGCGTGGTGGACCGGATCATCACCAACCTGGGCGTTCTCGATGTGGCGGAGGGCGGTCTGCGCTTTGTCGAATGCGCCGACGGGGTCAGCGAAGACGATATCCGGGCCGCGACAGAGGCCACCATCGTCGCTTGACACCTTTCGGCGGGCGGTTTGGCCTTGGGTCGAACCGGTCTGCGCCAGTTCAGCCAATGGTCGGCGCAGTCCTTGCGCCGGATCCATGACCGGGTCTCAGTTGCTGGTGGAGAAAACGCAGCCGTCCGATATCAGTTCGGGCGGCGTCAGGCAAAGCGCCTTTGCGACCTGGAATGCAGCCAGAACCTTGGGCACATAGTCACGCGTCTCCTGGAATGGCGGCACCCCGCCATGCGTGCGCACGGATCCCGGCCCGGCATTGTACCCGGCCAGCACCAGAATCGGATCGGCGTTGAATTCCTCCATCAGCCAATTCAGGTAGCGCACGCCTCCGGCAATATTCTGATCCGGCTTCAGACTGTCATCCACGCCGAACTCTGCGGCCGTCGCGGGCATAAGCTGCATCAGACCTTCCGCGCCGGCGGAGCTCACCGCATCCGCCCGCCCTGCGCTTTCGACCGCGATCACCGCCAGAACCAGAGCGGGTGACACGCGTGTCCCCACCGTTGACGTCAAGATCGGAATGGCGCGGTCTTGCGCAATATCCCGCAACGTCTGCAATCGCGGGGCAGGCACTGGCCCGGCGCTGGCGATGGCCGTCAATGCCGCCTGCAGACGGCCCGGCCCGGTTTCGGCCAGATCCGGAGAAACCCGGTCCCAGAACCAGTTGAAATTGCCTGCCACCGCACGTGGCGCGCCAGCAGCACCGGGGGCGGGTTCAGCCTCAGACACAGGGGCTGCGGGACGGATCTGCGTCTCGGACGGGTCGATTTGCACCGTGATCCGCTTTTTGGTGCCGGCCTTGGGCGGTTTCACCCGCTTGGCCTTAAAATCCGCAAACGGCGCGGGCGAAGAGGTCGGTTCCTCTGCCGCGACTGGCGGAGTTTCCTCTTGCGACGCGACAGACGTCGCCATGGCGCACATCAGCGCCACCGCACAAAGGCGGCGTGCATTTCGATTGTACATATTGGACCTCGGACTGCTCGATCCTGGTTTTTTATAGCATGAACCATAACGCGGCGCGTTCAATAGGCCAGTGCAACCGGGCCATTGCGCCCCATCAGACACCACTTCCCGGCCATCCGTTGCCGATCCGCCCCGCCTTTGGAAGCCCGAGTCTGGCCAAATCCATCCTGAGAGATGGTGAAAAAAACACAAACACCGACGCGATGATATGAAATTTCCCTGCCCTTGCCTCATTCGTGCCACGGCGCGGAGGCCATATGCCCCCATCCAAAGACGGACGCGGCCAGAACGATCGAGAGAGCAGGTCACCGGACGGCAGAGGATATGACATCACATCGAGATCCTTTGGAGGGACATCACAATGATCAAGTTCATCAAAAACTTCCGCAATGACGAAGATGGTGCCGTGACGGTTGACTGGGTCGTGCTGACCGCTGCTGTTGTGGCTCTGGCTGGCGCTGCTTACACTGCAATCGAAGATGGTGCCGAAAACCTGACCGAGAACACCGGTACCTTCATCGAGAACCAGGATCCGAACTAAGTCGACCCCGACTCAGTTCGCCCAAAGGGGCCGCGCCAAAGTGCGCGGCCCTTTTTATTTTGTGCATATTACCCCGAATTTGCCCCGGTTTTGACACAAGCGGTCAAACTTTTGACACAAGCCCTAACTTATATATCCCATATCCAGATCAATCTGTTTCCTAGAATTAACTCTAGTCATAGAATTGCCCTTTTTGGCGCCCAATTCGTGCCTTATTCCAAAGCCTATAAAGTCCCTATCGCGACAGACAGTCCGGAAGAGAGAGCCGGTAAGAAAGTCTCCGCGAATGACCTGCAAACCCAATCCTGTGAGGGACATTCCAATGATCAAATTCATCAAAAACTTCCGCAATGACGAAGACGGTGCTGTGACGGTTGACTGGGTCGTGCTGACCGCTGCTGTTGTGGCTTTGGCCGGCGCTGCTTACACCGCCATCGAAGACGGTGCTGAGAACCTGACCGAGAACACCGGCACATTCATCGAGAACCAAGACCCGAACTAAGTTCGGGCTGACCGTCTCTTTGACGTGTGACGGCCACGCCCTGACACCAAAGGCGTGGCCGTTCGTCCTCGAATTGCTGCCAACAAGGATGATTACCATGGTTAGAAAGTTCATTGATTTTTTCAATGACGAAGACGGTGCTGTAACTGTCGACTGGGTCGTACTGACAGCTGCCGTCGTCGCACTAACTGGCGTTGCTTTTACAGCCATTCAGGATGCTTCAGGTGGGGTCGGTACCGGAGTTGGTGATTACCTCACCAGCGTCGAAGTCGAGTAAGCGCCTCAGTTTCTTTACGATTACCAACACCGATCCGTCCATTTTTCGCCGCTCCGCACGGAGCTGAAGTTTGGGCAGATCACACACCGGCCGGTCCCAATCCAATACCGTCCGGAGGGAGGACGAAGCAAAAGGGCCTGGCCCCGCTTCGCTCCCTGACCCTCCCGTGAAGAGGTCAGATCTCCGCCCAACTCAGCCATGTCATATCAGTGTTCGCGGTCGCAGCCTTTGCGCAGCGCTTCCCTCATTTTGACACATTCCCGCAGTATCTCTGAATCTGAAAGAAAAAATCGACTTCCCTTGGCCCGATTGGGGCGAACGGCAACAAACAGGTGTCGCTATGCGAGCAGTATTCGGATTGGTTTTAATTGTGGGTGTCGCATTGGCCGGCGGCGCCGTGATGATGGCCAAGAATTACATCACCGCCTACCAGAATGAATTGGCCAGAGAACGTGCCGCCCGCGAAGCGATTGTGCCAACGATAGAGGTGGTCGTCGCAAATCGCTCGCTGCGCTATGGCGAGATAATTGTCGAAGAAGATGTGCGAATCGTCCGCTGGCCACAGACCGCCATGCCTGAAGGTGCGTTCAACGCGATGGAGCACCTGTTCACAAACGACGGGCGCGCGCGCTACGTGCTTCGCGCGATGGAAAAGGACGAAGCGGTTCTGGCGCTGAAAGTTACCGAGCCTGGCGAAGACGCCGGTATCACGTCGCGTCTTGAACGCGGCATGCGCGCCTTTGCCATCAAGGTCGATGTGGCGACCGGCGTTTCGGGCTTCTTGCGCCCGGGGGATCGGGTTGATGTCTACTGGACAGGGTCGCGGCGCGGTGAAGTCGAAGGGCGCAGCGGCGAGATCACCAAGCTGATTGGCACCAACATCCAGTTGATCGCTATCGACCAGACTGCCGGAGAGGATATCGACGGCACCGTGATCGCACGCACAGTCACCGTGGCGGCCGAACCCCAACAGGTCGGCGCATTGGCCCAGGCGCAAAACACCGGTCGCCTGTCCCTGGCTCTCGTCGGAGCCGGAGACGATACGGTCGCCACAGCCATGGATGTGGACCAGCGTATTCTCCTGGGGATCGAAGAAGATACGGCCCCTGTAAAGGAAGAGGAAAAGGTCTGTTCGATCCGAACCCGCCGCGGCGCCGAAGTGGTCAACATCGAGATCCCCTGCACGAACTGATCGCTGCAAACCGATCGGCCAATTGCCGCTCCCGCGTCTTCGGGGGCGGCCTTTTCGACGGACCTGTTGCCTCTTATCCACATCAGAGTCCCCGCCGAAGCTCTTGATTCTTGCAATAAAGCCAAAACTGCCCCAAGGTACCCTCAAATTCGGGCGAAAAGACCCGAGCTTATGAGGCGTGATCGGAAAGGC
>JBCDEC010000219.1:0-7960 GCA_039179965.1 Pseudomonadota bacterium
GCAGAATTGGTACTCCAAGAACCTCTACAAGATCGCCGAGTAACCCCAATCGGGGTGTGATCCCCCCGCCGCTCCGTCCCCAAACCGGGGGCGGGGCGGTGGTTTTTTGCGAGATCCCGCATGCTCACCTACATTGCAAAGCGCCTGCTTGGCGCGATCCCGACGCTTCTGTTTCTGGTGATCGCATCCTTCGTCCTGATGCATCTGGCACCCGGAGGCCCGTTCACCTCCGAACGCAAACTTCCACCTGAAGTGCTGGCCAACATTGAAGCGCAATACGGGCTCGATCAGCCGCTCTGGAAGCAGCTTTGGGACTATGTCCGCAATGTTGTGCTCTATTTCGATTTCGGTCCGTCGTTCAAATACAAAGACCGCGACGTCAACGATATCATCGCCCAAGGTTTTCCGATCACTCTGACCTATGGGACGCTGTCTTTTCTGGTGGCCACGCTGGTGGGTGTCAGCCTCGGCATCGCTGCCGCGATCCGTCACAACACCTGGATCGATTATGTCTGCGTGAGCCTCGGTATCGCAGCCCAGGCCCTGCCGAATTTCATCATGGGGCCGATCCTGATCCTGACCTTCACGCTCTGGCTCGGCTGGCTGCCCGGGGGCGGTTGGCACGGCGGGCAATGGCAATACCTGATCATGCCGGTGATTGCGCTTTCGACCTCTTACATGGGCACCATCGCCCGGCTCACGCGGTCCTCAATGCTGGAAGTGCTCAATTCCAATTTCATTCGCACCGCCCGCGCAAAGGGTCTGCCCGCCCGCGCGATCATCTGGCGCCATGCAATGAAGCCAACCCTGCTGCCGGTGATCTCATACCTTGGACCCGTCTTTGTCTACGTGCTGACCGGCTCGGTCTTTGTGGACATGTACTTCTCGACCGGTGGGCTCGGGCAGTCCTATGTGAACTCGGCGCTGACCCGCGACTATGCGGTGCTTCTGGGAATCACGATCCTGTATGGCGTTCTGACCATACTGGTGAACCTTCTGACCGACCTGGCCTACGCCTGGTTCGATCCAAAGATCCGGTATTGAGGCGGGGCCGATGTTTGCAAAATCTTCCAAGGCCGCCGATCTCGCCGGAGAGGTCACCGACCACACGGCCATCCAGGGCCGCTCGCTTTGGCGCGACGCACGAGAGCGCTTCCTGCGCAACCGCGCCGCCATGGGCAGCGTTGTGATCCTTGCCATGATTGTGCTTTTCGTGGTGATTGGCCCGTTCTTCGCGCAATGGTCCAACGAGGAAATTGACTGGTCCAGAATGGGCGATATTCAGGGGCAGGGGCGCCCGTCGCTGGAGAACGGTCATTACTTCGGCCTCGATCAATTGGGCCGGGATCTTTATGCGCGCGTGATCCAGGCGACACGCACCTCGCTGCTGGTGGGGTTGATCGGCGCGGGTATGGCGCTTTTGGTGGGCACCGCCTACGGCGTGGTCGCCGGATACTACGGCGGGCGCCTGGACGCCGTGATGATGCGCTTTGTCGACATCCTTCTTGCCATCCCGAGCACGCTGATCATCATCCTCATCCTGGTGATCGCAGGACGCAACTTCATCACGCTTTTCCTGGCCCTTGGCGCTGTCTCCTGGCTCACGATGTCGCGCATCGTGCGCGCACAAACCTTGGCACTGAGGACCCGCGAGTTTATCGAGGCTGCCCGCGCGGGCGGTGTCTCGGAATCGGCGATTATCTTCCGGCACATCCTGCCGAACCTGCTGGGCGTCGTGATTGTCTATGCCTCGCTGCTGGTGCCCGAGATGATCCTGGCTGAGAGCTTTATCTCCTTCCTGGGCCTCGGGATCGCCGAGCCGAATACGTCGCTAGGCCGCCTGATTGCCGAAGGAGCAGGGACAATGGCCTATGGCACGCTCTGGCAGCTGCTTTTTCCGCTCTTTTTCTATGTCGCGATCATTATCACGATGTTCTTCATCGGTGACGGGTTGCGCGACGCCCTCGATCCGAAGGATCGCTGAAATGGCCGTGTTCGCTGTACAGGACCTGAAGGTCAGCTTTGATACACCCGATGGCGACGTTGCCGCCGTGAAGGGGATTTCCTTTCATATCGAAGCCAGAGAGTGCCTTGGAATCGTTGGAGAATCCGGTTCGGGAAAGAGCCAGACCTTCATGGCGGCCATGGGGCTTTTGCCGCCCAACGGCCGGGCAGAAGGGTCCGTGCAACTCGATGGCCGCGAGATCCTGAACCTGCCCTTGACCGAACTTAACGCCATACGGGGCGACGATGTGGGCATGATCTTTCAGGATCCGCTGACCGCGTTGACGCCGCATTTGCGGGTGGGCGAGCAAATGGCCGAAGTCCTCAAGGCCCACCGTGGCATGACCGGATCGGCGGCGCGCAAACTCTGCCTTGAATGGCTCGAACGTGTGCGTATTCCGGCCGCCAGCCGGCGGATGACTCAATTCCCGCATGAACTTTCGGGCGGTATGCGCCAACGGGTCATGATCGCCCAGGCAATGCTGTGCGAACCGCGTCTCTTGATTGCAGATGAGCCGACAACAGCGCTCGATGTCACCGTTCAGGCCGAAGTTCTCGATCTCATTGCCGGCCTGCAGAAAGAACACGACACAGCCGTGGCCCTGATCACTCATGACATGGGCGTGGTTGCCCGGATGTGCGACCGGATGGAAGTCATGCAGTTCGGTCAGGTGGTCGAAAGCGGCGCGGCCGAGCAGATCTTCTCTGCTGCACATCACCCCTACACGCGCCGCTTGCTCGAAGCGATGCCGCGCATCGATGCGGGCAACGCGCCCGTGCCGTTGCCCGCCGAGACGCCGGCGCTCTTGGACGTAACCGATCTGCGCGTTGAGTTTCCAATCAAACCAGAGACGGGGTTTTTCCGGCGCTCCATTCCCTTGAAGGCGGTCAATGGCGTGAGTTTTTCCCTCGCGCGAGGCGAGACCCTGGGCATCGTCGGTGAATCCGGATGCGGCAAGTCCACGCTAGCGCGCGCGGTCCTGCGGCTGATCGAGCCCACCGGCGGTGATGTCAGCTGGCTCGGGACACCGCTCACCGATCTCGACAAATCGGCTCTGAAGGCCGAGCGCAAGGATCTGCAGATCGTCTTTCAGGACCCTCTTGCGAGCCTTGATCCGCGCATGACAATTTCGGCTTCGATTGCCGAGCCGCTCAAAACCTTCCGACCGGATATGACCGCGCGCGAACGCCGGGCTGCCGTGGCGGAAATGATGGTGCGCGTCGGGCTCGATTCAGCAATGCAGAACCGCTACCCGCACGAAATGTCAGGTGGACAGAACCAGCGTGTGGGCATTGCACGCGCCATGATCAATCGTCCCAAGCTGATTATCTGTGACGAGGCGGTTTCCGCCCTCGATGTCTCCATCCAGTCCCAGATCATACAATTGCTGAAGGATCTGCAGGCCGAGTTTGGGATGTCCATGCTCTTCATTTCACACGATCTCTCCGTGGTGCGCGAGATTTCCAACCGGATCATGGTGCTGTATTTGGGCCGTATCGTCGAGATGGGGGACGGAGAGACGATCTGCGCCCATCCACGCCATCCCTATACACAGTCTCTGATCTCCTCGGTGCCGATCCCGGATCCGGTTCAGGAGCGGGCGCGAAGCCGTATTCGCATACCCGGCGAATTGCCGTCACCGCTTGATCTGCGCGCGGCATTGCGGTTCCTGCCAAGCAAACTGGCGGCCGGTCAGGAGGATTACGTGCCGACACTGGATCAGGTGGCCCCGGGTCACTGGGTCGCTGAACACGATCCGCTGGACAAAATTCTTGAGGCGGCTCCGGCCTAACCCAGTCGCCGCAGTGGCTCGACAGCAGGGAGAACGGACGCGAGGGCCTGTGCCAGGGCGGCGGGCTGCGCGATCGTGATGCCGTGACCGGCATTGGGAATGGTCGCAACCGGCAGCGCCGTGGTCGCCGCCTTGGCAAACTTGTCGGCCATCTCTTCGGTGCAGATCGTTGATTTCGCGCCTCGGATCACCTGAACCGGGCAGGGCAGGTCGGACAGGGTGGAGCACATGTCGATGTCGGTGGCCAGGACCGCTTCGATCCCGCGGGCAACCGGAACTTTCCATATCTCGCCGTCATGTTTGGCCGCTGCGCGGAAATATGTATCAAGCAGTGATTCATCGGCGAAGGGGTCCGATCCAGTGACAAGCTGGACAAGACCTTTGACGTTCGCCGCACCTTTGCGCATCCCGGCAACATGGGCAAAGAGCCGGTCCCGCACGTTCGGCGCATGGTCATCCGCCGTGTCTATGATGGTCAGACCCTGCACAGGCACCACGCCGCGGCGCGCCAGGCCCATGGCAACCTTGGCTCCGGCCGAATGACCGACAAGCCACATCGGCGTGCTGGAAAACGCGCCAAGCCCGCCGGCAAGTCTTTCGGCAATGGCATCGCTTTTCATCTCGCGCCGCGCCACTGGTTCGCTTTCGCCATGACCGGGCAGATCCAGAGCGATCAGCGTTGGGCGGTCGCCGGGCCATTGATCCAGAAGCGGTGCCCAGATCCAACTGCAATCCGCCATGCCGTGAACGCAAAAGATCACCTGATCGGTGTCGCCGTCCCAGATCCTCAGGCTGATGTCTTCCGTTTCGCCGATGCGAAGAATGCGGGATGGAGCTTGGGGCATTGCTGTCGGGTCACTCTCTTGCCAGAACCAGTGACAGAGCCTGCACACGGGTTGAAACGTCTCATTTCTCTCCCCATTTATGCCGCAGCGCAGCGAAAAAAACAAGATGCGCTTGCGGCTCGCCGAACGAGATGCGTCCCCAGTGCAAATGTATTGAGCCGAAAGAGGGCTCCGCGGCCAGCAGAGGTGTCCTGAGCCTGACGAGAGACGGTGAAATGCCCTCAATGGTTGCAAAATTCGCCTTTTGGGAGTCTGTACTGGTGAAGCAGGCCGCAAATCGCCTCTTGGACGAAGGAGTCGTCCGGCATGGCGGGGGTCGACCCAAACCCCAAATTGGCGGCCGGCAGAGCCCGCTTGGGGCAAAATTTAGCGAAATCGTTACAACCATATGCTGCACTGCAAATAATCCAGGAGGTACGCATGTTTTCTCTGGACGGGACCACGGCTTTGATCGTGGGGATCGCAAATGACAACTCGATTGCCTATGGCTGCGCCCAAGCCCTGAAGGCCCGCGGCGCACAACTCGCAGTGACCTATCTCAACGACAAGGCCAAGCCGCATGTTGTGCCCCTTGCCGAAGCGCTCGGGGCCGACATCGTGATGCCGCTTGACGTGCGCGATGACGCGCAGGCGATGGCGCTCTTTGACCGGATATCAGACCAGTGGGGTCGCCTCGACACGCTGCTGCATTCCATTGCCTTTGCGCCTCGCGAGGATCTGCACGGCCGCGTGGTGGATTGTTCGGCTGACGGGTTCGCGCAGGCGATGGATATTTCGGTCCATTCCTTCCTGAGAATGATCCGCCGGGCGGAGCCTCTGATGCCGGGCGGTGGCACTTGCATGACCGTTTCCTTCCAGGGGGCCTCCAAAGTGGTGGAGCACTACAACATGATGGGCCCCGTGAAAGCGGCCTTGGAATCCGCCGTACGCTATGCGGCCGCAGAACTCGGACCCAACGGGATCTCGGTTCACGCCCTCTCGCCGGGCCCGCTCAAGACGCGCGCCGCGTCGGGCATTGCGGCGTTTGACGAGCTCCTCGATGCAGCGGCAGAGCGCGCTCCCACGCACCAACTTGCTACGATCGAGGATGTCGGCGCCTATTGCGCGTTCCTCGCCAGCCCCGAGGCCGCGAATGTCACTGGCGGGGTCCACCTGATCGACGGAGGATACAGCATTGTCGCATAACGCATCCGATGCGTTTGACGCATCTGACTTCAGCGCAGCACCGATGGAGGCTTTGCATCGCCAGATCGCCGGTGGCTCCGAAACGCTGGCCGAGGCGGGCGCCTTGACCAACCTGCTGATGCAGTCCTGGGCCTGCCATACCGAGGCGATGTCTTCCACGCATGGCAAGCGCACACGCGCCACGATGGAAGACATGTCCGACATCATCGGCGCGATGACCCCGGAGGCAATGGTCTCGGCCTGGCGATCGTATCTCGTTGACGCGAACCAGCGCGCGGCGCTGACACTTGATGCCCTTCGACAGCGGGGCGACATTTTTATTGCCCATGAAGAGGCCGGCTGCCCCCCGGTTCTGGCCTATGACTACGAGGTGGTGCTCGATGGGGGTGACCTGCCGCAACCCTGCAATTACGAGCTCTTGCGCATCGTTCCGCCCGAGGGGGTGGAAATCCTGGCCTTCAAACGCCCCTACATCATCATCGATCCACGGGCCGGACACGGCGGCGGCATCGGTGGATTCAAGACAGACAGCCAGGTTGGTGTTGCATTGAAGGACGGCCACCCGGTTTATTTCGTCAATTTCAAACGGGACCCGGAGCCCGGTCAGGTTCTGGCCGATGTGACCCGTGCCGAGGCCGCCTTTGTCCGCAAGGTCATGGACCTGCATCCCGAGAGCCCGAAACCGGCTGTGACCGGCAATTGTCAGGGCGGTTGGGCGACACTGCTTTTGGCGGCAGCCAATCCCGACATCGTTGGGCCGATTGTCATGAACGGGGCGCCGGTGGCCCCATGGTCAGGCGAGGTCGGCAAAAACCCGATGCGTTACAATGCGGGTGTTCTGGGCGGAACCTGGATTCCGATGATGCTCGCGGATCTCGGCGGCGGTGTGTTTGACGGCGCCAACCTCGTGATGAACTTTGAGCTGCTCAATCCCAGCCGCAACTTGTTCGCCAAATACACCGATCTTTACCGGACCATCGATACCGGCCTTGAGCGGTTCCTGGAGTTTGAGCGCTGGTGGGGTGGTTACTTCCTCATGAACGAGGCGGAGATCCGGTGGATCGTCGAAAACCTCTTTGTGGGCAACAAGCTGACGCGCAACATGGCGCAGCTGGAACCCGGTCAGACGATCGACGTGAAACATGTGGCGGCGCCGATCATCGTGTTTGCAAGCTGGGGGGACAATATCACGCCGCCTCAGCAGGCGCTCAATTGGATCATCGACAGCTACGCCGACGAACATGAGATCCAGGTGCGGGGCCAGCGGATCGTTTACATGGTTCATGAAGAGGTCGGCCATCTGGGGATCTTTGTCTCCTCCAAGATTGCCCGAAAGGAACATACAGAAGTCGCATCAACGATGAAGACCATCGAAGCGCTGGCGCCCGGCCTCTATGAGATGAAAATTGACTCTGTCGAAGGCCAGGGGCGTGACAAGACGTTCTTCGTCAGTTTTGTCGAACGCAGCTTTGACGACATTCGCAAGCTTGACGACGGGCGGGCCGATGAACGCCCCTTTGCAGCCGTTGCGCGGATGT
Organism: Pseudomonadota bacterium; assembly: GCA_039179965.1. GTDB lineage: Bacteria > Pseudomonadota > Alphaproteobacteria > Rhodobacterales > Rhodobacteraceae > Marinibacterium. The sequence continues at coordinate 7,366 of JBCDEC010000219.1, forward strand.
CCGAACTGCAGGCTGAACTCTATGACATGGTCTGGCGACCCTGGATCAAGGCCATGGTCACGCCGCAAAGCGCCAAGGCCCTGCGCCGCTTTCATCCGATGCGGCTGCAGCGCGAGATGATGTCCAGCGCAAATCCAATGGTCAAAATGATGGCGGCCTTTGCGCCAGGCGTGGCCGAAAATCGGAAGAAGGCGGATCCGGACAACCCCTATTTGCGGCTGGAAAAGGTCGGGTTCGAGTTGATGGCGCAAATGATCGACATGGGCCGGGACGTCCGCGACGCCGGGTATGAATCGACCTTTTTTGCGCTTTGGGGCACGCCTTGGATGCGCGCTTTCGGAGGCGAACGCTATGCGCCGCGCACTCTGCAGTCGCAGGCCGAGTTGCGCGCGCTGCCCAAGGTCAAGACGGCGTTGCGGCGGATTGCCGAGGGCGGCTTTGCCGAGGCGGTCATCCGCCTGCTGGTCCTCTTGGCTGACAGCCGCCACAGCGTTCGCCGTGACCGCCTGGAGCGGTCCTCGCGAGTTCTGACGCAGCGCCAACCGTTCCGTGGCCTTTCGATGGAGGCGCGGGCCGAGATCATCCACGAACAGAC
>JBCDEC010000220.1:0-7950 GCA_039179965.1 Pseudomonadota bacterium
CCGCGCGGTTGGCCTCGACCTCGTGGGTGAGATCCAACTGGCTCCCGTCAGGCCAGAAGTGGCGCGCAACAACGGGCGCCTTTTCGATATGCAGATGGTCGTCCAGTCGTTCACCCAAGGTGGCGAACACGTCGTCAAAGACCGGTTTCAATGTCATGACCGTCGGGCCCGCATCGACCGGGCCAGCTTTGGAGGGCACGGCGCGGATCTTGCCTCCGGGATCGCGCGATTGCTCGATCAGCGTCACCTGATACCCCGCCGCGCGCAGGCGCGCAGCGCTGCACAGGCCGGCAATCCCTGCGCCTATCACAACGGCTTGGCCGGTTTGGAAATGCGACGACACCATGGGGAATTGTTGACTCGCCAGAAATAACTGTCCAGTGTAATTTACACTTAGGTGTCACTAAAAGTGGACGACCTGAAGGGATAGCCGGAACAGGCGGACAGCGGGAGAACGCGCGTATGGATTTGAAGTCGAGGATCGAAACAGCGGTCGAGCGCAATATTCGCCGGGCGCAGGCCACCCCGTCTCCTGCCAAGCTGGCTGCGGCTTTGGACCACGCCGTATTGCCGGGCGGGGCACGCATTCGACCTACGATTTTGATGTCCGTGGCGCTCGCCTGCGGTGACGACAACCCCGAGATGGCGGATGCCGCTGCCGCCGCGCTTGAGCTGATCCATTGCGCGAGCCTCGTGCATGACGATCTGCCCTGTTTTGACGACGCCGACATGCGCCGGGGCAAGCTGTCTGTCCACAAGGCCTATTCCGAACCTCTGGCGGTTCTGACCGGGGACAGCCTGATCGTCATGGCCTTTGAAGTGCTGGCAAACGCTGCGGGCGCAGATCCCCGACGCGCCATGTCCCTTGTTTCGATTCTCGCACGTCAAACCGGAATGCCACATGGCATCTGTGCCGGGCAGGGCTGGGAGAGCGAAGAGGAAATCGACCTGCGCTCTTATCATCGCTCAAAGACCGGCGCGCTCTTTATCGCGGCGACGCAAATGGGCGCGGTCGCAGCGGGTCACGAGGCGGAGCCCTGGTGCGAACTGGGCGCGCGGATTGGCGAAGCCTATCAGGTTGCGGACGATCTCCGCGACGCGCTGTGCGATGAAGCCACGCTTGGCAAGCCGGTGGGGCAGGACGATATCCATGCCCGTCCCAGTGCCGTCGAGGAACTGGGGGTACGGGGCGCAGTCACCCGTCTCAATGACATTCTAAGCGGCGCGATCTCATCCATTCCGTCTTGCCCCGGTGAGGCCATTCTGGCCCGGCTGGTCCGCAAGCAGGCCGAGGCATTGACGCCGATCGTCCCGTCTGTCGCGCGGGTTTAGCCTTGGCGCGGACGGATATCGGGTTCCATCTGACGTCGCCCGCCGGGCTGATCAACGGTTTGATCGCCCGGCCGGACATTCAGTCCCGGCTGTCGCGTCTGCCTGTCGCGCGCTGGTTTGCGCGCCGGGATGGCGCTGATATTTTCGAGATAATTCAGGGCTTTGTGTCTAGCCAGGTGGTCATGGCGCTGGTCCAGCTTGAGATCTTTGACCGCCTCGCCGATGGTCCTGCGGCACCGCGCCAGCTGGCCTTGGCTCTGGATGTGGATCCTGACCGCCTCGCGGTGTTCCTGCAGGCCGGGGCGGCGCTCAAACTGTTGCGCCGGCATCGGGACGGTCGATTCGGATTGTCACGCAAAGGCGCGGCTTTGCGCGGCGTGCCGGGGCTCACCGACATGATCCTGCACCATACGGCGCTGTTTCGCGATCTTGAAGCGCCGGTGGATCTGGTGCGCGGCAAAACCGATACCGAATTGTCCGGCTTCTGGCCCTACGTCCTGTCGCCCGAGCATGTCGGTGGGCCAGCGGCCAGCCGTTATTCCAAGCTCATGGCCGACAGCCAGCGTCTGGTGGCCGAGGACACACTGCGGCAGGTGCGTCTGCGGGGCGTGACACATCTGATGGATGTTGGCGGTGGCAGCGGCGCGTTTCTCGCGGCTGTCGCGCAGGCGTATCCGGACCTCACGCTTTCGCTCTTTGATCTGCCCCAGACCCGGGATGCCGCGCAAAGCTATCTGTCAGCGGCCGGCCTCGACTCTCGCGTGACGCGAATCGATGGCAGCTTCAAAACCGATCCGTTGCCGCGCGGGGCGGACGCCATCAGCCTCATCCGTGTTCTTTATGATCATGATGACGCGACCGTCGCTGCGCTTCTCGCCGCTGTCTTCGAGGCGCTGCCGCCGGGCGGGAGACTTATAATCTCTGAACCGCTGTCTGGCGGCGCGCGGCCCGACCCCATCACCGACGTTTACTTTGCGCTCTATACAATGGCGATGGGGACGGGCCGCACGCGGTCGGCTGCGGATATCCGGCGGCACCTGACAGCGGCCGGCTTTGATCAAATCGCGGCTCCGCGTCCGCTGCGCAGCTACGTGACCGGGACCCTGACAGCCGTGAAACCGGAAAAGTCCTGATAGGTTATCTAACTGTCAATTTTAATTGACATGATCTATCGTAAGCCTAAAATGACATATGAGAATCCCAGCAGGTTGACACTTGGTCCGCCTGCCGGAAAAGGGGAGAGGTCAGACGTGAAATCACCGGCCGTCATCTTGCACGGAGCGAAAGAGCTTTCGGTTGCGCCTGTGACACTGACGCCCCCGTCGCGTTCGGATCTTGTTATCGAAACGCGCTATTCCGGAGTCTCGTCCGGAACGGAAAAACTCTTTTGGACCGGTGACATGCCTCCTTTTCCCGGAATGGGCTACCCGCTCGTGCCGGGGTATGAAACGGTGGGTGAAGTCGTCGAAGCCGGCCCGGACACGCGCTACCGAGTCGGCGACAAGGTCTTTGTTCCCGGGGCCTCCTGTTACGAGGATGCGGCCGGGCTCTTTGGTGGTGCGTCTCGCTATATCGTCACCGGCGGAGACCGGGTTTCGCCGATCACCTCAGAGTGTTCGGCTGATATGACACTTTTGGCTCTGGCCGCCACTGCGCGCCATGCCATGGCCGGGCTCGGACACCGTGTGCCGGATCTGATTGTCGGGCACGGTGTGGTGGGTCGGCTGCTTGCGCGCCTGACCATTGCCGCCGGTGCTCCCGCGCCGCTGGTGTGGGAGGTCAATCCCGCCCGCCAGGATGGCGCGCTGGGCTATGACGTGGTCCTGCCCGAAGAAGATCCCCGCCGCGACTACGAGTGCATCTACGACGCCTCTGGTGACAGCGCCATTCTGAACACGCTTGTTTCGCGCCTGGCGCGCGGCGGTGAGATCGTTCTGGCCGGCTTTTACCCGCAGGCGCTGAGCTTTGCCTTTCCGCCGGCCTTCATGAAAGAAGCCCGGCTACGCATTGCCGCGGAATGGACGCCCGAAGACATGCAGGCCACCCGCTCGCTGGTGGAAAGCGGGGCGCTTTCGCTGGGCGGATTGATCAGTCACGTGGCGCCTGCCGCCGACGCGACGACGGCCTACCGAACGGCCTTTGAAAACCCGGATTGCTTAAAACTGGTTCTCGATTGGGAGGGGACATGAAAGACGACGTACCCAATCTAAAGGATTTCAACACGCGATTGCGTGAAGAAGCCAACGAGGATCTGGCCGATATCGTGCCCTCGGAAGCGGTCAAAAAGACCCAGATCATCGCGATCTACGGCAAGGGCGGCATTGGCAAGTCATTCACGCTCGCGAACCTCAGCCACATGATGGCCGAACAGGGCAAGCGTGTTCTGCTGATCGGGTGTGATCCGAAATCGGACACAACCTCCCTGCTGTTCGGCGGCAAGGCCTGCCCGACGATCATCGAGACCTCGACCCGCAAGAAGCTTGCCGGCGAAGAGGTCAAGATCGGCGACGTGTGCTACAAGCGCGGCGGCGTCTACGCGATGGAGCTCGGCGGCCCCGAGGTCGGTCGCGGCTGTGGCGGTCGCGGGATCATTCATGGGTTCGAATTGCTCGAAAAGCTCGGGTTCCACGATTGGGACTTTGACTATGTCCTTCTCGATTTCCTGGGTGACGTGGTCTGCGGCGGCTTTGGTCTGCCGATAGCGCGGGATATGGCGCAAAAGGTGATTCTGGTCGCCTCCAATGACCTGCAGTCGCTTTATGTTGCCAACAATGTCTGCTCGGCGGTGGAGTACTTCCGCAAGCTGGGTGGCAACGTGGGTGTGGCCGGTCTTGTGATCAACAAGGATGACGGGTCCGGTGAGGCGAAGGCCTTTTCCGAAGCCGTCAACATTCCGGTGCTTGCTTCGATCCCGCAGGATGACGATCTTCGCAAGAAATCCGCGAACTATCAGATCGTCGGCACCGACGCCAGCCAATGGGGCCCGCTTTTTGCAGCCCTGGGGGTGAACGTGGCCGATGCGCCGCCGGTGCGCCCTGCGCCGTTGGATCAGGACAGTCTGCTGGGCCTCTTTGATGGAAAAGAGACCGGCGCGGGCATCGAACTGGTGCCTGCCACCGACGAGGACATGCGTGGCAAGTTTGCGGCGCCGAAAGCCTCGCTCGAAGTCATCTATGACGACGCATGAGTGAAGAGGTCACATACGACGCCGCCGCTTCGGCTGAGGTCATCGAGGGCAAATCCCGCGACCCGGAAGCCGTGACCGGAGAGCCCGGTCTTGGATGTCATTCCGGCTCGGAGATGGAAAAGGCCGCCCGGATGGCGGGCCAGTCCGAGATTCTCGACCAATATGCCCGCGACTATCCGCAAGGACCGCATGACAAGCCGCAAAGCATGTGCCCGGCCTTTGGGTCGCTGCGCGTCGGTCTGCGGATGAAGCGGGTGGCCACCGTGCTCAGCGGCTCGGCATGCTGCGTCTATGGCCTGACGTTCGTCAGCCATTTCTATGGTGCCCGGCGCTCGGTCGGCTATGTGCCCTTCAATTCCGAAACACTGGTGACCGGCAAGCTCTTCGAGGACATCCGCGCCTCGGTCTACGACCTTGCGGATCCTGAAAAATTCGACGCGATCGTGGTGACCAATCTCTGCGTGCCAACCGCCAGCGGGGTGCCTCTGCGGCTCTTGCCCGACGAGATCAATGGCGTGCGGATTGTCGGTATTGATGTGCCCGGCTTTGGCATCCCGACCCATGCCGAAGCCAAGGATGTCCTGGCCGGCGCGATGCTGTCTTATGCCCGCCAGGAGGCCGAAGCCGGCCCGGTGGCGGCACCGGAAAGTGGCCGGGATGACCGTCCCACCGTTACGCTTCTGGGCGAAATGTTCCCGGCCGACCCGATGATGATCGGTCAGATGCTGGCCCCCTTGGGTCTGGCCGTCGGACCGGTCGTGCCCTGCCGCGAATGGCGCGAACTCTACGCGGCACTCGACTGCGGCGCCGTGGCGGCGATCCATCCGTTCTACACCTCGGCCATTCGCGAGTTTGAAACCGCGGGCCGTCCTGTTCTGGGCAGCGGCCCGGTGGGCGTTGAAGGCACCGACGCCTGGCTTGCCGCAATCGGTGACGCCTTCGGGCTGCCGGCGGACAAGGTCGCCGCGGCCAAGAACGCTATTTTGCCAGCAATCTCAGGCGCTTTGGCGGGAGCCAGGGTCAACGGCACTGTGACGGTGTCGGGCTATGAAGGCTCTGAACTGCTCGTGGCGCGCCTGCTGGTCGAAAGCGGCGCCACCGTGCCTTACGTCGGCACGGCCTGCCCGCGCACCGCTTTCTCGACAGCGGATGCGGAGTGGCTGGAGGCCAAAGGCACCAAGGTCCAGTTCCGTGCTTCGCTGGAACAGGATTGCGCGGCCATGGAGGGTATCGCCCCCGATCTTGCCATCGGCACCACGCCGGTGGTCCAGAAGGCCAAGCAACTTGGCATCCCGGCGCTCTATTTTACCAATCTGATCTCGGCGCGCCCCTTGATGGGCCCGGCCGGTGCAGGATCGCTGGCTCATGTGGTCAACGCCGCCATTGCCAACAAGGATCGCATGGATCACATGCGCGACTTCTTCGAAGACGTGGGCACCGGAGACACGGCAGGCGTCTGGGAAGGCGCGCCCAATCTGCGGCCCGACTTCCGCGTGGCCCATCAGAAGAAACTTGACCGCAAAGCGAAAGCGGCCAAAGCGGCGGAAATGATCTGATGCTGATTCAGGATCACGATAGGGCCGGGGGCTATTGGGGCGCAGTCTATGCCTTCTGTGCCGTCAAGGGGCTGCAAGTTGTGATCGACGGTCCGGTGGGCTGCGAAAACCTGCCCGTGACATCGGTGCTGCACTACACTGATGCGCTGCCGCCGCATGAGTTGCCAATCGTTGTGACAGGTCTTGGCGAAGAGGAACTGGGCCGCGACGGCACCGAAGGGGCGATGAAACGCGCCTGGAGCACGCTCGACCCGGCTTTGCCGGCGGTCGTGGTGACCGGCTCGATTGCCGAGATGATCGGCGGCGGGGTCACACCGCAGGGCACCAACATCCAACGGTTTCTGCCGCGCACCATCGATGAGGATCAATGGGAAGCCGCCGACCGGGCGATGACCTGGATTTTCACGGAATTCGGCATGACGAAAGGCCGGATGCCGAAGGAGGCCAAGCGCGAACCCGAAGACAAGCCGCGGGTCAACATCCTTGGCCCGATGTATGGCACGTTCAACATGCCGTCGGACCTGGCCGAGATCCGCCGTCTGGTCGAAGGCATTGGCGCCGAGGTCAACATGGTCATGCCGCTTGGCGCCCATCTGGCCGAGATGCGCAACCTGGTGAACGCCGACGTCAATATCGTGATGTATCGCGAATTTGGCCGCGGCCTGGCCGAGGTTCTCGGCAAGCCGTACCTGCAAGCGCCCATCGGCGTCGATTCTACGACCAAGTTCCTGCGCACCCTCGGAGAGATCACCGGGCTCGATCCCGAGCCTTTCATCCAGCAGGAAAAGCATTCGACCATCAAGCCGGTCTGGGATCTGTGGCGCTCGGTCACGCAGGACTTCTTTGCCACCGCCTCCTTCGCGGTCGTGGCAAACGAGACCTACGCCCGGGGACTGCGGTTGTATCTGGAAGACGAACTGGGACTGCCTTGCGCCTTTGCCGTCGCCCGTTCGGCCGGCAAGAAAACCGACAATGATCAGGTGCGCGCGATGATGGGGCAGAAACGGCCTCTGGTTGTCTTTGGTAGCATCAACGAAAAGATGTACCTGGCCGAGCTCAAAGGCGGTTTCGGGCCCAGCCCGTCCTTCATCCCGGCAAGTTTCCCGGGCGCTGCGATCCGGCGCGCAACGGGCACGCCGTTCATGGGGTACGCGGGCGCGACCTACGTGCTGCAAGAGGTCTGCAACGGGCTTTTCGACGCCCTGTTCCACATTTTGCCGCTGGCTTCAGAGATGGACGAAGGCGCTGCGACGCCGACGCCGCTGAAACGCGAATTGCCCTGGGATGCTGACGCCAATGCGGCGTTGGACCGGATTTTGGCCAGCCACCCTGTGCTGACCCGGATTTCCGCCGCCAAATCCCTGCGCGACGCCGCCGAGGATGTGGCGCTGAAGAACGGAGACACCTGTGTCAACGCCAGCATCGTTCAGGCTCTGGCACCCAACCTCACCACTCACGACGCAAAAGACGGAGATCTCGCATGAAGACCGCAGCCTTTGCTGAGCAATCGGCGCCAGTCAGACGGACGTCGAAACGCACGCCCGAGTTCATCTTGTACTTTTCGCTCATCTTCCTCATCGCCATCCCCTTCGCGACGGTCGACTGGATCGTCCAGGTGTTCAAGCGCCAGACCTTGAACCTGCGGGGACCCCTGGCCCGGGCCTGGGCCGAGGCCGACAGAATAACACCCGTCATCTTTACCCGGTGATGGATGAGAGATCCGGCCCGTTAATCGCGGACCGGGACCCGGCCGCGGGGAATGCGGCGTCAGCGTAATGACCCGGAGGTTCCTTATGGCTGATAATGACGACCTGTCCTTCACAGGTCTAACCGACGAGCAGGCCCAGGAGCTGCATTCGGTCTATATGGGCGGCC
>JBCDEC010000221.1:0-7931 GCA_039179965.1 Pseudomonadota bacterium
CCGGGTCATGGTGATGTATCTTGGCCATGTGGTGGAAATGGGCAGTACGGATCAGGTCTTTGCACCGCCCTACCACCCCTATACCGAGGCGCTTTTGTCGGCTGTGCCGATCGCGGATACATCCGTGGAGAAGGAGCGGATCCTGCTGGAAGGCGACATTCCGTCGGCGATGAACCCGCCGCCGGGATGTCCGTTCCAGACGCGGTGTCGGTGGAAATCCGAAGTGCCCGGCGGATTGTGCGAGGCGGATGTGCCACCGGTGCGCCAGATCGCCAACGGCCACCAGATCAAGTGCCATCTCCCGGACGACAAGCTGGAAGAGATGACACCGGTGATCAAGGTTGCTGCCGAATAGCCATGGCAGCATCATCGGTCCCGCGTTTGCAGCGCGGGTCCGGCGACTGGTCAGTGGGATGGCGCGCGCGGTGGCGGTGCGCCGCGAGGTCCGGCGCACATCCTGGTCAGATCGCGAGGGCGCTGCCCTTGGCGCGGTGGGCGTCAGATGTTTTCATACATCCAGACCGCCTCATCCGCGGCCTTCAGAACGGCATCGATGTTGACCACGACGGTCAGCCGCTCGATTGATCCGGCCCGCCCGATGTCGACCGCCTTTTGGAACGGCGCGCGCACCGTGTTCCAGAGATCCGCCGTGAAGGCGAGTTGCATGAGGATGTCATCTGTTGGCGCTTCGACCAGCCCCATGTCCGCATCCCCGTACATCAACCCGTTCAAGGAGCGTTCAAAGAGGGCCAGGGTGTCCGACAGAGCCTTTCGATTGTCATCGACGTTCACGCCGGCGGCGATCAGACAGAATTCCTTGGCGGCGCGCTGAGTCAGCATGCGCTGTCGCCCGGCGACGTTGACAAGACGCACCAGTTCCGCGCCGACACTGGCATCCGTGTTGGTGGCTTCCAGCGCCACGACCACGGCATTGGCGGCTGTGAGAATGGGCCCGGATTGTGCGGAGACTTCGTCAAGCCCGGCCACGTCGTCAGCCCCGTCAGCCAGGGCCGCGAAATAGGCGGGCCAAAGCCCGTCCACCACATCCAATTCGGCCAGAGCGTCGAGATCGCGTATCGCATTGATCCGCAACTCCACGCTGCCATAGCGCAAGGCTTTGAGGCCATTGGCAAAGGCATCTTGCGCCTGCGCCATGATTGCGGCCTGTTTTTTGCGTTTCACGCCCACGGCCTGAAAGCAGGCCGCCTGGGCCATGCGCTGCGACAGCATCCTTTGTTTGCCTGCAATGTTGATTTTGCGTTTGAGATCAGGTGCATTTTCGGCCGCCTGAACAAGCACGGCAGACCCAATCATCAAAAGGGCTGTCAGAAAGGCACAGCCAAGCCTCGTGGCTTTGTAACGCATCGAAGTCCCACAATTGACCCAAGAGCTTCGACACAATGAGTACCCAACGGGCCCAAGCGAACCGTTAACAGATGTTGCGCAAGCTGGATCGATTTCATGGCGTCAATTGGGCCATGAGGCCAATGTACTGAAACGATGCGGGAATTTCAGAGCCTAGCTGCCCCAGATTTTTTCCACGTAATTCATCGTTTCTTTGAATGGCGGAATGCCCTTGTGCTTTTTCACCGCTTGCGGCCCGGCATTGTAGGCTGCAAGGGCCAGTTTCCAGGTCCCGAACTTTCGATATTGCCGGGCAAGGTAACGCGCGCCGCCGTCGAGGTTTTCATGCGGCACGGTAGGATCCACCCGCAGTTGTTTTGCGGTCCGGGGCATCAATTGCGCAAGACCAATTGCGCCCTTGGGTGAAATGGCATTGGGGTTCCAGTTGCTTTCCTGCTGTACGAGGTTCAGGAAAATGGCCTCCGGAATGGCGTGTTTTCGCGCGGCGGACAGGGCAAGATCGTAATACTCTCCGCGATACGATCCGGTATAGGGGCGCGGACTGGTCCCGCCATTGCGGATGATCGTATCCGGCTGCAAACGGTCCGAATAGGCATATTGCTGGGCGCCACGCGTATCCAGAACGCGCGCCTGATTGGCGAAGATCGCCGCCCTCGACTTGGTCGAAAAGATCTCGTCAGCCGACACCGAACCGGTGACCAGCGTCACGGCTGCTCCAAGCGCACCTGCCCTAATTACCCAACCCAAGACTCTGCCCGTCATTCCGTTACCAGCCCGTTTGCGCGGAACTATGCACATTTTTAACTTTTAGGCCAGAGGCGAGGCGTGCCCTGCCCCTGTCTCTGCTCCGGCCTCTGACCAACCCGCCGCGCGGGATGCATGCTTGCACGGCTCTGCCGTGCGTGTAACGTCCATTGGATCTGTTGCCCGGATTCGCCGGGACGCTCTCGGTTGGAAAGGACGAAATGCTATGGCCGGCTCTGTCAACAAAGTGATTCTGGTGGGAAATCTGGGCCGGGACCCCGAAGTCCGGACCTTCCAGAACGGGGGCAAGGTCTGCAATCTGCGCATTGCCACGTCGGAGAACTGGAAAGACCGCAACACCGGCGAGCGCCGCGAGCGGACCGAATGGCATTCGGTCGCCATCTTTTCCGAACCGCTGGCGCGCATCGCCGAACAGTACCTCCGCAAGGGCTCCAAGGTCTATCTGGAGGGGCAATTGGAGACGCGCAAATGGCAGGATCAATCGGGCCAGGACCGCTATTCGACCGAGGTCGTCCTTCGGCCCTACAAAGGCGAGCTGACCTTGCTCGACGGTCGCAGTGACGGTGGCGGCGGTGGCGGCTCTTATGGCGGCGGCGGATCTTTCGGCGGAGGCGGCGGCTACGACGGCGGCCCTTCGGATGACCAGTTCGGCGGCGGCAGTTCCGGAGGGTCCGGAGGCTCCGGCAGCGGTGGCGGTGGCGGCGGGCCGATCTCGCGCGATCTGGATGACGAAATCCCGTTCTGATCTTTGAACCAGCACCGCGCCGGCCGTCTATTCCGACGGTGACACAGACAATTGTGTGGGCATTTTCAGCAACGGCATGCGCAGGGCGTCAGTAAGCGCCTTGAGCTTGGCGGGGACCGGGTCACGCACGAGGGTCAGAAGCCCGATCGGCGTGCGCACGTCGCCTTCGATCAGCGGCAGGCGCACCACGTTTTCCGACAGCGCCACGCGGTCGGCCAGATAGGCCGGTGCGACGGTTGCCGAGGCGCCGCTGTCCACCTGCGCCAGCATCCCCAGAAGATCGTTGGTCTCTAGCACCGGCACCGGGCGTGCGCCGACCTGATCCTCAAAGACCCGGTCGAGGAACTGACGGTTGCGCATGTCCTGCGTCAGCACGCACAGAGGCAGAGCGGCGGCCTCGGCCCAGGTGGCCGGGCCGCTGGATCGCGGCGCAATCTCAGCCGGCGCCAGAAGGACAAATGTTTCCTCATAGAGCAGTTGGGCCGGGGCCAGAGCCCGGGGCATTTCGCCTTCCAGGTATCCGACCCCGGCATCGAGCGAATAATCTTCCAGCCCACGGTGGATCTGCCCGGTCGACAGCGCAAAGATGCGGATTGCCAGCCCCGGGTGGCGCGCGCGCAGCAGGGCCGGCACCCGGTCCACGAAGGCCAGCGCCGTGGGAACCACCCCAACCGCAAGCGTGCCCGAAAGCCGATGCTTGGCGACCTGCAGTTCCTGGCGCATTTCATCCATGTCCGCCAGCACCCGCCGCGCCCATTTCAGCATGGTCTCGCCTTCCGGTGTGAAACCCTGAAACCGGTTGCCGCGCTGCACGATGGGCACGCCCATGACCTTTTCGAGATTGCGGATACGGGCGGAAAACGCCGGCTGCGAAATACCGCAATCCTTGGCTGCGCGCGCAAAATGCCGATGATGGGCCAAGGCCATCAGCAATTGCATGTCGCGCAGGTCCGGCATCTTACTCCCCTTTTGCGCCCCGTCCGGCCGCCATATGACCCGCGTCCCGAGGCCGCGTCGCTCTGGCGCTATCCCGCCGCCTCAAGCGCGTCCGTCAGGACCGCATGCACCATGTCTCGCGGCACCTGTGAGGTCACAAACGCAGCTCCGATGCCGCGCACCAGAATAAAGCGCAATTGACCGTCGAGCACCTTCTTGTCCTGCCCCATAAGATCCAGCAGTGCATTTGCATCCGGCAGGCCTCCGGCAATGTCGCCAAGTGTCACTTTCATGCCCATGGCGCTGAGATGGGCCCGCACACGGCTGGGCTCTTCCTGGGAACACAGCCCCAGACGGGCGGAGAGTTCGAAGGCCATGGCACAGCCGATGGCCACGCCCTCTCCATGCAGCAAACGGTCCGAGTAACCCGTTGCCGCTTCCAACGCGTGGCAAAATGTGTGACCGAGGTTCAAGAGCGCCCGGTCGCCCTGTTCGGTTTCGTCGCGCACCACGATATCGGCCTTCATCTGTACCGACCGCGCAACAGCCTCGACGCGCTTTTCCATGTCGCCCGCAGCCAGCGCCGGCCCATTGTGTTCCAGCCAGGAAAAGAACTCCGCGTCGCCCAGAAGCCCGTATTTGACCACCTCACCATAGCCGGCGAGAAAATCCCGCGGCGTGAGCGTGTCCAACACGTCGGTGTCCGCGAGCACAAGGGAGGGTTGATGAAATGCACCGACAAGGTTTTTGCCGTGCGGCGTGTTGATGCCGGTCTTGCCGCCGACCGAACTGTCGACCTGGGCAAGCAGAGAGGTCGGGATCTGCACAAAGCGGATGCCCCGGCGCAGGATCGCCGCCGCGAACCCGCCGAGGTCGCCGATCACGCCACCGCCCAAAGCAACCAGCACATCGCGCCGCTCGATCCGTTCAGAGAGCATCCACTCCACCGTCTGAGTCAGGTAGGTCCAGCTTTTGGTCGCCTCCCCGGCCGGCAGGTTCAAGGCGACGCTGTCGATCCCGGCCGCCGACAGACCGGCCTGCAGCGGCGCAAGGTGGCGGGCAGCCACGGTGTCATCACTCAGGATGGCCACGCGGGGGCGGTGCAGCAACGGGCCAATCAGCGCGCCCGAGCGCGCCAGAAGACCCGGGCCGATATGCACGTCATAGGCGCGCGCGCCCAATGGCACAGGGATCACGCGCTGGCTCTTATGTGACATCAGGCCGACTCCATAACATCCGGGCGCGCGCTCAAGGCGGCCAGCACCCGCTCGGCCATGCCGTCGACCGAGGTTTGCGGGTTCGACATGACCGTCAGATCAGCCAGAGCGTACACGGGAACACGCGCCTCGTAGAGCCCTTTGAGGGTCCCGCGCGGATCCGCGGTGCGCAGCAGCGGGCGCGTGTCCTTGTGGCGAACCCGCGTCCACAGCGTCTCCAGATCGGCATTCAGCCAGACCGACACACCATGTTCGGAAATCATCTTGCGGTTGTCCTCTGACAGAAAAGCGCCGCCGCCCGTTGACAGGATCCCGGACTTTTCCGACAGGAGCCTGGCGATCACCTGGCTTTCCTTGCGCCGAAAGAACGCCTCGCCATCCCGGGCAAAGATCTCGGGAATCGACATGTTCGCCGCCTCCACAATCGCCACGTCGCTGTCGACGAAAGGCACGCCCAGCTTTTGGGCCAGAGCCTTGCCGACTGCGGTTTTTCCCGCCCCCATCATACCAACCATGACGACCGTTTTCTTCAGCCGTACTGAGCCTTTGGGCTGCTCCTTGGACACATTCGCGTGCTCATTTTCGCTCATTGTCCTTATGTGACGTGAACTTGTGAAAAAGGCTAGGTATACTTTGCTACAAAAAGACATGAGAGCAGGCAAAGGACAGCGATGGGCCGTCTTCTAAAATTTCTCGTCTACCTGGCCGTGCTGGGGTTTGCCGCATTGACGGTTTATGCCTATGTCGGCCCGTATTTCGGCGTCGACTTTTCGGCCCCGCAAGACGAAGTGCGCGAACCGGTGACACTGGATGCGAACTAGCGGGCTGGCCATATGCGCGGCGCTGCTGGCGGCCGGTCCGGGTGCGGCGCAGGAACCGCTTTCGGCGATCGACTGGTTGCGGCGCAACCCGCCTCAGGTTCCGCTCAGCACGCTGCCGCTGGTGCTTCAGCCACTCACGGCGCTGGAGCCGCCGGTCAGTGCGGGGATAGCGGCGCCGGTGATCGAGGTGACGCCGCTTGATGCAATGCCAACGGCGATGGGGCTGGTTCCGACAACGGTTACGGGACTGCCCCAGAGCCTCTGGCAGACCAGCCGGACCGAGGATCTCACCCGTCTGATCACGGACGCGCCCGTGGCACATAGCCCGGCCATGCTGTCGGTGCTCTATACCCTGCTGCTGGCGGAAGGGCTGCCTCCGGCGGACAGCGCGCAAAAGCCGGATCTGACGCTGGCGATGATCGACCGGTTGATGGATCTGGGCGCTGTGGAACCGGCCGAGGCCCTGGCGCGACGCGCCGGGCCCACACGCACCCCGGCGCTCTTTGAGCGCTGGTTCGATGCGACGCTGCTGACCGGCACCGAAGATGCCGCCTGTGCGACCCTGTCCGCCAATCCCCATCTCAGCACCGACTACGCGGCGCGTATCTATTGCAGTGCGCGGCGCGGCGACTGGCCCGCGGCGGCTCTGGTGCTCGACACCGCCCGGGCGCTCGATGATCTCGACCCGCATTGTGCGGCCCTGCTTGACCGGTTTCTGCACAGTGATCTGGACGAGCTGATGCCGCCCCTCACCCCGGCGGCACGGATCGATCCGCTCGACTTCCGGCTCTATGAAGCGATCGGAGAGCGCCTGCCCACCGCCGCCCTGCCCCGCGCCTTTGCCTACGCGGATCTGCGCGACGTTGCCGGGTGGAAAGCACAGCTCGAGGCCGCAGAGCGATTGGCCCGCACCGGTGCCCTCAGCGCCAATCGTTTCCTGGGGATCTATACCGAGCGCAGCCCGGCGGCCTCTGGCGGGGTCTGGGACCGGGTCCGCGCCGTGCAGCAGTTCGAAACCGCGCTGGGCACCGCAAGCCCTGACGCCATCGCCAAGACCCTGGGCCCGGCCTGGGACGCGATGCGGACGGCTGGCACCGAGATCACCTTTGCCACGCTGTTTGCCGACCGTCTCGCGGCGACCCCGCCTGCCACCGGGGCTGCGCAACAATTGGCCTGGCACATTCGCCTGCTGTCGGATCAGTACGAACGCGCGGCGCGCGATGCTCCGAGCGATCCGGCCTCGACCTTCCTTGCGGGCATTGCTCAGGGTTCGCCGCAGGCCGGCGCGTCCGACCCGGATCTGCGCCGGGCCATCGCGGCTGGCTTTTCCAACACACCGGACCTGCCGTTGCAATTGCAGGAACTCTACACCCGTGGCGCGCTGGGCGAGCTGATCCTGCGCGCCATCGCGCTGTACCGTCAGGGGACAAATGGCAATCCCGAAGCGCTCACCGATGCCCTGGCCGTGTTCCGCCTGGTCGGACTCGAAGACACCGCCCGCCGCGCCGCCCTGCAATTGATGCTGTTGGAGCCACGGTCGTGACCCATGCCCCCGCCTCGCCGATGATCTGGATTTCAACCTTCCTTGATGCGCAGTCCGCGGATATGGGAGCCGCACGGAACACGCAGCTCGCCTATGCGCGGGATCTGCGCAGCTTTGCCGAATGGATGACCGCGCGTGCCCTGGATTTTGCCGGCGCAGAGCGCCACGACATCGAGGACTACCTGATCAGTTGCGATGCCGAGGGGCTGTCCAAGGCAACCCGGGCACGGCGGCTTTCGGCGGTGCGCCAACTCTACCGGTTCGCCTTCGAGGAAGGCTGGCGCAAAGACAATCCGGCCATCCAGATTCGCGGCCCCGGCCGGGATCGCAAACTGCCGCAAACCCTTGAGGTTGCAGAGATCGACCGCCTGCTGGCGGCCACACGGAACACCGGGCGCACCCCGGCCGACCGGCTGCGCAACACCTGCCTGATGGAGCTGCTCTACGCCACTGGCATGCGGGTGAGCGAGTTGGTCTCGCTGCCGGTTTCGGCGGCCCGCGGCGACCCCCGCATGCTCTTGATCCGGGGCAAAGGCGAC
>JBCDEC010000222.1:0-7914 GCA_039179965.1 Pseudomonadota bacterium
CGCCAGGTTCTCGGCGGTGAACTGACGGTTACCTTCACCCGCAGGACCGCCGTCCTGAAGGGCACCGAGGCCCATGGCGGCCACAATACCGGGCTCGTTCACCTCGGTGAAAAGCACGACTACATCGCCGAAGTCGAGTCCTAGGGACAGGCTGCACTCTCCTTTCGTGTTGGAAAACCGCTCGGGCAAACGGGCGGTTTTCAGGCATGCGGCCCCCCAACGTCCGACGTGACTTGCGCAAAGCACATCGCCATACACGGGACCGCAACTCACCGCTCCCGTTATTGATTTTTCTTCAATCCTGCTGCAGGCTCTGGGCGCCATCGGAATACCTCGACCTAAGTTATGGCCTTGGAGCGCGCTATCGCAGACCGCGACTATTTCCCTTCCTTTGGCGGGCTCAAATCCTTCTATGGGGTGGCGCTGACAGGCAGTGCTGTCAAAGCCGCGGCGCGGTTGGGTGTGACCCCATCGGCCATCAGCCACCAGATCAAGGCGCTTGAGACAGAACTTGGCGCACGTCTGATCCAGAACCGCCGGGGCAAGCTATACCTCACCGTTGACGGGGCGCAGTTCTTTGACCGGATCAAGGGGCCGATGTCGGACATATTGCGGGCGACGGAGATCGTGCGCTCGACCCCGGACCGCAAGCGCGTGACCCTAACGTTGACCCCGTCCTTCGCAGCGGACTGGCTAATGCACCGGCTCAGAGATCTGGAACACACCCACCCGGATCTCGAGATCAACCTGATCACGACGACCAAAGTGGTCGATTTGTCCCGCGAAAACGTCGATCTCGCGATCCGCCGGGGATCCGGTGACTGGCCCGGCTACCTCGCACAGCCGCTGCTGCGCGAGATTATCGTTCCGGTCATGGCGCCCGGCCTCGCCGAACGTCTGGGCTGCGCCACGCTTGAGGCCGCGCTGAACAGGACCCGCGCGCTCGTCAATACGACGGTTGATGGCGAGTGGGACAAGTGGTGCAGGTTGCGTAACATCGCGCCGCCCGAGGCGTCCCAAAGATACAATTTGGAGACCTATGAGCTGACCGTGAAGGCGGCCGTCGATGAGTTGGGGATCGCGCTGGGGCGCCGGCCTCTGATCGATCCGCTGCTGGCGTCCGGTGTCCTGGTGCAGCCGTTTCGAACCCCCGACGCGCACGATACGGCCTACTACATCGTTCGGCGTGATGAGCCGATGACATCGGATGTAAAACGTCTGCATGGATGGTTGCTGTCTCAGGCAGGTTGAATTTCTTTCATCTCCTGCTGACTATTTTGCATTTCCCGGCGACGCGCAGTGTCCCTAGGTTTCTGCCGGAGAAGCGCAGGAGCGGGATATGCCAAACCAGCCCCGGCCGGACTTCAGCGGTCCCCTTGCGGGCGTTCGGGTCATCGACCTCACGACGGTGATTTCCGGTCCCATGGCCACGATGATCCTCGCCGATCAGGGTGCGGACGTGATCAAGGTCGAGCGCGCCGACGGGGATTTCACGCGTCAATTGGCAACGCGCCGTGGCGGCCACTCGGCCTCGTATCTCAACAACAACCGCAACAAGCGTTCCATCGTACTCGATCTGAAGGATCTGGCCGATCTGGCCGCTCTGAAGGCTCTTGTAGCAACCGCAGATGTGTTCATCCAAAACTTCCGGCCCGGCGTGGCGGACCGGCTTGGCCTCGGATACGATGCGCTGCGCGCACTGAACCCCGGCCTCGTGCATTTGTCGATCGCGGGTTTCGGGTTCGAGGGGCCGCTGGCGGGTAAACCTGTCTACGACCCGCTCATCCAAGCCGTGTCGGCCCTGGCGACTGTCCAGGCAGGATCGGACGAGGCCCGCCCTCGGCTCGTCCGCACGATCCTGCCCGACAAGCTAACCGCGGTACAGGCCAGCCAGGCCATCACAGCAGCCCTGTTCGCGCGCGAGAGGACGGGTAAGGGGCAGAAGATCACGCTCTCCATGCTCGATACGGTCGCGGCCTTTCTTTGGGCGTCAGACATGAATGGTCACACTTTCGTCGGCGATGAAATGGAGGCCGAAGAGAGCCAGTCCTTCAGCGACCTGATCTACGATGTGCAGGGCGGCTATGTCAGTATCTCCATTATGCAGGACAAGCATTGGGAGGCGCTTGCCCAAGCCACGGGCCGCCCGGACATTCTGGCGGATCCGCGGTTCAAGACGGCCGAACTGCGGGAGGTCAATCGCGACGCCCGGCTGGAACTGACCCAATCCATCGTCAGCGGCATGGACAGGGATCGCCTTCTGTCAGACCTTGAGGCTGCCGGCGTACCTTGCGCGCCGGTCCTGACCCGCAAGGACATGCGCACGCATCCGCAAATGGCTGCGAATGGCACCTTCATCGAGTATGACCATCCGTCGGCAGGACGCTTGCGCCAGGCGCGGGGCGCGGCGCTGTTTCACGGCACACCCGCGGGCCCGGTGCGCCCTGCTCCGGAACTGGGAGAACACACAGAGGAAATCCTGAGAGAGTTTAAAACCCCGATTGTGTCGGACGCGCGATGATCGATTTCTACTACGCCCCGACGCCCAATGGCTGGAAGGTCGCGATTATGCTGGCCGAGACCGGGCTCGAGCACCGTACGATCCTGGTCGATCTGCCCGGAGGCGATCAGTTGCGTCCGGAATTCAAGGCGGTCAGCCCAAACGCGAAAATCCCGGCCATCGTTGACCATGGGGCAGAGGCCGGTGCGCTGTCGGTTTTCGAGAGTGGCGCGATACTTCTCTATCTCGCGGAGAAGACCGGAAAGTTCGGTCCGTCCACCTTGCGACAGCGCGTGGCGTTCAATGAATGGCTCTTCTGGCAGTCGTCCAATCAGGGCCCGATCGCGGGCCAGCTCAGCCATTTCGTCAACTATGCCCCTGCCGGGGAGCACTATTCCCTTGGGCGCTACAAGGGGGAGTATGAACGCAACCTCGCGGTGTTGGACGCGCGCCTGACGGGGCGCGACTATATCTTCGAGACCTACTCCATCGCGGACATGATGGCCTTCCCCTGGGCGTTTATTGCGAAGCCACTGGGGGTTTCGCTCGACGGGTTTCCGAATGTCGCGGCCTGGCGCCAGCGGATCAAAACCCGGCCCGCGGTGCGTCGGGCTATCGACCTTCACAAGGACAAGCAATTCTCTGATAGCGCCAGCGCTGATCGAAATGCGGCGCTCTTCAATCAAACTGCCAGCCACCTGCGCCCCTGACACCGTCCGCGCAGGCGCTGAGCGGCACCGGGCCAAAACTGCGCGAGATCACGACGACCGAACCGAAACGCCAATACGGGAGATTGCCAATGCCGAAGATCCAGGGACACTGCCTTTGCGGCCAGGTGCGCTATTCATCCAGCCAGGAAGAGCCTGCAATGATCGCGGTCTGCCACTGCCCCGACTGCCAGCGGCAAAGCGGCAGTGCGTTCTCCACCAACGTTCTGGTCCCGACCGCGTCGATCACCTTTGAGGGGGACAGCCGATCGCAATATGTAATGCATGGCGCGTCCGGTCAGGAAGTCATCCGGAACTTCTGTAGCAATTGCGGCTCGCCTCTGACCACGGAACTCCCGGCCTTTGACAATCTCGCGGCCGTTAAGGCCGGGACGCTGGAGGACAGCTCCTGGGTGACGCCGACGATCCAGATCTGGTGTGATACGGCAAAAACCTGGAGTGTGTTGGACGAAACCATAGACCGAACCTCGGCAAATCCGGGCTGACGGGCCATTGGCGCAGAAGCAGAGGAGGATCAGGTTTGAAAATCGCAGCGGTGCAAGCCGCACCGGTCTTTCTCGACCCGCAGGCCAGTACGGACAAACTGCTCGGCCTGCTTCGGGAGGCTGCTTCGCATGGCGCGGAACTGGTCTGCTTCCCGGAAGTGTTCCTGTCCGGCTACCCCGTCTGGTTGCGTGCGCCTGTGGTCTCTTCCAGTGATGACCTGTTGCGCCTGGGGCAGGTGGCCTATGTGAACGCGGCCCTTACGACAGATGGGCCGGAGGTGACAGCGATCGCTCGGGAAGCGCGGGCGCTGGGCGTGTTCGTCTATGTCGGCGTCGTCGAACGCAGTGGTTCAATGGGATCCGTCTACGCCTCGCTGCTGGCCATCGACCCGGACAACGGCGTCGTCAACGTGCACCGCAAGCTCAAACCGACCTTTCACGAGCGCCTGCTCTGGGCCGATGGCGATGGTCACGGATTGCGGGTGCAGCGCTGGAAGGGGGTCAGGATCGGGGGGCTGAACTGCTACGAGAATTGGCAGCCGATGGCGCGACAAGCGCTCTATAATCAGGGTGAGCAGCTCCATATCGCGACCTGGCCCGGGGATCTGGATGTCACGCGGGACATCACCCGCTTCATTGCTCTGGAGGGGCGCGTCTACGTCGCCTCCGTTTCCGGGCTGTTGCGGACGTCCGACATCCCTGAAAGCTTTCCGCTGCGCAAACACGTGACGGAGGGCAGGGATGTGATCAACGATGGCGGCTCGATGATCGCGGGGCCGGATGGAACCGTCCTTGCGGGTCCGGTCACCGGCGAAGAGGTCACGCTCTATGCCGACGTCTCTCTCGATGCGGTCATCGGCGAACATCTGAAGCTCGATCCCGCGGGCCACTATAGCCGCCGGGATGTGCTGTCGCTTAACCACAACGCAGATCGGTTGGACGGGGGCGGCGGGGGGTAGGCGGGCCGCTCACCTGCGGTCGCGTTCGGCCAGCCCGCCGCCCTGTTTATGGCGCCGTCGTCCTGGATTTCGACGCGGCCGGGTAGGGCCCATTACACCAGACGCGATTTGCTGATCAGAACGCCATCGGCATCGGCATAGATCCAGTCGCCGGGTACCATCGCGACACCGCCAAAATGAATGTCGCAGCCGGCCGCGCCCCAGCCAGCCTTGGCGCTCTTGACCGGTGACGTTGCGAGTGCGTGAACCGCGATGTCCATCTGGTCGATCTCCACGCTGTCCCGGATGGCCGCATTCAGAACAATTCCCGCCCACCTGTTCGAAACGGCGAATTCCGCGAGCATGTCGCCAAGCAATGCCACCCTGGTAGATCCGCCGCCATCAACGACGAGCACGCGCCCATGCCCCGGCGTCTCCAACTCGGCGCGCACCACCGTGTTGTCCTCGAAACATTTCACAGTCTGGATCGGGCCGGCGAAGTGCGGCCGCCTCCCGAACCGGCGAAACGGCAAGTGAACCAGCGTCAGATCCGCGGCATGGTCATCAATCAGGTCGGCGGTTTTCATGGGACCTCACAGGGCGGCAAACGTCGTTTCCAGCTCGGCCACGTTCTCGGACGAAAGATATCGGGTCGGCAACCCGTGAAGCGCGCCAAGGAGCTTTGCGGTCTCCTCCAGCTCTTCGGCGGCACAAGCCGCCGAGAACAGATCCCTGCCGCTGACGACAGGACCGTGATTGGCCAGAAGCACCGCAGCGCAGGTCCCGCCAAGTGCGCGGATCAGCTCCGCCGACCGCGGATCGCCCGGCCTCACGTAAGGCACGAGCTTCACTTTCCCGACCCGCATCACGACATAGGGGGTGAGCGGCGGAATGCAGTCCTCGGGATCCACATCCCGCCGGCACGAAAGCGCGGTCGCCCAGGTGGAGTGCAAGTGGACCACTGCTTTTGCCTCCGCTCGTGTGTCATAGAACGCACGGTGCAGAAACACTTCCTTGCTCGGCGGGTCGCCTGCAACATGCCTGCCTCCGGCGTCGAGCTTCGCAATCCGCGGGGGGTCGACATCTCCAAGCCGACAGTTGGTCGGTGTCATCAGGATCCCATCGGACAGCCGCGCAGAAACGTTTCCGGCCGTGCCGACGCTGAACCCGCGCTCAAAGAGCGAGCGGCAAAGCGTTGCCATCTCTTCGCGCATCTCGCCTTCTTCACCGGTCAAAGCCCGCCCTCCATCCTGTGAAAGGCTTTTGCAAAGAAGTCCGGTCCGCCAAAATTGCCGGACTTAAGCGCCAGAGCCACGGGCTCCTCTGGTCTCAAGATGAGTACGGGCACCCCGGGGTCGATCTCGACGCTGTTCTGCATCGCCTGAACACCGAGTTGAGCCGCGACCGCGCTGGCGACGGCCCCCGATGTCTCCCCCCCAGCGACCACAAGCCGACGGTAGCCGCGGTCCATCAAACCGCTGGCGGTGGCCGCGAAAAGACCATCGAGCTGCTGCGCGACTGCGTCCCGTCCAAACTTGCGCTGCAAATCCCCCACGGGTCCGGGGGCACCAGAGGAATAGACCAGAGGGGTCGCCTCGCGATGCGACTCGATGAAATCCAGGAGCGTCTCCTGCGTGATGTTTCCGGCCATCACTTCGGCAACGTCGATCTCGTAGACAGGGTGATCCACCCCGTGCCGCGCGATCTGGCGGCGGGTTGCGCCGGAACATGAGCCCGCAATCGCAGCGCCCGGCCCCTTTACCGGACGCGCCGACGGAGGTTCACCGGGTGCGAGCCCTGCACGAATGGCGTTGCGGGGCAGGCCCATCGCGATGCCTGACCCTCCTGTCACCAGCGGCGCTTCGCAAACCGCCGCGCCGAGCACCAGCAAGTCGTCATCCGTGGTCGCGTCGGCAACAATGAAGCGATGGCCTTTTTGGCCGAGTTGATCGATGAAACGCTTGGTGCTCTCGGCCCCGTCACGCACGGTGCCAAGGGGCAGAAGCCCAATGCTCTTTTGCGTCTGCTGCCCCAGAAAGCGGCGAATGTCAGGGTCCGTCATCGGTGTCAAAGGATGGTCCTGCATCCCCGACTCGCTGAGGAGCCTGTCATGCACGAATAGATGACCCTGATAGACCGTTCTGCCGGTTGCTGGAAAAGCCGGGCAAAAAACAACCGTTGCGGCGGACAGTGCTTCCGCCAAGGCGTCTGCCACGGCTCCGATGTTTCCGTGGGGCCGCGAATCGAAGGTCGAGCAGTATTTGAACAGGATCTGTCGGCATCCCTGGGCACGAAGCCATGCCAATGCCGCGAGACTGTTGCGAACGGCATCCTCGACCGGCCCGGTGCGGCTTTTCAGTGCGACGACCCCCGCTTCGACATCTGAATCTGCGGCGGCGCTTGGAACGCCGGCGTAGAGCGCCGTGTGCAAACCGCTTTCCGGTGGCACACCTTTGGCCAGCGTGTTGGCGACATCGCCCGCGCCGGTGAAGTCGTCCGCGATGACGCCGATCAGCATTTTTCTGCGTGAGGTTTGACCGCCTCGACCCGACGGCGCATTTCCCGGACCGCGGAATCAGGACTGGTAAGCACCGGGACGTTCGTTTCGCGCCGGAGCCTTTCCGCGGCACTGGCCATGGAGAACTGGGCCAGAAGGATCGCGTCATATCCCGTCAGTGCGGCGCCGCACTCTGCGATCAGCTGATCGTGTACGTCGATATCGCCGCGGCACTTCGCAGCCATTGCGCCATCGCAAAAAAAGCTATCCAGCGATGATCCCGTCTTGCTGTTGGCGCACAGCGCTTCGAACTCTGCCACCATACCTGGCGCGGCCGGTTTGAATGTGTGGATCATTGCGATCCGAGCTCCAATGGAGAGGGCCGCATGAAACATGGCTTCGTTCGGCTTGATCACCGGAATGGGCACTTCTTCGTTGGCCGCCTCGATTGCCGGGCCAAAGGCAGAGCAGGTGAAAAGCACACCATCAGCGCCGAACCCGGCGGCGTGTTTGGCCAGGGTCATGATGCGGGCCTGAAGGTCAGAGCCCAAGCCAGCCGACGTCGCGCGGTCAATCTCAAGGCTCTCGTCAAGCATTGAGATCGCCTCGACCTCGGGCCAGAGCTTGGCGACGGCAAACTCGACCGGCTCCATGGCGAGGCGGGTCGCATGGACGAGCGCAAGTCTGGACAGAGGTGGAGGCGATCTCAGTGATCGATGAGAGCCTGGAGATTGACAGCGCGACGTCGGCTGGCTTGGGCTCTGAC
>JBCDEC010000223.1:0-7904 GCA_039179965.1 Pseudomonadota bacterium
ACATCCGGCAGGAAGTGCATTTCGATCTTGATCACCCCATCGCCCTGGCAGGCTTCGCAACGCCCGCCTTTCACGTTGAAGGAAAACCGCCCCGGCTTGTAGCCGCGCGTCTTGGCCTCCGGCAGTCCGGCGAACCAGTCGCGAATGGGCGTGAAGGCGCCCGTATAGGTCGCCGGGTTTGACCGGGGAGTCCGCCCGATGGGGCGCTGGTCGATATCGATGACCTTGTCGAGATGTTCGAGCCCCTTGATCGTTTCGCATGGCGCCGGGGTCTGGCGCGCACCGTTCAGGCGCATCGAGGCGGTCTTGAACAGCGTTTCGATCGTGAGAGTTGACTTGCCTCCGCCTGAAACGCCCGTCACGCAGACAAACTTGCCCAGCGGAAAATCGACCGTCACGGTCTTGAGGTTGTTCCCCGTGGCCTTCACCACCGTGACCTTCTTCTTGCCCTTCTTGCCGGACCGGCGCTCTGCGGGCACTGCGATCTCGCGCGTGCCCGACAGATATTGCCCGGTGATCGACTGGGTGTCCGCCGCAATCTGGGCCGGCGTGCCATGGCTGACCACCTGCCCACCATGCACCCCGGCACCCGGACCGATGTCAAAGACGTAATCCGCCTCGCGGATCGCCTCTTCGTCATGTTCCACGACGATCACGGTGTTGCCCTGATCTCGCAGGTTTTTCAGCGTGCCCAGCAGCCGGTCATTGTCGCGCTGATGCAACCCGATCGACGGCTCGTCCAACACGTAAAGCACGCCTGTCAGCCCCGACCCGATCTGGCTGGCCAGACGGATGCGCTGGCTCTCGCCACCCGAAAGCGTCCCGGCATTCCGGCTCAGCGTGAGGTATTCCAGCCCCACGTTGTTGAGAAACCCAAGACGCTCGCGGATCTCCTTCAGAATTGCCCGCGCAATCTCGTTCTTCTGATCACTCAGGTGCGCGGGCGCGGTTTCAACCCAGTTCAGCGCCTCGCGGATCGACATCCGGACCACCTGGCCGATGTGCAGCCCGCCGATCTTGACGGCAAGAGCCTCGGCCCGCAGGCGATAGCCTTCACAGGTCCCGCAGGAACGGTTGTTCTGATAGCGCTCAAATTCCTCACGAATCCAGTTGCTGTCGGTCTCGCGATACCGCCGCTCCATATTCGGGATCACGCCCTCAAAGACCCGCGTCACCTCATAGACCCGGCCCCCTTCGTCATAGCGGAACGGGATCTCGTCCTCCCCCGAGCCATAGAGAAAGACCTGCTGGACATGTTTCGCCAGATCCTTCCACCGCGCCTGCTTGTCGAATTCGTAATGCTTCGCAATGGCTTCTATGGTCTGCAGGAAATAGGGGGACTTCCCCTTGCGCCAGGGCGCCAGCGCCCCGTCGGCAATCTTCAGCGTGACATCGGGCACCACAAGGCGCTCGTCAAAAAACAGCTCGTGTCCCAGGCCGTCGCAATCCGGGCAGGCGCCAAAGGGCGCGTTGAAGGAAAACAGACGGGGCTCGATCTCGGGGATCGTGAAGCCCGAGACCGGGCAGGCAAAATTCTCTGAAAAGGTCAGCCGTTCAGGGTCTCCCTCGTTGGGCGCGGTCTCCAGAATGGCAATGCCGTCAGCCAGATCAAGCGCGGTGCGCAGGCTGTCGGCAAACCGCTGTTGCTGGCCGTCCCGCACGACAATCCGATCCACGACAACATCGATGTCATGGCGAAACTTCTTGTCCAGGGTCGGCGGCTCATCCAGCTCATAGAATGCGCCGTCCACCTTGACCCGCTGGAAGCCCTGCTTGCGCAGGTCCAGCATCTCCTTGCGATACTCGCCCTTCCGGTCCCGGACAATGGGCGCCAGCAGATAGGCCCGCGTGCCCTCTTCAAGCGCCATGATCCGGTCAACCATGTCCTGAACCTGCTGGGCCTCGATTGGCAGACCGGTTGCCGGCGAAAAGGGCGTGCCCGCGCGCGCAAAGAGCAGCCGCAGATAGTCATAGATTTCTGTCACGGTCCCGACGGTCGAGCGCGGGTTCTTCGACGTCGTCTTCTGTTCGATCGAAATCGCCGGCGAAAGACCCGAGATGTGATCCACATCCGGCTTCTCCATCATGTCGAGAAACTGCCGCGCATAGGCCGACAGCGATTCGACATAACGGCGCTGACCTTCGGCATAGATCGTATCGAAGGCGAGACTCGACTTGCCGGAGCCCGACAGGCCGGTAATCACGACCAATTCGTCGCGTGGAATGTCCACATCGATGGACTTCAGGTTGTGCTCGCGCGCGCCGCGGACTTCGATTTGTTTCTGCTCAGCCATCAGACACCCCTCACTGCGGCAACGGTAGGCGATTGACCCATCATGGCCAAGCGAAAAGAGAGAACAAAAGGTAAACTTACCCGGCACTCCGTTCGCCTGCCAAACCGATCAGCCGATCCCATGTTTTAGAGCCCAAATCCAGGGCGACCAGCGCCTCAGGTCTTTTGTGCCAGCGCCCAGGCACAGATGGGCATCTCGGGATCATTCTCAAGGGAATCCCTCGCGGCGTCAAAGACCGGCGGCCATGTGTTGCCATCAAGGTTGCGCAGCGCTGCGTTGCGGTTGCCCCACTGGTCCGACTGAATGGCTTCTGCGGCAAAGCCGGATTCAACCAGCAGGTTCTTTAATCCCCTCGCAGACCAGCGCGAATTGTCCATCGGCGCCGCGTGATATGGGATGTGGAACGGCACGGCGAGCCAAAAGTGCCCGCCTTTCGGTAACATCCGCCGGACATGCTTGGTCGCGGCATAGGGGCGGTCGAGATGTTCCCAGACCTGATTGGCGAGGATCAGATCAAACTTCAGGATCCGACCGTTTTCCTCAAAGGGTCCCGCACAGATATCCCACTCCGGATAGAGAAACCGGCGGTAGGCGCCAAAGGGAAATCCCTTGCCCCATTTGCCCGAGATCTCGGCCACCGCCAGACGCTCGGGCCCGAGCGCGGCAATCAGCGCACGGCTCGATCTCTGCATCACGACACGATTGAGACTGACCATGGCCTGCAGGAAAGCCGATCCGGGGGCGCCCGTCCAGTCAACCGGGGCCCCGAGTGGCGCCGTCGCGTGGAGTATTTCATCCAAGAAGAAACCAGGACCGCCCGCCATGTGTGTTCTTCTTGGGTCAAATACTCCCCGCGCAGCGGATCACGCGGTAGCGTGATTTCATTCACCCAAAAGGTTGACTGATGTCTTGGTATGATTTAATTCTTCCATATGGTTGAACGAGAATCGGCAGACCAGCTGAGTGAGATCCTGAAGGCCGCCGCGGATCCGACGCGGCGGGCGATCATGACGCTTCTGGCGCAGCACGGGCCCATGCGGGTGACGGATATTGCGCAGAGCTTTGATCTCAGCCTCAACGCGGTCTCCAAGCACATCAAGGTGCTGGAGCGCGCGCAGCTGGTAACCCGCCGGACCGAGTGGCGCGAGCATCTCATCGAGCTGCACACCGGCCCGCTCTCGCTCATCGATACCTGGTTTGCCGATCTGCGCTCGATCTGGGCGCTGCGGCTCGACGCTTTGGAAACGGCCCTTGATGCGGCCCAAAAGGAGACAGCCCATGACGATGACGGATCTCTCACTGAAAGTGACCCGCTACCTGCCCCACCCTCCGGAAAAGGTGTTTGATGCCTGGCTCGACCCCGACATGATGGCGCGCTTCATGGTGCCGGCCCCGGACATGGCCGCGCCGAAGGTCACTGCCGATCCGCGTGTGGGCGGCAAGTTTCAGGTGATCATGGTCTCATCGCAATCGCCCGAAGGCTGGCCCCATGACGGGGAATATCTGGTCATCGACAGGCCCAACAAGCTGCAGTTCACCTGGGTGTCGGCCTATACGCAGGATGATTCCACGGTGACGCTGGATTTCAATGCCAAGGGCGATGGCACGGATGTCACCCTCACCCATGTGCGCTTTCCCCATGAAGAGAGCCGCAACAACCATGAAGGCGGCTGGACGCGCATTCTGGAAAAACTCGACTCCGTTCTTTGAGCGCGGCGTGCGGTTGGGGATGTGCTCTTATGCAGATGGCGCTAGGATAGCGTCATCTGTCTGACCGGAGATCCGCCCCATGCCGACCCGCCGCCTGATGCTTGCCGCACCGCTTCTGGCCCTCTTCGCCCTGCCCGCCCGTGCCGCCAACCAGGGCAGCCAGCGTCTGTCGGATGGCCAGACCGAGATTACCGGTTTTCTCGACCGGATCGAGCGTCAGGGGGACATGAACATTCTGCTGGTCAATGCCGGTGGCGAAAACTGGACCGTGGAATACCCGGACCCGCCCGCCAATGCCAATGACTCACCGGTGGATCTGGCCTTGAGCCAGGGCATGGTGCTGAGCATCCGCGGACATCAGGCGGCAGACACCGCCTATCGGATGCGCGCCACGATGATCATCATCGATGGCACGCAGTACCGTTTGTAGGCCCGCCAGCGCCCGGCGCATGCGGCGGCGCACAAGACTGGTTTCCTATTTGGCCCAAGACAGCCGGAAACCGCGCTGCCATGCCACGCCAGACCGGCACGCGGGGTTGTGCACGACGGTCTAGAAGTGGATGGCACGCCCATAGGCGTCGAGCACACTTTCGTGCATCATTTCCGACAGGGTCGGGTGCGGGAAGACCGTGTGCATGAGGTCTTCCTCAGTGGTTTCCAACTGGCGGCCGACCACATAGCCCTGGATCAGCTCGGTCACTTCGGCGCCGACCATATGCGCGCCGAGCAGCTCACCGGTTTTGGCGTCAAAGACGGTTTTGATCATCCCTTCGGGCTCTCCCAAGGCGATGGCCTTGCCGTTGCCGATGAAGGGAAACCGGCCCACCTTGATGTCATAGCCCAGTTCCTTGGCCTTTGCCTCGGTGAACCCCACGCTGGCGACCTGCGGCTGGCAATAGGTGCAACCTGCGATGCTCTCGGGTTTGACGGGATGGGGGTGCAGACCGGCAATCAGTTCGGCGACCATCACGCCTTCGTGGGAGGCTTTGTGCGCCAGCCAGGGCGCGCCGGCGATATCGCCGATCGCCCAGAGCCCCTCGACCCCGGTCCGGCAATGGGCGTCCGTCACCACATGGGTGCGCTCAACCGCAACGCCGGCCGTTTCGAGACCCAGACCCTCCACATTGCCCACGATCCCGACCGCGGAAATCACCGTGTCAAAGTCATGGGGCGTGACCTTGCCGCCGCTCTCGATATGCGCGGTGACCTTGCCCTTGGCGCGGTCGAGTTTCTTGACCATCGCCTTTTCCATGATCGTCATGCCCTGTTTGACGAACTGCTTTCTGGCAAAGGCCGAAATCTCGGCATCCTCGACCGGCAGGATCCGGTCCATGACCTCCACGACGGTCGTATCGGCCCCCAGCGTGTTGTAGAAGCTGGCGAATTCGATCCCGATCGCGCCGGACCCGATGACCAGCAGTTTCTTGGGCATCCGCGGGGGCAGCAGGGCGTGTTTGTAGGTCCAGACCAAATCGCCGTCCGCCTCGAGCCCTGGCAATTCCCGCGCCCGGGCGCCGGTGGCGAGGATGATATTGCCAGCCGCAAGCTCCTCGGTCCCCGTTTCGGTCTTGACCGACACCTTGCCCGGCGCGGACAGCGTGGCGTCACCCATGATCGCGTCGACCTTGTTCTTCTTGACCAGATGGCTCACGCCGGAGCTCAGCTGTTTGGCCACGCCGCGCGAGCGTTTGATGACCGCATCGATGTCATAGCCGATCTTGTCGGCGGACAGGCCAAAATCCTTGGCCCGTTCCATCAAATGAAACACTTCGGCGGACCGCAGCATCGCCTTGGTCGGAATACAGCCCCAGTTGAGGCAAATTCCGCCCATGTGCTCGCGCTCGACGATAACGGTCTTGAGCCCCAGTTGCGCGGCCCGAATGGCCGCCACATACCCGCCGGGACCGGCACCGATTACGATCACGTCATAGGATTTCGCGGCCATGTCCCATACTCCTGATCCAGGGCTTTCAGAATTAGTTTAGCCTTAAACCACTTAGCGAGGGCCATCAATGGCAGGCGCGGCAAGAAATGGCGACGGGTGGCCTTGACCGGCGCGCAGGCGCAGCGGATTGTGAGCGCATCCAATCCGGAGGCACACCATGGGCAAAGTTCTCAAAGATCTCTTTCTGGCGTTGTTCAACGCAACGCTGATCCTGATCGCCCTGTGCCTCTTTCTTGCCTGGCAGATCAGCCAGACCGCCGCGCAGGTGGTGGACCGCGCCGCGGACGCCGCCAGCCAGATCCAGCCGGTCACGGTGGAACTCGACGCTCTGCGCACCGAAGTCGCCGGGCTGCGCAGCGATCTGGAAACCATGTCCGACGGGGCGAGTGATCAGGCCGCAGCCGCCGCGGCCGCCACCCAGCAAAAGCTGGATGACCTGCAGGCGCGGATCGACGGCATCCAAGAGAAGGTGGCAGACCTGCGCGCCCTGCCTGACAGCGTTGCGGAGGCTCAGAGCGGCGAAGCAGGCGGCGATCCGCGCCAAACGCTCATCGCGCTGTTTCAGATGCTCCTGTCAGTGGCGCAGGACGGCGCGGACACGTCGGGTTAACTGGCCGACTGCAACTCGCGTACCGTGCGGCCATAGCCGCCGTCCGACACATAGGCGGTTTCAGT
The DNA here is from genome assembly GCA_039179965.1 of Pseudomonadota bacterium. Lineage (GTDB taxonomy): Bacteria > Pseudomonadota > Alphaproteobacteria > Rhodobacterales > Rhodobacteraceae > Marinibacterium. The sequence goes on from JBCDEC010000223.1 coordinate 6,625, forward strand.
CGCGGTCATCGACCGGGCCAGGGCTTCGTTGCGATAGGGGAAGCGTCCGAACTGCCGGATCACCTCACGATGGGCCCGGGCATGCAGCAGATTATCGCCCCCGCGCTCCGGCATCCGCTCGGCCAAAAGGCGCACGCAGCGTTCCTGGTCGCACAGGTTTTCCGAATGCATCAGTGGCAGGTAGAAAAACTGCCGGGCGGGCTCGTCGATCCTGAGATCCCAGCCCTTTTTGATGGCCGCCTTCGCCGCCGCCATGGCTGCCGCATCCGTGGAAAACGCCTTGGCACAGGACCGGAACATGTTGCGCGGGAACTGATCGGTCAAAATAATATACGCCAACGCCCCGCTCGGGTAGGTCAGCCAGAGCGAATAAGATCCCTCTGACGCCGCTTTCCATGCCTGCTCAAACCGGTTTCTGATCTCTTGATCCAGATCCGCGTCCTGTTTGTACCAGCCGTCTTCACCAACATTATCCAGCCAAAACGTCAGAACGTCTTCCGCCCCCACCATCGCGTATATCCTCACTGTTGCGCGTGTGTACTCTGATCCCAGTTAAGATCGCCGGGACGACGTTCAACAGTCACGAATTGTAACCGCTTTGACATAACACTCTTGTTATGCGGCCGGTTCGGCAGACTCGCTTTCCAGATCAGCTTCGATGGAGATTTCCTGTGCAACTTCCATGGCCACGGCGCCGAGTGTTGGCGACACGGCAGCATAGGCCCCGGTGTCCTCGACCGGAACGGCGCCCCGTTTGGTCGACCGGTAGGCGGCGTAACCGGCAAGCGACACCATGATGCAGCCGATAAAGAGGAAAAAGCCGGACGGTCCGACAACCTGCGGCCCCATCAGCCAGCCCATGACCAGCGGACCGGCAATCGCGCCAAGCCCGTTGATAAACAACAGCCCGCCCGATGCGGCGGCCATGTCTTCATGCTGCAAAAAGTCATTCGCGTGAGCGATGAGAAGGGAATACAGCGGGTTCGACATCCCTCCGATCACGAAGGCCGAGACCAGCAGGATCGGGAAAGACAGACCAAACAGCATTCCTGCAATCGCGCCGCCGGCGCCAGTGACTGCGACGATCATGATAAGTACGCGGCGGTCCATACGGTCAGAAAACCAGCCCAGTGGGTATTGCAGCACTAAGGCGCCGACATAAAACGCGGCAACGAAGGTCGTGATTTCAGCCAACGAAAGATCTGCTCGCGCCCCGTAGACTGAGGCCATGCCAAACTGAGCCCAGAATACTCCGCCCAACAGAAACATACCAACGCAGC
>JBCDEC010000224.1:0-7874 GCA_039179965.1 Pseudomonadota bacterium
CACTGCTCGATAGGTTTCTTGCCTGTATGAAACCTGCCTCAATAACTGAACGCCGGCCTTGTGCCGGCGTTTTTTTTGCTGTTACCGCTCTCAGGTTGTCCACAGCGCCATCCCCAGATGTAAGACTTCGGCTGGGGATGAAATCACCGCTCCTGCGCCAGGTTTTGGACAGGGCACGGGTGATTGACCCAATGCCTCAATGCGACCGGGTACACGCCATGGATGTGGCTCTGCCTCAGCACGCACCCTGGCCCACGCCGTTTTCAATCGTCTTCAGGTCGGCAACACGGTCGCTGTAGAGCTTGACGAGGCAGGTGTCGTCGGCCCCGCAACTGGCGCGCTGTGCCATGAAGGCGCGCTGGCTGTCCTGCACATCACCGCGCGTGCCCATGAGAGCGCATTCTTCGATCTGCTCGTAAATTTGCGCCATTTCAGTGTCCAGCGCCGACAGTCGCGGCGAGGCACAGACGGCCTTTTCGTCGGCGGTGATCGCCTTGCTGCAATCATAGCTCTGCGCCTGGGCCACGCCGCAGATCAGAACTGTCGCCAGGGCCGGAGCCCATGTCGCATATAGTCTCAAAGTACTGCCTCCCAACACCTTCGATTTAACGGATTCGGGCCAGCAAAGCGGCTGGCCCGGCATTCTTGTATCAAGGCAGGTTGCGCGCGCGCCGTAAAGCGCGCGCGGCGTGGGTCAGCCAGTGATGTCCTTGGCGCTGCGATGATCCCAGGCGTCCTTGTCCAGATTGAGGTCCGGGAAGGCGTTGGGGTCAAAGACCGGGCGTTTGACGCCGGATTTCAGCTGCGAGTCAAAGTCCAGCAACACGCGTTTCAGGATCGGGAAGAGCATCATGAGCGCGAGCAGGTTGACCAGAGCCAGAACACCCATCAACGGATCCGAGAAGAAGAAGATCGAGGTGGCTCCCGGCGCCACAGCACCCAGGAAGACAATGGCCATAAGGACGATCTTGAACACCAGGATGGCCTGCTTGTTTTCCGTCAGAACCGACAGAGCGTTTTCACCCAGATAGTAGTTGTAGATGATCGAACTGAAGGCAAAGAGCAGGACAGCCGCTGTCAGGAAGTACTCGGTCCAGACGCCCAGGCTCGCGGACAACGAGTTCTGGGTCAGCACCACACCGTCGATATCCGCTCCCGGCTGATAGACATCGCTCACAAGGATCATAAGGGCCGTGCAGGTACAAATGATGATCGTGTCGATGAAGACCGAGAAGGACTGCGTGATCCCCTGACTGATCGGATGACGCACATCAGCCGCCGCCGCGACGTTCGGAGCAGACCCCAGACCGGCTTCGTTTGAGAACAGGCCACGACGCAGACCCTGCGCCAGGGCCGCGCCCATGCCGCCGCCCACGGCTTCCTGCCAACCAAAGGCATTGGCCACGATGGTCCAGAGCGCGGCCGGGATTTCGACGATGTTGATCAGAATGACCAGAACCGCCAGGCCGATGTAGCCCAACGCCATGATGGGTACGATCACGTCAGAAGTCTTGGCAATCCGCTGGAGCCCGCCGAAGACAATGTAGCCGGTGCCCAGCGTCAGAATTGCGCCGGTGATAAAGCGGCTGAGCCCAAAGGCGTTTTCGGCAGCGCCAGCAACGGTATTGCCCTGGAACGCCGGAAAGCCGATGCCGAAGGCCGCGATCAGGCAGACCGCGTAAATGACGGCCAGCCAGCGATAATCGGGACCCAGACCGTACAGGATCATCCGGGCCGGACCGCCGCGGAACGACCCGTCCTCCTCACGACGCTTGAAAACCTGCGCCAGCGAGCATTCGACGAGACTGGTGGCCATGCCGATGAGCGCGATGACCCACATCCAGAACACCGCGCCGGGCCCGCCCAGCGTGATGGCGACCGCAACGCCGGCGATGTTGCCACCGCCCACGCGTCCACCTACCGAGACAAAAAGCGCCTCACGCGCAGAGATCGTGTTGGGATCGGCGGATTGGTTGTCACCGGACAGCACGCGGAACATGCGCTTGAAATATCTGAATTGAACGAAATTTGTCGCAATCGTCAGAAACAGACCTAAAATTACGAGTATGGGGATCAGGGACCAGCCCCACGTGAGGTCTCCAATGAGACCGAATAGTCCTTCAACAAACGCCATGTATCACCTGTTCTAAACTTCCTTTGGTTGTGACGCGGTTCTGCGCCACCCGGGAAGTTGAGGAACGGGACTCCGGGGATGTCAATCAGGCGCATGCGACAATCCGCCCACCTGAGAGGCATACTGCCTACTCTCCGGGCAGTTGACACCGACGATGTGTGACAAACAGAGCCGTTTGCGAAATCATCCGGGATTTGAATGCCGGTGCGGCTGCGTCTGCTGACCGGGGCTGCGGTCCTCAGCCTCAGTACTTGCTGGGCACGTATAGTTCGGGCGGCAGGACCGCGCGCTCGTATTCCGCGTTATGCACCCGGTCGGGCAATTGGATCTCTTCATGCTCCACGGGCCCGTACGGAATGAGGCTCAGCAGGTGATCGATGCAGTTGAGCCGTGCGCGTTTCTTGTCGTTGCCCGGCACGATGTACCACGGCGCCTCGGGAATATTTGTCCGCGCGAAAGTGTCTTCCTTGGCCTTTGTGTAATCTTCCCATCGGATCCGGCTTTGCAGATCCATGGGGGAGAGTTTCCATTGCTTCATCGGATCATGGATGCGCATCAGGAACCGTAACTGCTGTTCCGCATCCGTGATCGAGAACCAGTACTTCACGACACGAATGCCCGAACGGACCAGCATCCGTTCAAATTCCGGCACGTCGTTGAAGAATTGTTCCACCTGGGGTTCGGACGCAAATCCCATGACGCGCTCAACACCCGAGCGGTTGTACCAGGAGCGGTCAAACAGGACGATTTCGCCAGCAGCCGGCAGATGCGGGACATAGCGCTGGAAATACCACTGGGTTTTTTCGCGGTCCGACGGCGCGGGCAGGGCGACCGTCCGCACGATCCGGGGATTGAGCCGCTGGGTGATCCGTTTGATCACGCCGCCCTTGCCGGCGCTGTCGCGCCCTTCAAAGATCACCACAATCTTTTCGCCGCTGTGAACCACCCAGTCCTGCAGTTTTATGAGTTCGGATTGCAGCCCGATGAGCTGCTCGAAGTAATCCTTGCGCTCAAGGGTCGGGGGATGCGCCTCACGGTAGAGGCGACGCAGCTCTATCGACAGGGCGGGTTCCGAAATCTCCAGCTCGTAGTCTTCGTCCAACGTGTCGGCCAGCTCGGCTTCGAGCCAGTCAAGAGCGGGATCTTTCTTGGTGTCCTGGGGCATCGCGTCAGCTCCTTTTGCAATCCTCCCTATCTAGCAAACCATATTCAACAGCAATGTGACTTGGAGTCTCGTCTCTTGCTGACGTCTCTGGTCATTTTGTTTGCGCCTGCAGCATAATCGTGAAGGATGCGACACGGGCGGGTATCATGCCCGGGCCCGGACCCAGCACGCCTGACACGGGGCGAACAACAAGGTGACGGCGATGGCCAAACGCAAGAAGACAGTCAATCTCGCCCTGCAAGGTGGCGGCGCGCATGGCGCCTTCACCTGGGGTGTGCTCGACCGGTTGCTGGAAGAGGAAGGCCTGGACGTTCAGGGCATTTCGGGCACTTCCGCCGGAGCCCTGAATGGCGCAGCGCTCAAGGCCGGTTTGGTACATGGCGGGCGCGACGGTGCGCGCGAGAACCTGGACTGGCTGTGGAGCCAGATGGGGGCCGTGACAGATCCGGCCCTGGAGACCTGGCTTGCCGGGTTCAACCCCAGGCTTGTCGACCACGCCGTGCAATGGTCACCGGCCTACATGGTCAGCAATGCCATGTCGCGGGTCATGTCCCCCTATGCCTATGGGCCGCTCTATTCCAACCCGCTGCGCGCCGTGGTCGATGTCTTTGACTATGGCAAGGTCTGCTCGGGCGACCGCCCCGAGCTTTTCATTTGCGCCACCAATGTCCGGAGCGGCAAGATCCGCGTGTTTGCGGGCGCGGAGATCACCACGGATGCGATCCTGGCCTCTGCCTGCCTGCCGTCCGTGTTCAAGGCCGTTGAAATCGATGATTCGGCCACCGGGCAGCGCGAGGCCTATTGGGACGGCGGCTATGCCGGCAATCCTGCGCTCTTTCCGCTGTTCCACCGGTCGCTGCCGCAGGACATCGTGATCATCAACATCAATCCGCTCTACCGCGAAGATCTGCCCGTCTCGCCCCAGCAGATCGAGAACAGGATCAACGAGATCAGTTTTAACTCATCGCTGCTGCGGGAGTTGCGCGCGATTGCCTTTGTGCAGCGCCTGCTCGACGAGGGGACCCTGCCGGAGGACCGGATGCGGCGCTTGCGGATCCATATGATTTCGGACGATCCTCTGATGACGGCGCTGTCGGTTGCAACCAAATCCGTTCCCACGCCGCCGATCCTGGCCCAGCTCAAAGAGGCCGGGCGCACAGCGGCCGAGGTGTTTCTGCGCGATCACATCGACGCAGTGGGCAAACGGAGCTCTGTGGATCTGTCTGACATGTTTGGCTGACCGGGGGTGCAAGGCGAAGAGGCGGCGCGTGTCCGTCCGTTCGTCGGCCTGTGTTACAATGCAACGACCGGAGCCTGTTGGCCCTATGCGCTCTCGCGTTCGCGGCGGCGTGTGCGACCTGGCAGATTTTGCGGGTCGATCGTTTTGACACCGCTTCCTCCGCTGTCCCCGCCATCGCCCGCGTCCTCGTTGGGGTAGACCAGCCCGGCCGAGATCACCAGTTTGGCGGCCTCTTCCACGGTCATATCCAGCTCCACCACATCCGTGATGGGGAAGTAGAGCAGGAAGCCGGAGGTCGGGTTCGGGGTCGTTGGCACAAATACACTGACCATCGGCTGTCCATCGCCGGCCCGGCGCAGGATCTCGCCCTTGGCAAGGGTCGAAATGAAGCCAATGGCCCAAATGCCCCGCCGTGGATATTCGATCAACACGGCCTTCTCGAAAGAGCGCTCGGTCTGGGCAAAGACCGTCTCGGAAATCTGTTTGATGCCGTTGTAGACCGTACGCACCACGGGCATCCGGTCGACCAGCGTTTCCGCCTGTCGGATCAGAGATCGCCCGATCAGACCCTTCGCGATCCATCCCACCACAACCGTGAAGAACAGAAAGATCACAACACCGACGCCGAAGAAATTGATCCCAAAGAGATTTTCAGGATGCAATCCGGCGGGAACAATGGGCAGGACCGCTTTGTCGACCCAGCTCACGACTGTGAAGATGAGCCAGACGGTCAGGCTGATCGGCGCAATGACCACGACACCGGTCAGAAACGAAGACCTGAGCCCGCCGATCAAGCCGGGTTTGCGCGGTACGTCATGTGAAGGTGTCTTGGACATAAGGCTACAGCGCGCTTTCGATTTCGACCTTGTTAACTTATGGTCGCCCGAGAAGTGCTACAATGGTCTGCCGCCGGAACCAGGTCATTTCACGGAAGATATGATTAAGGCGTGAGCAATACCTGCGGCCAGACGGGCATTGTTTTCAACCAGCGCGATATTCGCCTCAAGCGAGCGACCTTCTGTTGCCTCCAGAATGCGACCCAGCAGGAACGGCGTGACCTCTTTGGCGGTGATGCCCTGAGTCTCGGCGTCGGCCTGCGCGGCGGCAATGACCGGAGCCAGCGCCTCGGCCGGGATATCGGCCTCTTTCGGAATCGGATTGGCTACCAGTTGCCCGCCGGGCAAGCCCAGTTCCGCGCGCATCAGATGCGCTTCGGCAATGGCTTCGGGCGTGTCGACGCGAAGCGGCGCCGCGAGCCCCGAGCTGCGCGACCAGAACGCCGGGAGTTCATCCTGCCCGTAGGCCATGACGGGCACGCCAAGGGTTTCGAGCACTTCTAGGGTTTTCGCCAGATCGAGGATCGCCTTGGCGCCCGCCGCCACCACGGTCACTGGTGTGCGGGCCAGCTCGTAGAGATCGGCGGAGATGTCAAAGCTGGTTTCGGCCCCCTTGTGCACGCCGCCGATGCCGCCGGTCGCAAACACCGGGATCCCGACAAGATCCGCCGCGATCATCGTGGCCGCCACGGTGGTGGCGCCGGTGCCCCCGGTGGCCAGACAAAAGGCCATATCCGCCCGCGAAAGCTTTGCAACGTTCTGTGCGCGCCCCAGGGTCAGAAGCTGTTCGGGTTCCAACCCCACATGCAGCCGCCCGTCCAGCACGGCGATGGTCGCCGGTGTGGCGCCAGACTCCCGGACCACCTGTTCGACGCGCTGCGCAATCTCGATGTTGCGCGGCGCAGGCATACCATGGGTGATGATGGTGCTTTCCAGGGCCACGATTGGCCGGGCGTGGGTCAGCGCCGCGCCCACCTCGCGGCTCAGAACGGGTTCGATCATGTGTCTTGGCCTCCCGATACATAGGTCGCGGCGGCGTCGAGAGCCTGCGACATGGACGCGGCGCGGTCCAGCCCGCGGGCGCCGGCTGCGATATGCGCGGCCATGAATGTGTCTCCCGCGCCGGTGACGCGGGTCACCAGAACTTCGGGAGGTGTTTGGGTGATGACAGCGTTGCGATCAGCGTCGCTGGCCGCCTGATCGCCATGGGTGACCACGACCCGCGCGGCACCGCGCTCGACAAGATGTTGCGCAGCCGCCTGCGACGTGTCGAACTGACAGCCGGCGAGCAAACCGGCTTCTTCAAGATTGACGTAGAGCGTCGCCCGTCCGGCCGTCAGAAACGGCAAGAGCCGGGAGGCTTTTCCCGGTGAGGCCGGAGCAACGCGCAGATCTGCCCGAGAAAACGCGGGGTGCTGCGAGATCTCATCCAGCAGGGCCTGGGTCAGGTTGCCGTCCAGCGCGACAAGCCCGTCATAGGGCCTGTCCTTTTGCCCGAACGCGCCATCAAGCAGCGGGCGGAGGATCTTGCCACCCGCGGCCTCCAGCGAATGCGCATCGGCAATGGCCGCGATCAGCCCGTTGGCGCCTTCGACGGCCATGTAGCGGTCGGTTGGAAGGTCGTCGGACCGGTAGAGATGCCCGGTATCCAGCCCCAGCCCTTCGCAGGCGCGCACCAGGTCTTCGCCTTCGCTGTCGCGGCCCACGGCGCTCAGCAGCACCGGGGTCATGCCGAAACGCACAAGGGTCATGGCGATGTTGAGCGCCACGCCGCCGGGCAGGCGCGTGATGCGGCCCGGCACATCAGCGCCCCTGCGCATATGCAGCGGCGACCTGCCGATCACGTCCCACAGAACGGAGCCAATGCAGAGTATGGTGCGGGACGGATCGCTGGTCATGGCCCCTGTCATGGCCGGATTTCGCCGCGCCCGCAAGCCATTGTGGGGCGAGGCTCCGCTCAGCAGGGCAGGGGCAGCGGTGACCCGCCCGTCCGACTGGGACCCCGGGGTGGATCGTCCTGCCGCGCTTCAGGGAACGGCGAAGGTCAGCGCAGCCCAGAGCGTTTCCCACGCGGCATCATCGCCCTCTTCCGTTTCGCGCAACACAACCCCATCCAGAAGGTAGCTGTATCCCGAGACCACAGGGATCATTGCCAGACCCGTGTCATCCGTGCGTGTCGTCGTGACCGTGACCTCCCCGTCCGGGGCTCGGGCAAAGATCTCCACCTGAGCCGCCGCGCGCGGCGCGCCGTCATGGTAAAGACGCACCGGCAACCCGCCGCTGAGGTCATCGGTATAGGGATTGGCCAACGCGACAAACTCGGTCTTCAATCCGGTGAGGCGATCTGATCCGGCGCCATCGCCCACCGCGACAAGCGCCTTGACATGGCGCGTGTAACGCTCGCGAAAGCCTGTCTTTGGCAGACCCCGTGCGGCGTGGCGCACTTCGATGTCCGCGAAATCCTTGTGCGCGGCAAAGCGCAGGAAGGCCGCCCATTCG
>JBCDEC010000225.1:0-7829 GCA_039179965.1 Pseudomonadota bacterium
GGCCTGTTGGAAGAGGCGCATGGTGGCGTTGTGTATTTCGACGAAGTGGCCGATATGCCAAAGGGCACGCAGTCCAAGATTTTGCGCGTGCTTGTCGACCAGCAATTCCAGCGCGTTGGTGGATCAGACAAAGTGCGCGTTGATCTGCGGGTGATCTCGTCGACCAACCGGGATCTGGAAACCGAGATCGCCGCCGGTCAGTTCCGCCAGGAGCTTTTTCACCGGCTCAACGTGGTGCCCATTGCGGTGCCGTCGCTGGAAGACCGGCGCGAGGATATTCCGGTGCTGGCCGACCATTTCATCGCCGCCTGCAATCAGAGCCAGGGCCTGCCGTTGCGTGCGCTGAGCGAAGAGGCCGTCGCCCTGATGCAGACCATGGTCTGGCCGGGCAACGTGCGCCAGTTGAAGAACCTTGTCGAGCGTGTCCTGATCCTGGGCGAGGGCACGGCCCCGATCGAAGCCCGTGAACTGCCCAATGAAGCGGAGAAAAGCGATGAAGACGGACGGCTGGTCATGTCCGGTGCGCTTGCGGCGCTTCCGCTGCGCGAAGCCCGCGAGGCCTTTGAACGCGAATACCTGCTCACCCAGATCAACCGCTTCGGGGGCAATATTTCCCGCACGGCGGCCTTTGTTGGCATGGAACGCAGTGCGTTGCACCGCAAACTGAAGTCTCTGGGTGTGGTGACCACCAACAAGGCGGGCGCCCGCGTGGCCCATGTGGATGAGGCGGCAGAGGCGGCGGAATAGCCGCCTCGGGCCTTGCCTCAGGTGCGGGCCCAGACCCAAGGTCAGGTGCAGGCCCGGACCCAAGCTCAGGTCCGGTCCGGTCCCAGAAGTAAGTGTCTGACATCTCGGCTGCGAAACCTGAGATGTCACCTGTGCCGTGGGGCCGCTCAAATTCCCATGTCGCGGCGGTCCGGACCGTCGTCACCTGTTCGCGCGTCCCGCCCGGATTTCAGCGCGTGTGTCCAAGGGGCACGAACGCGAAAAGCCGCGCGTCCGGGATACATCGCAGCCTTCGGCACGCAAGACGGGGCCTCACTGCACCTCGACAATCTGAAATCCGCCGCCCGAGTATCGGATCGCGCAGGAGTTGGGGCCCAGTTGCGGCAGGCGCGTGGTCTGGCCCGGCGGTGGCACAGCGCCCAGCGGGCACAGCGGGACCCGAACGGGGGCATAGCCCTTCGCGGCCATGCACTGATCGGTGACCTTGCCCCGCAAGGGCGCATTGGTGTCAACGGTATAGACCTGACCTTCGGCCCAGAAAGGATCGCCGTAAAAGCACCCGCCGCTGTTGCAATAGCGACGGCCGGGAACGAAAACCGGCGGGCTCTGGCGGATCTGGTTGTTGGGCGGAACCTCCTGCACCGCCTGAACCTGACACTGGGTCGTATCCGTTTCCAGCCGGGTGATCTCGACACCGGGCTTGTAGTAGATCGACAGGGGCGCGCAGGCCCCGAGGAGGGCAAAAAGCCCCAAAGACAGCCACTTCATGGCGCAAGACTGGCGCAACTGGCTTGGGAAGACAATTGAATTGACCGACCTCGGGCTCTCTGCCATGCAGAAGTTTCCGACAAGTGTGGCCGGGATGGCCTGAGAGGGCGGGACGATGAAAGTCATCATCTGCGGGGCGGGCCAGGTGGGCTGGCAGATCGCACGGCACCTCTCGGGCGAGCTGAATGATGTCACCGTCGTGGACAGCAATCCTGAACTGGTGCTGCGCGCCACCGAAACGCTGGATGTCCAGGGCATTGCGGGATTTGCCTCCTATCCCGATGTGCTGGACCGGGCCGGCGCGCGGGATGCGGATATGCTGATCGCCGCGACCCATTCCGATGAGGTCAATATGGTCACCTGCCAGGTGGCCCATTCGGTCTTTTCGATCAACCGCAAGATCGCGCGGCTCAGGGCGCAGAGCTATCTCAACGTGATCTATTCCGATCTCTACAGGCGCGACCACCTGCCGATCGACGTGGTGATCTCGCCCGAACGCGAGGTCGCTGACGCCGCGCTCAAGCGCCTTCAGGCCCCGGCCACTTTTGATATCGAAACCTTCATGGATGGGCGCGCGCAGCTACTGGGCATTCGCATCGAAGACGACTGCCCGGTGTTGAACACGCCGCTGCGCCAGCTCACCGATCTGTTCTCGACCCTGCGGGCGCTGGTTGTCGGCATCCGGCGCGAAGGCACATTGTTCGCCCCCGAGCCCGGAGATCAGATGTTTGCCGGCGACGCGATCTATCTCTTTTGCAACCGGGACGACGTCCCCCGCGCGCTGGAGGTTCTGGGCAAGACGCAGACCAAACAGGACCGCGTGGTGATCATTGGCGGGGGCAATGTCGGGCTGACCGTGGCGCAGGCGCTGGAGAAAGGCGAGGGCCGCATTCGCGCGCGGGTCATTGAATTCGACCGCCACCGCGCCGAAATTGCCGCCGAGGCGCTGGAACGTACGATCGTGCTCCATGGCGACGGGCTGGACGTGACGCTCTTGCACGAGGCGGGCGTGGCGCAGGCCGATGCCGTGATATCGCTCACCGATGACGACAAGACCAATATGCTGGCCGCGGTCCGCGCCAAGGCCGAGGGCGCGCGCATGTCGATTGCGCTCGTCAACGATCCGACACTGTCGCCTCTGATGGGACCCCTGGGGATCGACGCCTACATCAACCCGCGTGCCACAACGGTCAGTTCCATTCTGCGCCATGTCCGCCACGGACGGGTGCGCGCGGTCTATTCCGTGGGCGATGCGGAAGCAGAGGTGATCGAGGCGGAGGTCATGGGCACATCCCCGATGGCCGGGCAGAAGCTGCGCGACATCGACTTTCCGGAAGGGTCATTGGTGGCGGCGGTGATGAAGGGCGAAAAGGTGGTGCGGCCGACAGGCTCGCTGCGCATCGATGAAGGGGATGTGGTCGCGATTTTTGCCATGGCCGACGATGTGCCAGAGATCGAGCGGCTGATGCAGGTCTCGATCGACTTCTTCTGACATGGCAAGGCGGTCTTCCAGATCTGCGCCCGGGCGCCTGACCTTGTTCCTTCTGCTCTTTGCGATCGCCGCTGCGGCAATGTTTCCGCCGGCCCTGCTGGCCTCGCTGCGCCACAACGACGATTCGGCGCAATCGTTCTTTTATGCCGGTGCGCTTGGATTGCTGGTGGTGGGCATGATCGCTCTGGCGCGGGGCCGCATGAAACCCCAGCGCGAGGAAATGCGCCAGTTGCTGGCGCTGTTTTGCGCCTTTGCCGTTCTGCCGCTCTACCTTGCCGTGCCGTTTCACGATGCATTGCAGACCACCACATTCATGAATGCCTATTTTGACATGGTCAGCGCGGTGACCACGACGGGCATTGATTTCTATCGCGATCCCGAACGCCTGGCCCCCTCGCTTCATCTGTGGCGGGCCGAAGTTGCCTGGCTTGGCGGTCTTTTGATGTGGATCGCGGCGGGTGCGATTCTGGCCCCCATGAGCCTGGGCGGTTTTGAAGTCACGGCGCGCGGGGAGCCGGGGCGCGGCGATCCCGGCACTCTGGCCATGACGCGCGCCGATCCCGCCAAACGCCTGGCGAAAGTGAGCGCCACGCTGGTACCGATCTACACCGGTTTGACCGGTGTCCTGATGATCCTGCTACTGGCCGCAGGCGACCGGCCGCTGGCGGCGCTTTGCCACGCCATGTCGGTGATGGCGACCTCGGGCATTTCACCGGTCGGCGGTCTTGAGGGCGGTGCCGCCGGACGGGTGGGCGAAATGGCGATGTTCGGCTTCATGCTCTTCGCGCTCAGCCGATTGACGTTTTCCAATGACACCCTGTCGGGTGCCCGGAAAACACGGTTGCGCGATGATCCGGAGTTCCGCATCGGCATTCTGCTGGTTCTCGGTGTCCCGGTTCTGCTGTTTCTGCGTCACTGGCTGGGTGCTTTTGATCTGAACATGACCGGTCGGCCCGATGAAGCCCTGCGCGCCCTCTGGGGCGGATCGTTCACCGTGCTGTCCTATCTGTCGACCACCGGCTTTGTCAGCGCCGATTGGACCACCTCCGCCAGTTGGTCCGGGCTCGGCGCGTCCGGAATCATCCTGATGGGCCTTGCGATGATCGGCGGTGGCGTGGCGACCACGGCGGGCGGGGTGAAGCTGTTGCGGGTCTATGCGCTGTATCTCAATGGCTTGCGCGAGATGGAGCGGCTGGTCTTTCCGACCTCGGTCAACAGCGCCAGCCGGCGCCAGCGCCGCCTGCAAAGCAACGGCGCCTTCATCGCCTGGGTGTTTTTCATGCTCTTTGCCATGTCTCTGGCCGCGGTCACGCTGATCCTGGGCTTTTTCGGCATCCAGTTCGAAGAGGCGATCGTGCTGGCCGTGGCGACGCTGTCGACAACGGGTCCCTTGATCGAGCATGCCAGCGATGTCCCCATTCCGCTTTTGACCCTGTCGGGGGGCGCAAAACTGGTGCTGTGCGCCGACATGGTGGTCGGTCGGCTGGAGACTCTGGCCATTATCGCGCTTTTGACGCCCGATTTGTGGCGCAACTGACGCAACCGCGCAGGTCTCTGTTAGGCAATGGCTCGATTTGGGGTGGAAGTTCCTGAAACGCAGAGACATACTCTGCCCAAGCGCTGTATCTCGTTTGCCGCGCAAACAAAGAACACAAGAACAAGGGCGAGTGACTTTCAATATGGCTTCCGACAGACAAAATCTGCAGGACGCATTCCTTAATCATGTCCGCAAGACAAAAGTCCCCGTGACGATCTTTCTGATCAACGGGGTCAAATTGCAGGGCGTGATCACGTGGTTTGACAATTTCTGCGTTCTGCTGCGTCGAGACGGCCAGTCTCAGCTGGTGTACAAGCACGCCATCTCGACCATCATGCCGGCACAACCTATCAACCTGTACGAGGGCGAAGACGCCTCTTGATGGAGCATGAACGGAAGAAGACCCTTGCCTGGGTGCTTCATCCGGATCTGACAAGCAACAAGGAGCGACGGGCGGCAGCGCCCGCGCTGGAGGAAGCGGTCTCACTGGCCCGCGCGCTGCCTGACCTGGAGGTTGCGGGCGCTGAGATCGTGCGCCTTGCACGGCCCCATCCGGGGTTGCTGCTGGGCAGTGGCAAGATCGAGGAAATCGAGGCGCGGCTGAAGCAGCATGACGTTGAACTGGTTTTGGTCGACGGCCCTCTGTCCCCGGTCCAGCAGCGCAACCTGGAACGCGCCTGGAAGGTCAAGATCCTCGACCGGACCGGACTGATTCTGGAAATCTTTTCCGATCGCGCGGCGACCCGGGAAGGGGTGCTGCAGGTCGAAATGGCCGCGCTGAGCTATCAGCGCACCCGGCTGGTGCGGGCCTGGACCCACCTGGAGCGTCAGCGCGGTGGCCTGGGGTTTGTGGGTGGTCCCGGCGAGACCCAGATCGAGGCCGACCGACGGGCGATCGACGAGCAACTCGTGCGGCTGCGCCGGCAGCTGGAGAAAGTGGTCAAAACCCGCAGCCTGCACCGCGCCGCCCGCGCGAAGGTGCCGTTTCCGATTGTCGCGCTGGTGGGCTATACCAATGCCGGAAAATCCACGCTTTTCAACCGGTTGACGGGGGCGGAGGTCATGGCCAAGGATATGCTCTTTGCCACGCTGGATCCGACCATGCGCCGGGTGGTCCTGCCGGAAGGCCCGGAGGTGATCCTGTCGGATACGGTGGGCTTTATCTCCGATCTGCCCACGGAACTCGTGGCAGCGTTCCGCGCCACATTGGAAGAGGTTCTGGGCACCGATCTCATCCTGCACGTGCGCGATATCTCGCATCATGAGACCGAGGAGCAGGCAGAGGATGTGGCCGAGATCCTGACCTCGCTTGGTATCGACGACAATCGGCCGCAGTTTCAGATCTGGAACAAGCTGGATCAGCTCTCGCCCGAGGACAGGGAGGCCGCCCAGGCCAAGGCGGCCCGTGAGGATCACGTGTTTCCAATTTCGGCCTTGCATGGTGACGGGATCCCGGAGCTTCTCGGGGCGATCTCAACCGCGCTGGCGGGCGTGCGCAAACCCGACGAGTTGCATCTGTCCTTCTCGGACGGCCGCCGCCGCGCCTGGCTGTTTGAGCAAGACGTGGTCCAATCCGAAATCCAGGACGAGGGCGGTTTTCACATTCAGGTGCTCTGGACCGAAACCCAGGCGCGCCGCTACGCTGACCTCTGACACCCGCGCGCCGTTTGTGGCGCAGCGCTGCGAGAAAACTCGTACGAATTTTCTCCACCGTTCCGCCGTCAGCGCGGGGTCAGTGTCGTGATGCCGACCGCCGCCGCCCGCGCCAGTTCCGCGTCGAGCGTCATGGGAATGTATTCGCCCCGCCGCCAGAGCTGCGCCAGATCGTCATAGTGGCGAGAGAGCGGGTGGCCGGACTGACCGGTGGAAATGACAAAGATCGAACTGTCGGGATCGGCAAAGTCATAGACCCCGCGATACCCCGCACCATGCACGTTCTGAAACGGATCAGGTCCGGTGCCGGATGTCCGTCCACGCAGCAGCGTATTGTCTCCGCCGCTGGTCGATTGCCGGACGTTCACGAAATAGCGCAGCAGCGGCAGGCCGCCCAGAACCGGATGATCATGTGTGGCCTGATGCGCATCCCCCCAGCGCAGGGTTTCGAGATTGGTGCCAAAGGTATCGCCGATCCATACCAGTGCATCGTCCAACGCCAGACGGGCCATATCGGTGCAGCTTTCCGCCGGTGCGCTCTGTCGCACATCACACCAGGCGGACGCGCCGCCGATGTCGCGGTAGACCCGCTCTATAAAAAGTGGCTGAACATGGGGAAAATCATCGGCCAGTTGGCCCAGGTCGTCCTGGATCAGTCTGGCCTGCAGCGCGCGCAGCCAGGCGGCGTAGATCAGCGGTTCCGGCATATGTTCGTTCATTTCGCCGTTCCACTCCGCCAGCAGCGACAGTGCGATCTGGCGCTGACGATCCGGGGTTCCGTCGGGCGCGGCCTCGCCGGTAAACCACAGATCCGCGCCAATGAGAGGCAGAAGCGAGCGCGCCGTAAAGCTGATCGTGTCAAGCTGCGCTTCGACAAAGCTGTCGCGGGTGTGAACCTGACGCGATTGCATCAGCCGCTGCCACCGGTTTATCCGCTGCGTGTCGCCCCACAGAAAAGAGATGTGATTGGGAAACGGCCGCTGCACCATCTTGTTGTTGGTATTGCCGATGAGCCCGCCAAGGGGGGCCACGAATTCGGGATTGGCGGCATAGGGAGACCGCGCCAGCCACCGGTTTTCGGCCCGCCAGCCTTCGGATGGCATACGGCCCTGGGTCCGGTGACGCGCATCGCGGCGGGGCACCCAGCCGATGGTCTTCATCGCGATGGTGTCCTGATCGACGAGTGACAGGTTTTGCGATGGCGCCATGTAGCCTTCGGCCGCCGCGATGGCCTCGTCGACAGAGCTGGCCCGCATCACCGCCAAGGCCGCCGAAAGCGTCGTGTCGTCCGGGTTCAGCACCGTCCAGGCCAGCGACGCGACGTGGCCGGGAGGGGTGATCGTGCCGACATTGTCATGTGTTGGCGGCAGAACCGGGCCGTTTTCCGTCCAGCGCAGCGTCAGTGTGATGGGCGGAGCGTCGGCGATCTGAATGATGGAGGGACGGGTGATAAAGTCCTTGTACCCCGACGGGGTCAGGTATTGTTCCTGGTTCTCGGGATTGAGCTTTTCAATGTAGAGATCCTGATCGTCCAGATACGAGGAGGTCAGCCCCCATCCCAATTGTGCCGTGCGTCCAAGCAAAACCACCGGCATCCCCGGGATCGTGCCGCCGATCACGCCACCCGACGCCAGCGCCATGCGCGACAGATAC
>JBCDEC010000226.1:0-7777 GCA_039179965.1 Pseudomonadota bacterium
CCACGTGATGCCCAAGGGGGAAATATTCCCTATTCCGCTGATCTGCTCGGTGCATTTTGGCGCGCCACTGCATGTGGAACCGGAGGAGAGCAAGGACGTGTTCCTTGGTCGTGCCCAGGCGGCCCTGCGCGCGATGATCCCCGGCGATGAGACAACGCCGTGACCACACAGGCGGAATTCATATGGCTCATGGCCGGGGTTCTTCTGATCCTGACACTGGCCTCCGGGGTCGGGGCCATACTGGACCGGCGCTATAACCGAGACGGCTTCAATGCCGCCATCGGCAATCTCAATGACCGGATCGTGTCCTGGTGGGTGATGGTTGCGCTGCTGGGACTGGCGATGCTGGCCGGGCGCACCGGAGTGCTGATCCTGTTCGCTCTTTTGTCCTTTGCTGCACTTCGGGAGTTTCTGACGCTGACGGAAAAGCGTCAGGCCGACCACTGGTCTCTGGCGGCGGCGTTCTTTGTCGTGCTGCCTGTGCAGTATGTTCTCATCGGGATCGATTGGTACGGGCTCTATTCGATCTTCATTCCGGTCTATGCCTTTCTCTTCCTGCCGATCATTTCGGTTTTGCGCAGCGACACCGACGCGTTCCTGACCCGGGTCGCCGAAACCCAATGGGCGTTGATGATCTGTGTCTTTGCGGCCAGCCACGTACCGGCGCTGCTGACGCTGCAAATCCCAGGATTTGAAGGCAAGAGCATCCTGCTGATCGCCTTTCTCGTCTTCACGGTCCAGTTCTCGGACGTCATGCAATATGTCTGGGGCAAGCTTCTGGGACGCCACAAGATTGCCCCCCATGTCTCGCCGTCCAAAACCTGGGAAGGCTTTCTGGGTGGCACGATCACCGCCTCTCTGGTCGGGGCCGGGCTTTGGTGGCTCACGCCGTTCACGCCTCTGCAGGCCTTTGCCATGGCGCTCGTCGTTGCCGGAATGGGGTTTCTGGGCGGTCTGGTCATGTCTGCGATCAAGCGGGATCGCGGTGTCAAGGATTGGGGGCATCTGATTGCCGGGCATGGCGGATTTATTGACCGGCTGGACTCCGTGGTTTTTGCTGCGCCGGTGTTTTTCCACCTGACCCGGTATTTCTGGTCCGCGACATGACCATCCTGCGCTCCAACCTCGCGCATGGCGCTGCCGGGTTTTTGCTGATGGGCAGCTGGGCCTATTTCGCCAACCGCAATTTTCCATGGCCCGCACCGGCGCTGGCCTTTGCCGTTCAGGGCACGCTGACGGCGGCAATCACGCTTTTGCTCAAGCGCACCATCGAGACGGTTCTGGCGCGTGCGCCGGACCAGCCCTGGCTGGCCCCGATGGCGGCGGCGGCGATTTCGGGCACGCTGCTCTGCGCGGTGCATACCCTGGCCGGCACACCAGCCTTCTGGATGACCATTGCAGTGCCGTTCAGTGTCGCGACCGGCTATGCGATCCTCTACACGTGGCGGCTTGCCCGCGATGGCTGATCCCGCGCGCCGTCCCCTGAACAGTCGCGACACCGCCCTTGCGCGCCGCGCCGCGCGCTGGCTTGCGGGTACGGCGGTCACGCCCAACCAGATCTCGGCGGCTTCGATTGTCTTCGCGGGTCTTGCGGGCGGTGCCTTCTGGGCGGCGGGCCATGCGGCGGAGCCCTTGCGCAGCCTCTGTCTGATCCTCGCGGCTCTGGCCGTTCAGGTGCGCCTGTTGTGCAATCTTTTCGACGGCATGGTGGCCATAGAGGGCGGCAAGAAAAGCGCGGACGGGGAGTTTTGGAACGAAGCGCCGGATCGCTTGGCCGACGGTCTCATTCTCGTTGGCCTGGGGCTGGGGGCCATGAACCCGGGGCTGGGCTGGGCTGCGGCATGTTTTGCGGTCCTCACCGCGTATCTGCGCGCATTGGGGACAACCGCGGGCCTCGCGCCCGACTTTTGCGGCCCGATGGCCAAACCGCACCGCATGGCGCTGGTCACCGGTGTCGCTGTGCTCGCCGCGATCCTGCCACGGCTCGGCGCGGAGATCGATGTGCTGACAATCGGGCTCTGGCTTGTCACGCTGGGCACCGGGTTTACCGCGCTGCGGCGCAGTCAGCGTCTGGTTGCCGGGCTGAAGTCTCGGCGCTGAGGATTTCGGGCTGAGGTCTTCTGGCTGACGTTTCGGGGCTGACGTCGGGGGGCCTCAGGTCGCAGATTTCGTATCGCAAGTCGGCGGATCGGCCCTTCCAGCGCGAAGACGGCGACGCGGCGTACAAAGCCGCATTTGCAGGGCCTGACATTCGCGCGCGCGCTGGTCTCAGGCTATGGCGCGCGCCGCAAGGATGCCCTGTTCAAGAATGTCGAACATCTGGTGGATTTCACTTTCGCTTATAATCAACGGCGGTGAGAAGACGCACATATTCACCAGTGGACGCAAAATCAGCCCGCGTTTCTGGCATTCTGCATCGATCACCGCGCCGATCGAATAGTCGCGCGCGAGATCTCCGCGCGCGGCGCCGCCGTCGGAGCACTGCACACATCCCATCAACCCCATGCCACGGGTGTCGGACACGATGTCGATCTCGCTCAGGTCCGCCAGTCGACGCTGGAAGACGGGCGCGACCCTGCGGACATGATCCAAAAGACCGTCCCGTTCGATGATCTCCATACTTTTCAGGCCAGCGGCAGCGCTGACCGGATGGCCGGAATAGGTATAGCCATTGGAGAAGGTCGCGTCCTGCCCCGCAACATCGGCAATCAGACGGTCCGAGAAGATGGCCGCCCCCATCGGGGCATAGCCCGACGTCAATCCCTTGGCGCAGGTGAGGATGTCTGGCTGAATGCCAAAGACGTCCTCGGAGGCAAACCAGTGGCCCAGACGCCCGAAGGCCGTGACCACTTCGTCCGAGATGTAAAGCACGTCATGGGCCCGACAGACCTCAAGACAGCGCTTGTGATAGCCCTCTGGCGGTACGATCACACCGCCGGAGGCAAGTATGGGCTCGGCAATGAAGGCCGCCACCTTGTCGGGGCCGAGGTCAAGTATGGCCTGCTCCAGGTCGCTGACTTTCTCGTCGAGAAACGCGGCCATGCTCTGATCTTCCCCGCGGTAGAGCGGGTTTACATCCGGCAGGAAATGAGCCAGGTCGTCGGCCCGGTCGAGCCAGGCGCGGTCGCGTTCCTTGCCGCTGACACCGGCGGAGAGATAGGTGCTGCCGTGATAGGCCTTCTGGCGTGAAATCACGATTTTCTTGTCCGGATGGCCAAGAAGGTTGTTGCGGAACTGCACAAAGCGCAGCGCGGTATCGACGGCCGTGGAGCCACCGGTTGTGAAGAACACCGTGTTCAGATCGCCGGGCGTGCGCTTGGCGATCTCCTCGGCAAAACGGGTCGCCGTGGAGTTGGTGTTGCTGAAGGGCGAATAGTAGGCGAGGTTTCGGGCCTGGTCGGCCATGGCCTCGGCCATCTCGTCCCGGCCATAGCCGATCTGGACGCACCACATGCCACCGGGCCCGTCGATCAGCCTGGCGCCCGTCTCATCCGTCACATGAATTCCCGCCGAACCTTCGACAAAGGTGCGCTCGGCATGGCCGATGTCCTGCATGCCCTCCCAGGGATGCATGAAATGGCCCGGATCCCGGTGGTTCTTGCGTGCGTCATCCATAGCGCGGGATCCTTAGGTTATTCAGTGTGGGCTCAGCCTGGTTGCAGGCCGTTGCAAGGCGCGGCGCGCGCGATCCGTGTCTGCGTTTGATCTGATGGCTGCCCATGGGCCTAAGGCTGCACCTCCGGCGCGGAAAGCTCAAGTCAAAGCACTGCGGCCTTTGCGCGCCCGAGGCTTGAGCGTGGTGAACCGCCTGTCCCCTGCGCAGCGCCGCGGATGCCGGTCTGGCCGTCCCAAAGCGATCGGAGGACCGGTCTCTTGCCACGTGCTAGCGTGGGTGCTCTCCCATCAGGTCTGGCGACGGGCGTAGATATCGCCTGAGTTTGCCGAGACCGGCAGATCCGTGATGAACCGGCGCATCTGCGATGGTCCAATCCAGTCCGCGGCCTGCAACAGATGTCGTTCGCCAAGGCTGATATTGCACCGATACGACCCGAGTGCATCCAGACGGTCGAGCGCGCGCAGCGCCACATCGCGTTGCAGCGTCGTGAACTCCAAAGACAGTGCCGGCAGGGGGACAGACAAGCCCTGAAGCACTTTGTCTTCAAAGCCTTCCACGTCGATCTTCACGAAATCCGGGGCGCCGTGTTCCAGGATCAACTTATCAAGTGTGACCATGGGCACCTGTATCCTGTGATCCCAGATCTGGCCCTCCCATCCCGGCGCGCCGGGGGCGGCTGAAACCATCTCGGCCGAGGCAGTCGATACGGTCGGGTTGGCGGAGTTTACAAACATCTCGCAAGTGCCCGGTACGGCCCCGACGGCGCAGCAGTCCAGCGCAACCCCGGGCCTCCGACCGTAGAGCAGCCGCAAGGCGCGGAACAGGGGCGGTTGCGGTTCGATCGCGACAACGCGCGCGCCCAGTCGCAGAAAACTCCCCGTTCGATCGCCCACATGGGCTCCGATGTCAAAGGCCAGTTGCCCGGTGGACAGGAATTCCGCGTGCAACCGGTCCATGCGCGCTGTCCGATGCCGGTCACGGTAGTAGAGATCGAGAGAGCGGGCGACAGCAGCGGTCGTGCCCTTGGGCCACGCGCCGTTCATGGGATGACACCTTCCAGAACGCGGCTGGCGATCCGCGCCGTCTCGGACCAGCCGGGCAAGGCCTTTCCGGCCAGCCGCGCGCCCCGGGCCATGGTGACCCGCAAAGTGTCGTCCTCCAGCACCCGGCGCAGTGCGGCTGAGATGGCCGCCGGGTCGTCGGGCGGGCAAAGCAGGCCGGCCTCTGCGGGCACCGTATCCGGCACCGCACCGGTGCGGCATGCGACAATGGGCAGGCCCCAGCTGAGCGCTTCGTCGAAGACGATGCCATAGCCCTCGTAGCGGGTGGCCAGTGCAAAGACGCTGGCACAGGCATAGAGATCCTGCAGCGCTTGGCTGGACATGACCCCCGTCAGGGTCACCCGGTCCGACAGATCCAACGCGCGCACGGTCTCTGCCAGCGTATCGGCATAAGCCAGGTCATGCGCCCGGCCGACAATCGCCGCCTGCCAGGTCAGATCGCGCAGTTGGTGAAGGGCCTGCAGCAACACGTCATGCCCCTTGCGCGGATGCTGCAGGCCGACCGTCAGGATCAGCGGCGGAGACTTTGGTTCAGAGGGTCCAGCGGGTTGATCCGTGCCCGGTCGGGCGATGGTGATCTGGTTCGCCGAGACACCATAGTCCTGC
This sequence comes from Pseudomonadota bacterium, assembly GCA_039179965.1. Taxonomy (GTDB): domain Bacteria; phylum Pseudomonadota; class Alphaproteobacteria; order Rhodobacterales; family Rhodobacteraceae; genus Marinibacterium. Next base: position 5,284 of record JBCDEC010000226.1, read on the forward strand.
GACAGGATCTGCGCGGTATGGCTGCTGGGAACCAGAACGGTTTGCGCCAGTGCAAGGTTGCGCCGCTCGGTGTCAAAGAGATGCTGGCGCTGTGCGTCGCTCAGTCCGCTCTCATAGGCGAGCGGGTGGTGGATCATCGCGACAATCGGCGCCCGGACCCGGGCCAGTCCGGCCGGATCGATCGACCCATAGACCAAGCCGTCAAGGATCAGCACCCGGGCCGGCGCGATCTGGCCAAGACAGTCGATTGCCGCGTTCATGTCCTGCGCGGTTGCATCGGGAAAGGAGGCACCAAGGGGCAAGTGCGCCACGTCATGGCCAAGATCCCTCAACCCCAGGAGCAGCCTTTTCTCGTAGATGTATCCCCCTGTCAGAGTCTCGATATCTCCGGGGATGGCAAAGACCGCAGGCACCGGGCTCATTTCAGCTGTTCCGGCGCGTAGATCAGCAGGACCCGCCGCTCCACCGCGCCGACGAGGCCATAGCCGATCACCGAAGCGAGCGCGACAAGCACCACGGCGCTCCACAGCATGTCATAATCCGACAGCGACGAGGACAACGCCATCAGACTGCCGATGCCATTGCCGGTGGCCAGCCACTCCACCACGGTGACCGCCAGAAAGGATGCGGGCACGTTGATCCGGGCGGCGGCGAAGAAGGCGGGCAGCGTTGCTGGCAAGCGTACACGCATCATGATGTCCCATCGGGAGGCCGCGTAGCTGCGCATCACATCAATTGCCTGACCGGGCGCCTGGCGCAGCCCATGCAGACAGGCCAGCAAGGTCGGGAAGAACACCATGATGGCCACAAGCACCACGGTGCCGAGCGCCCCCCGTCCAAGCAGCAGGATGACCAGCGGTGCGGTGGTGATGATCGGCACCGAGCGCAGCGCGATGGCCACCGGCATCACCGTGCTGGCCAGGGCGGGGATCTGCACAATGACCATGGCAAGAAGCGCGCCAGCCGCGAGCCCGGCACAATAGCCCGGCACGACGAAGACGAGCGTTTCGCCCATCGCCCGCGCGAGCGTGTCACGGGTGGTCGCCGCATCCGGGGCAATCAAAAGCGCGTCAAGGATCTCTGCCGGGCCTTTCGCAAAAAAAGCGTTCAGGCCCAGAAGCTTCAACCCGCCCCACCACAGAACCAGCGCCGTCACGCCGACGGCGACAGGGGTTAGGATCGCCCGCAGGCTGCGGCTGGGGGCCTGCGGAGGCGTGGCAAGGATTGTCGGTGGGCTCTCGGACAGCAGCATGCGGGCCAGCCAGCCGATGATCAGAAAGCTGCCAACGGCAACGGCTGTGGCCAAAGTGGCCAGCGCCCAGGTCATCTCAATATCAAAGGCGCGCATGGACCGGATGGTCAGCACGCCCAGGCCCCGCTCCGCGCCGGTGAATTCGCCAACCATCGCGCCCAGAATGGCGGCGGGCGCGGCGATCTGCAGGCCCGCGACCAGATAGGGCAGGCAGGCGGGTGCGCGCACATGAAACAGCGCCGATATCCGGCCACGCCCATAGCTCTGCACTACATCAAGCCAGGTGGCCGGAACCGCGCGCAGGCCGACCAGAACCGGGATCAGGGTGGTGTAATAGACCGCCAGCGCGGCCAATGTGATCTCCGGCCACGGGCCGGGTCCAAAGATCACCCGCAGAATGGGACCGGTTGCCACCAGCGGCAGGCAAAAGACCAACAGGGCCAGCCCGCGCACCAGCGCCTCGCTGCGCGGCAAGGTGATTGCCAGCCCCGCGAGCAGAAGGGCGGCCAGATTGCCAATCAAGAACCCCGCCAGCGCATTTTGCAGGGTGGCCGCCAGAGCGCGGCCCATCAGCCCGGCGTTCTCAATCAGGAAGCGCAGTATCGCGCTGGGACTGGCCACCACAAAGGCCTGATCGGCATTCAAAGTGGCAAGTTCCCAGGCCAGCAAAATCAGCAGCGGACCCAAAGCTGGCCAGAGCAGGCGCGCGCCCGGGCTCATTGCGCCGCATTGGGCAGATGCGCAGCCATTGCGCGTGACAGAGCCTCAAAGACCGCTTCTGTGACCGCTTCGAAGGCTGCGGTGTGGGTCATCTGCAGGCTGCGCGGACGCGGCAGATCAACGGCAATGTCGGCGACAACGCGGGCCGGGCGCGGCGAGAAGACCACGATGCGGTCCGAGAGCCGAACCGCCTCCTGGACCGAATGCGTCACCAGAAGGGCGGTTGTGCCGCGGGCCTCCCAAATGCCGGGGAGGTCCTGGGCCAACTGCGCGCGGGTCAGTTCGTCGACGGCGCCAAAGGGTTCATCAAGCAGCAAAAGGGCAGGGCGCGTTGCCAGGGCCCGCGCGATCGCCGCGCGCTGGCGCATCCCACCTGACAGCGCGGCCGGGCGTGTGTCGGCAAAGCCGTCCAGCCCCACCAGATGAATCAGCTGGTCAATCTCTGCGCGCGCTCTGGGATGGCGCGCCAGATCAAGCGCGAGTTGAATGTTCTGGCGCACCGTGCGCCAGGGCAACAGCGAG
>JBCDEC010000227.1:0-7729 GCA_039179965.1 Pseudomonadota bacterium
CGCGCGTGCCATCCGCATCAGATCTCGGATCGTACACGATCAACGGGATACGGGCCGAGCAATCGTAGAAGAGGTCTTTTTCGCCCAGCCAATGATCGCCCATGTTGTCGCCGTGATCAGAGCAAAACACCACCATAGTGTCCTGCATCCGTCCGCTCTGCGCGAGATAGTCAAACAGGCGTCCGAGATTGTCGTCGAGTTCTTTGATCAGACCCATATAGACCGGCGCGACGATGTCGCGGACATGATTGCGCGAGAAACTCCGGCAGATGCGCGTATTGGCCCATTCGCGCATAAGCGGGTGGGTGTGCTCGCCATCTCGCCGGTTTACCGCCGGCAGGTCCTGTGCGGAATAGAGGTCGTTATAGGGCGCCGGCGCGAGGTAGGGCCAGTGCGGCTTGATATAGCTGAGATGGCAAAGCCAGGGCTGGTCGCCCTGCGCCTCGATGAACTCGATCCCCCGCGTTGTCAGCCAGGCGGTTTCGGAATGCTCTTTGGGCACGCGGGCGGCCAGCGGCGCCGAGTCCAGGAGCCACCCTGATCTAAGCGTGCCGTCGGGACCAACGGCCGTGTTGGCCCATTCCTCCCATGGCGTTTCCCCGCCCATATCATGCGCGCGGAGATAGGCCTCGTAATCCTCGGCATGGCGGTTCGCGTCGGTCGCGGCATTGGTGCCGTCATCGCGCACGAAGACATCGAAGCCGCATTCGCTGACCAGGGCCCCGATGGTGCTGTCCGGATCGATCCCGAGCCGCTCCATCCCCTCTTTGTCCGCCCGCATGTGCGTTTTGCCAACCAATGTGCTCGCGACACCGATTTCCCGGAGATGATCGCCCAGCGTTGGTTCACCCACACGCAACGGAAACCCGTTCCACGTGGCCCCGTGGCTTCTGACATACCGCCCGGTGTAAAAGCTCATGCGGCTGGGCCCGCATATCGGCGATTGAACGTAGGCGCGGTTGAAGCGGACCCCTTGCGCGGCGAGCCGGTCGATATTTGGCGTATCCATGTGCGATGCGCCGTAGCAGCTGAGGTAGTCCCACCGCAGCTGGTCCGCCATGATCCAGAGTACGTTCATGTAAAATCCGTCTTGTGGTTTGAGGATTGGTCCCTGCGTATGGGCTTACCGGGCTTACTGGTCTGATCCGCGCGGTCGGGCGAAGAGTATCGGCGCGAGACGGGGCAAAAGACCTATCGCGGAGCGACAAAAAGCCCTTCGTCTTTCAAAACCTCGATGTTCTTGGCCTCGCGCGCCATCGCGCGCTGGACTGCGGGGCGTTCATCGCTGCGCTCGAAGTGGGTCCGAATGTTGGGATATTTCTCATCGGAGTAGCCGACGCCGGTGATCCGACCCCAGACCCAGTAGAGATAGCCATCCACCACCGACCAAGATTCACCATACCACCAGGGACCCGAAGCCAGGCGTGCTTCGATCATATCCATGATCTTGTTCATCGCTTCGACGCCCACGGGCCGCACAATGTCGAACGACAATGCAGTGTCCTTGATGAATTTCACCGGCATCGCCACCCGCGTGACGGTCGGGTGCACTGTCGCCGAGAAAAAGGCCAGATCGGCGATTTGCCCGCATTCCCCGAGCTTTGTCTCGGTGCGGGGCAGAAGATTGGCCTGCGGATAGGTGGCATTCAGCCAGCTCAGGATCGCCACGTTCTCTGTCAATGGCGCGCCGTCGATAAGCAAGGCGGGCACTTTCCCCTTCGGATTGACTTGCAGATATGCTGGCGAAAGCTGCTGTTTGGCAGCCGTGCGCACCAGCTCTGTCTCAAAGGGTACGCCGATCTCTTCCAACGCGATGGTCGGCACGCGCGCGCACGTGTTAGGGGCAACGAAAAGCTTCAGGTCGGGCATTGCATCGCTCCATAATATCTCTAGAGTTACCAAAAAGCACAAAAAATCGATAATTTCAGCAACAATCTCAGATCGCACGCAGATGCGCACGGGATCCGCTGAAAGACAACAGCGTCATGGGAGGAAAATGATGTTTCGAACCGCCTTGGGAAGTCTTGGAGCCGCCATATGTCTGGCCGCAAGCGCGCATGCCCAAACCATTCTGACCGCCGAGACGGCTGCCCCCAATACGACGCCCGGTATCTCGATCATCTCCTTGTCGGAGGCGGCGGCAACGGCCGGGGTCGCAGATATTCAGGTGACGTCCGGGCAGACTCTGACGAACTCGGTCCAGAATGTTGCCGAGGGCAAGACCGATATCGCCGCCGCGCCATTCATTCTGCCGTTCCTGCTGTCCAAGGGCGTTGGCCCCTATGCGGGACTTGGCGCGGAGAAAGGCGCAGAACTCGCCGACAATCTCGCGGTTCTTTATACGTACCGAATTTCGGTGCAGGGCCTGATGGCTTTCAACAGCTCCAACATCGGCGGCTGGGACGATCTGGAAGGCAAGACAATCTTCAATGGTCCGCCCCGTGGCGCGGCGTTGACGAATGCGCGGCTGCTGATCAAGACCAATACCGGAATGGAAGAAGGCACCGGCTACAACGGCATCCAGGTGAACTGGGGCCAGGCCGTCAAAACGATGCAAGACGGGTCGGCCGACGCCTTCGTGCTGCCGATGTCCTTCCCGGACCCACGGGTTTCGGCAAGCCTGGCGTCCGGAGACATGACGATCTTTTCCGTCTCCAACGAGGTCTTTGAAAGCGAGCTCTTTGACAATGTGGCCAAGCTGCCGGGCACGGTGAAGTTCGCGATGCCCATTTCCGACATGGGCTATAACGAAGGGGTGACGGTCGTGTCCGAAGACGACACCTTCCGTGGCCCCGGCACAGTCGGTGCGGATATCGTCAGCAAGAGCATGGATTTCGATCTGGCCAAGGCTTTGACCGCCGCGTTCATCGAAAACATCGAGACGATCTATCACGTAAAAGCGCCCTTCATGCCCGTGACGTGGCACGGAGAGGTCGACATCGAGATCACCGATATGTGCGGCCCAAACCCGTTGAAGTATCACCCCGGCGCAGTCGCGGCCTGGGAAGAGGCCGGATACACGCTGCCTGACTGTGCCAAGTAATCCCTCAGGAAATGGGGCGGGTGCCATGTGCGCCCGGCCCGTCTCCGTCGAGCGACCTGCAACATGACACTCAGATCCCCAGAGGCTCAGGGGCGCCCCGGTTTTTCCGTTCGCCTGCTCTATGTTCTCTCCGTCGGTATGGTTTTGATCGGGCTGGTGAATTCCACGCCTGGCATTCCCGGTTATGACGCCTGGGCCGCAGAGGTTCTGGGTGATCAGGGCGCGAGGCTGCGCAAGTTCCCGTTCGAATGGTTCTACCCGCTGTTTTTTGCGCTGATGATGTTGATCGTCGTTCTCAAGCATTCGATGTGGCGCGAGTGGCAGAACAGAACGGCGTTCCGGCGGCGATTTGGCCTGTTTATGGACGTCATCCTTGTGGTGATGGCCTGCACGGTGTCGCTCACTTACCTGATCGAGATTGAATCCGTCTGTCTGATCGACCGGATCAACGGGGACCGGGCGAGGCTGATTCAGGAAAGCCTGGCCGCCGCCGCCGAATTCAATCAGAGCCTCGGTCTGCCCGCCCCCACCACCGTTGAAGACCCGCAATGCGTCAACACGACCGGCGGATGGCTTGTCCTGATCGTCGGTTTGGCGATCGTCGCGTTCCTGTCCTACAACGTAAAGGTCTGGGGGTTGCCACTGGTCATTGTCGCGATCCTGGTCTCGACCTACACCATCCTCACCGTACTGGTCTGGTATTTTTACGGTGTCGAGGACGTCAACAAGTACCTTGTGACCAAGCTGGCGGGCGAACCGCGTGTCCTGGCCGACGGGCGGCCCCGGGTTCATGACGTGCTGGTCAACAATTCCTCGGGCCTGCTGGGCCGGTTCATGGACATCGCGCTCAACACGATTTTCCCCTACCTGGTGCTGGGGTCGCTCTTTGGAAGCTCGGCGGGCGGGCGATCCCTGATCAAGCTCGCGTTTCGCTGGACACGCCATCTGCGCGGCGGGCCGGCGCATGCGGCCATCGTGTCTTCGGCGATGTTTGGCACGATTTCGGGCGGGCCGATCGTGAACGTGCTCTCGACCGGTGTTCTGACCATACCGATGATGATCAAACGCGGGTTTTCCAAGGTGTTTGCCGGCGGCGTCGAAGCTGCAGCCTCCTCGGGCGGCTCGATCATGCCGCCGGTGATGGGCGTTGCGGCCTTCGTTCTCGCGTCGCTGACCGCGATCCCCTACTCCTCCGTGATCATCGCCGCTGTGATCCCGGCAATGGCGTATTTTTACTGTTTGTTTCTGTCGGCCGTCTTCCAATCGCGCCAGCAAAACATCACCGCCATCGGAGATATCACGGATGACATGATCCTGGAGCGCCAGGATTTCTTCAACCTTGTGATGATCTTCGGTCCGATCCTGATGATCCTGTCGCTGTTGCTCACGGGCAAGGATGCGGTGGGGTGCGGTCCGCTGGGCGGGCTCTTGGGCGCAGAGCGGATCTTGGACGACACGGGCTGTCAGGTGCAAAGCCTGAGCTGGCTGCAGCAGACGGTTCAGAACTCGGCCGGATCAGCCGGGGCGGCCGGGTGGTGGGCCGTGATGTTGCTGCTCGGATTGCTCTTTCTAGACCCCGAGGTCCGGTCCCGTCCGCGAAAAATCATTGATGCCCTGTCGGACGCCGGTATTCTGATTTCGACGCTTTATCTGATGTTCCTGGCCGTCTCGATCATCGACTTCTGTCTCGCCTTCACCGGATTGCCCGTGTTTCTTTCACTGGATGTGCTGGCCTGGCTCAACAGCCTCGATCTGGGCGGCAGCGGCTCCACCTTTTTCCAGTTCATTGCATTGCTTATGACAATGTTCCTTGCCGTGCTGCTGGGCATGGGGATGCCGGCCGTTCCGGCTTATATAAACGCAGCGCTTCTGATGGGACCGGTGTTGGCGGGTCTGGGTCTTTCGCTGTTCACCTCGCACATGTTCATCTTCTACTTCGCGGTTGCCAGCGCCATTACGCCGCCCGTGGCATTGGCCGCTTTTGCCGCAGCCACCATCACCAAGGCTGAACCGATTGCGACCTCGCTTTCGGCGGTGCGATCAGGGATTGTGATGTTTGTCGTGCCGTTCATCTTTGCCTTCTACCCGGAACTCTTGCTGATCCCCGAGGCACGCATTGATCCGCAATCCTCCGGCGGGGCGGGTTATCTGCCCGGCTATGGCGAAACCCTGGGCATTGGCGGGATGGTCTTGCTGATCGCGCGCCTGCTGCTGGCGCTTTACCTTGTCTCTTCCGCCCTGGCCGTTTTCGACCGCGCGAAACTGGCCGCCTGGGAGATCGTTTCGCGGCTCGGTCTTGCCGTCCTGCTTCTCGCCAAACCAGAGCCGGTTTGGATCGGAGCCTTGATTGCGACAGCCGGGGTGCTGTTCACCCACTACCGGCAGGCGGGCCATGTCAAAGCGGCCTAACTTCATCCTGTTCATGACCGATCAGCATCGGGCGGATTTTCTCGGTTGCACGGGGCACTCGGTTCTGAAAACGCCGCACATCGACGACCTCGCCGATCATGGAACGCTTTGGACTCGGTTTTACGTCTCAAGCCCGGTCTGCATGCCCAATCGGGCAAGCTTCATGACCTGCCGCATGCCAGCCAGTCATGGCGTGCGGGCGAACGGTATTCCGCTCGACGCACGCAATGTCACATTCGTCGATCTGCTCAGAGACGCAGGCTACAAGACGGCGCTGATTGGAAAGAGCCATCTGCAGACATTTTCCGGGCGACCGGCCTCGCACGAACCACCCCAGACCCGGCCCGGGTTTCACCGGGCCTCGGGACCGTTGGCGCAGGCCGTGCGCCATGATCTGGCGACCTATCTGGCGGAAGACCCGAACCAGGACAGCTACGACACGCCGCTGCCGTTTTACGGGTTCGACCATGTGGAACTTGTAACGCGCCACGGCGATCAGTGCCTGGGCACCTACCGCAACTGGGTGCTGGCCCAAGACCCTGACGTCGACCGGTTGCTTGGGCGCGCGAACCAATTGCCCCATGACTATGTCTGTCCGCAGGCGATCCGCACGGCCTTGCCCGAAGAGCTGTATTCCACAAGCTATATCGCCGAACGCGCTTCGGCGTGGCTGGAGGCGCACGCGGACAGCGAAGAGCCTTTCTTTCTGATGGTGTCCTTTCCGGATCCTCATCACCCGTTCAACCCGCCGGGGCGGTATTGGGACATGTACGATCCGGCTGACATGGCCGTCCCCGACGTTTTCAAAGCGAGGGACTGGCAGCCGCCGCCGCATGTCCTGAGCGTTCTCGAAGATCGCGAGTCCGGTCGCGCTCAGCCGGAAACCTTTGCTGTTCTGGGGGTCTACGAACAAGAGGTGCGCGAAGCCCGCGCGCTGACCTGCGGCATGATTTCCATGATCGACGATGCCATCGGGCGGGTGCGGTCCCATCCGGGTGCGCGCAGCGCGGTGACCGTATTTACGACCGATCATGGGGACCACTTGGGCGATCACAAGATGCTCTTCAAAGGCCCCGCGGCCTACGAAGAACTGACCCATGTGCCATTCATCTGGTCGGATCCTGACGCGCCCGGGCCCAAACAGGTCGACGACATCGGGCAGACCCATGACATCGGGGTCACGATATTGGAACGGGCCCGCATCGAGCCCGCCATCGGCATGCAGGGGCAATCGCTGCTCTCAGGAGGCCGGGATGCGGCCTTCATTCAATACGACCATCAGAAGGTAAACCGGGGATTGGGGATATCTCCGCGCGTTCACACGCTGCGCACGCTGGACTGGCGGCTCTCGATGTTTGACGGCATATCCTGGGGCGAGCTCTATCATCTGCGCGATGACCCCGAAGAGTTGCATAATTTGTGGGACGACCCGAACCATGCAGCCACGCGGTCCGCGCTGGTCGAAGAATTGACTCGCATGGAAATCGCCCATGTGGATCGGGTGCCGGCCCCGGTCGCCCAGGCCTAGCACCCCCGCGGCGTCCAGACGTGCAAACGCTCTGACCGGGCATCCGGCAGAACGCCTTCACCAGATCGATGCAAACGAGGGCCCTTTGGCACAGGCGCTCTGAGGGCCCCGATCACTCCGGCGTGGTCTTCGTCGCGGGTCGCACCACGGATCGCAGCCCCAGAGGCACGGTTTCGCCGCGACGGATCAGTTTGAGCGTGTAAATCGTTTCCGGGCAGAGATAGTGGCGGACAACGCCCGCTGTGGCAGAAACAATCATCAAGGGCAGGATGAAGGAATAATCCGCTGTCATTTCCACCATCATGACCAGCGCCGTGAGAATGGCGCCGGTTGTTCCGGCAATCATCGCAACCATGCCCGCGGCCGCAAAGAGCACCACTTCGGTTGTTCCAACATGGGTGAAATAGCCAACGACATGCGCAAATGCCGCGCCCAGAGTGGCCCCCATGAAAAGCGAGGGCGAAAAGACGCCACCCGACGCCCCCGATCCCAGCGACAGACAGGTTGAGACCAGCTTGAGCGCGCAGAGCAGCACCAGGAAGCTGGGCGTCGTCAGCGCGCCTTCGAGAATGTCCTGAATGGTGGAATACCCGACGCCTTCGACATAGTACTGGCCGGTAAACTGCAGCATCGCATAGAGCATCAGGCCCACGCAGAACATGCCGAGGATGTGGCGCGTTTAGTAGTTACCCGGCATCGCATCAAAGACTTCTTCGGCCTTGTAGAGCGCGCGAATGAAAAGCGCGGAC
>JBCDEC010000228.1:0-7729 GCA_039179965.1 Pseudomonadota bacterium
CTATCGGGGACCTTTGAGGCGGTTCGCACGTCCCGCCTGTGCGGGCCATGCCCGCGAGTGTCTTGGCAGACCTTAGGGTCAGATCATGAGTTCCATGCAGGAAGGCTGGCCGCTCGGGATCATGGCGCGCCCTTGGGGCAGATCAGAGGCCACATATGTGCGGGCGCTTTGCGCGAGATCCATCGGTGAACTCAGTGTCAGATCGAAGGTCCCAAGCAGTGGGCCCGCCGCGCGGGATTGTGGTGAGCGTTTGTGGCAGATCTGATGTGCCGCCTGTGCGGGCCCTGCGCGGCAGAGGATAAAGAGCCCTTGGGGCAGATCAGAGGCCCCATACGTGAGGGCGCTTTGCGCGAGATCCATCGGTGAACTCAGTGTCAGATCGAAGGTCCCTAGCAGTGGGCCCGCCGCGCGGGATTGTGGTGAGCGTTTGCGGCAGATCGGATGTGCCGCATGTGCGGTCCGTGCCGACCAGCCCATATAGATCCTTCGGACCAGATCAGAAGTCCCGTGTGTAGTAGAGACCGAGCGCGCTGTTGCCTTCGCTGTCGACCCGGCCCTTGGCGGTGATCCGTTTGGTGAGATCGAGGTTGAGGTTAAGCTCTGTGCGGCCTTCGGTGTTGACGGTCACATCCGTGTAGATCTCTTCGGACAAATAGGCTCCGACACCCACCTGGGCATTGCCGTCCTCATCGGTGGTCAGATCGAGCGAGGCCGCGCCCAGACCCTCGCGCGCCGAGCCGAGAATGCCACCATCTGCACCCAGCTGACCGGTCAGCACGGCCAGGGAACTGGCGAGCTGTGCGATCTTGAGCGGCGAGAGATTGGCAAACTGATCGCCGAAGATCAGCAGACCCAGTGCCTCCTCCGCCGGCCGTTCCGGATCTGAGGTGACCTCAACCTCCGGCTCTTGAATTGGTCCGAAAATCTGGATCGTGGCGGTTCCGGCCGAAGAGGTATTGGAGGCTTCAAAGTCGATGTACGGCTCGAAGCTGCCTTGCAGCGTCACCTGTCCGCGATCCAGTTCAAGCCGCCGCCCGACGATGTCCAGCCGGCCCCGGATCAGGTTGATCTGACCGACGGGAACAATGTTGGCCGTGGTCCCTCGCAGGCTTAGACCGCCCCCCAGCTCCGCGTCGAGCCCGCGCCCGCGCACAAAGATCTGGTTGGGTGCCGAAATCGTGACGTTGAGCCCGTAAGCGGGGCCGCCGCCACCTTCCCCCTCTTCTTCGTCGGCGATCAGGCCGGCGCGCTCGCGGGTCTGATAGGATGCCTGGGTCTCGCCGACGTGTTCAATCGTCGGGATTGGCGACCCGCCGGCTCCGCCCGCGGAGGCCGCGATGTTAAGCTCGGTCGTGCCCACGTTGATCACGCCGGAGATCTGTCCGTTGCCCGCCAAGGGGCCTTCCATGCTGATCTGACCGTCAAGCAGGGTCCGGTACAGCGCCTGATCGGTCAGCACCAGGTTGGAGATGCCGACATTGACGCCCGCCCGGAACGGCGCGGAAAGTGCGACAGGCCCGGCAACGGTAAAGGATCCGCCATCCGCCCATTGCCCGCGCAGGTCCACCTGCGCAGAGCCGCCGGACATCGAGATCTGACCCGTCAGAGGTTCTATCCGTCCATAGATCTGGGGTATGGCCACGCGGCTGCCGGGCAGGCTGACCGTACCCGACACGGCGTCCAGCGCGGGCGCGCCGTTCAACCGCAGATCAAAGTTCACCGGACCATCGATGGCCATGGGCGAGATGAACGCATTGGCTGCGGCCAGAAGGGCTTCGCCACGGGCGGTGATGTCGGCAGTGTTGGACGACTGGTTGAAACTGCCGGCTACCGAGGCATTGATGCCGGCAGGCCCCGTGGTTGTGCTGTCGATGGTCCAGACGTCCGCATTGCGCGACGCCTTGCCCTGCGAGCGCAGCGTGCCGGGAAAATCGGGGACAAGCCGTTCGACCCGCGCAATGGTCGCATCATAGGTCACATTGCTGGCGCCCTGGGGGTTGATCTGGCCATCGGCGGTCATCGCAATGCCGGCGGTGCCATCCATCGTGACCTTGGCGGCGTAGGTGCCTTCGGATTGTTCCTGCGCCGAGCCTTGCATTCGGACGTTTCCGGCAACCTGACCGACGAAGGCGCCCACCTCTGCCAGCAAGGCGTCAAAGGTCACGGTCTTCTCAGAGTCGCCATAGGCACCCTGCGCCGTCAGCGTACTTCCGTTTTCGGTGCGCGCGTTGACCTGACCCCGATAAGCATTGTCGCGTTCCTCAACCTGAGCGGACAGCGTGGCCGACCCGGGCATCTGTGGGACGAAAGCCTCAAGACTGACAATGTCGGCCTGCACCTGGCCCTTGGTCTGGCCCGCGCCATATGTGCCGTTTGCGTCAACCCGACTGCCATCGGCGGCGCGGGCGCGCAGGCTGCCCGTATAGGCGTCGCCATCTTGTGTCACGTCTCCGGACGCGGTCAGACGCCCGACCATCTGCGGGACAAAGACGCCAAGGTCGGCCAGCGCCGCATCGAACGTGGCCTTCAGAACATCCGGCCCGTAACTCCCTTTGGCATTCGCGGTGCTGCCGTTCGCGGAGCGGGCCTGAACCGTGCCGTCATAGGCCGTGCCATTCTGTTTGACGTCCCCCGAAACCGTCACTGGTCCGGGCATCTGAGGAACAAAGGTGCCCAGATCGGCCAGCGTGGCCGTGAAGGTGCCTTCGGTCTCTTCGGGATGGTAGGTCCCGCGCGCATTGGCGGTGCTGCCGTTGGCCAGGCGCGCCTGCACGGTGCCGGCGATGGCCTCCCCGTCCTGATTGACGGTGCCATTGACCGTCGCCCGGCCCGGCAGTTGTGAGACGAAAACGCCCAGATCCGTGAGCGCAGCCGAGAATGTGCCGTTGGACTTTCCATCCTCGTAGGTGCCGTCGGCAGTGATCTGCGAGCCATCGGCGGTCTGTGCCTGCAAGGTCGCGTCATAGGCCTGACCGGCCTGGGACACATCGGCGGTCACCGTGGCCTGCCCGGGAAGCTGGGGCACGAACAGCCCCAGATTGGTCAGCACGGCGTTCACTGTGCCCTTGATGGCGGTGTCATAGCTTGCGTCGGCCACGACTGTGCTGCCATCGGCAGCGCGCACCTGCAGGGTCCCGGTGTAACCATTGTCGTCTTCGCGCACGCGACCGGTGACATCGGCCTGCCCGGGCATCTGCGGCACGAAGATCCCCAGATCCATCACCGTTGCATCAAGCCGACCGTTGGTCTTGCCCGGACCATAGGTGCCGTCGGCGGACATCTTGCTGCCATCAGCGGCGCTGAGTTGCAGTGTGCCGGTAAAGTCATCGCCTGACTGCGTCACATTGCCAGACAGATCTGCCTTGCCCGGCATCTGCGGCACAAAGACGCCCAGATCGTCCAGGCCGCCTTGGATCCGCGCTTCGCTTGCCCCTTGCTCATAGCGCCCATCGGCGATCAGGTTGATGCCATTTGGGGCTGTCAGAGAGACGTTCCCGACATAGGCGGAGCCCATCTGATCGACCTCGCCGGTCAATTGTCCGGCGCCGGGCAGTTGCGGCAGGACGCGGGCGAGATCGTCGATCGCAGCGTTGAAGGTCAGCGATGTGGCGCTGGAACTGAGGTTGCCTTGCGCATCGGCGGTAATCGCTGTGCCATCGATGTTGAAATTGCGCAGGGTCACGCCGGTTTCATCCCGGACCGCCTGAAGCGCGAGGTTGGTCTGCCCGGTGAGCAGCGGGTCAACCTGTTCGATCCCGGCCTCCAGATCCTGTGCCGTACCCGTCAGATCGACATCGAAAGCGCCGCTCAGCGGTACAAAATAGCCCGAAACACTGGCTTGCAATGCACCCTTCAGCGGCGCATTCGCCAAGGTTTCGAACCTCGAGATGTCAGCAACGGTCAGATCCGCCTCAGCCTCGATCCGCAAACCGCTGTACAGACCATCGAGCGTGGCATCCGCGGTTGCGTCCAGTCCGGCCCCCGTGAAGGTCACCGCATTCAGGATCAATTCGCCCGCGTCGATCAGGCGGAAGTTGCCGGTCAGGCTCAGGCTGTCACCGACGGCCTGAGCCAGTGCGACGTCGCTCAGATCCAGCCCTGTCAGGTCGGCCGAAATCTGACCGTCGAGCAGGTCTTCGGACTCCGGTCCGGTGGACTGACCCGCACCCGTGACACTGGCCGATGCCAGGGTGAAGTCCGGAGACGCAAGTTGGGTCACCTCCAGATCCAGAGTCCAGTCGCGCCCGGCCGAGGCATCAAAATTGGCCGCGAGCGTCACGCCTTTGACGGTCGTGTCCTGGCCCGGAACAGGCAGCACCACCAGGTTGCCCGTTGGCGGCTGGATTCCACCTTGCAAAACGATCGTATCGATCGCGCCTTCGGCACTCAGGTCGAGCGCGCCGTCAAGCGACAGGGCCTCTGCCGAGATGCGCAGCGCCTCCACCGAGGTCGCTCCATCGGGATCGCGTTGCCCATTGGCGAGAATGCGGGTCTCGGGCCCGAAGAAGTCGTGGAATTCTTCCGGCAGCAGAGGCCGGATGTCGCCGCCGAGATTGGCGCTGAAGCGCAGCGGTCCCTGTTCGACGTCACCCGATTGGTTTTCCTCCGGGGACAGGCCTTGCAAGGTGATATCGCCACCAAAGCGCAGGTCATCATCGGTTTTCAGGGCCAGTGTCGCGTCAAAGGCGCTGAGCGGGCCGTCGCCCTGCAAGTCGAGATCAATCGACGGGTTGCCCGGCAGGCTGATGATGGTGCCGAGCAGACCGCCGGGGCTTTCCGTGACCTGAAGGTCGAGGTCCAGCATCCTGGTTTCGTTGGAAAACGACGTTGCGATAAGCACCTCGTCTCCGTCCCGATCGAGGCGCTGCAGATCAAGCCGCGCGTCCAGCGCGCCGCTTTCCAGCGAGAGATTTCCGTCGAGGCCAAGCTGCGCGGGCGTGCCGATCAGCGCTTCGCCCAGATCGATTTCGCGGATGGCAATCTGGCTGATGTTGATCGCGACGGGAAGCTCGGGCACCTGAAAGGGCGTGGCTTCGGGCGCGGGGGCCGTGTCGTCGGACGTGGTGGCGCCGGGTGCGCGCGCGACAACAATTCGCTCGGCAGACAGTTCGTTGACCGAGAACCGGCCGCGCACCAGCGCCAGACGGTTCCAGTCGAGCACGGCATTTTCCAGCGTGAACCACACGCCTTCATCGTCCGAAACCTCCAGCCGTTCGATGGTGGCACGTGATGACAAGGCGCCGGAGAGCCCGACCACGTTGATGGTACGCCCGTCTCCCGAGAGCGTATCTTCGAGAAAGCGGACCAGACGTCCGCCGCTTTCCTCGTCGTCGCTGTCCTGCGCCTGGGCGGGCAGCACGGTCAGGCTGAACGCTGTCAGCCCGGCAAGGGTCACTTTATGCAGATCACGCAAACTCAAAACGCCTGTCCGATACCAATGTAAAATTGCAGTCCATCGCCGGTGTCGCCATGGACCGGCAGTCCCAGATCGACCCGGATCGCCCCGATGCCCGACAGGCTGTAGCGCAGACCCAGACCCGCGCCGCCCTGGCTGGGGTCGTCCTGCGAAATGAAACTGTCGGGTCCGACGATGCCATAGTCATAAAAGCCAACCAGGGTGATGGCACTGGTGACCCGGGCGCGAATTTCGCCGCTCAGACCCAGAAACGACCGCCCGCCGGCGATTTCATCGCCCACCGGAATACCCAGCGACTGATACGGCTGGCCGCGCACGGTATCGGCGCCACCGGAAAAGAACAGGAGATCAGGCGCGGTGCCTGACAGGGATGATCCGACCACCGATCCGACCTGCACCCGCCCGGCGAGCACGAACATATCGGTGACCTGCAGGTATGTGCGTCCATCCACCAGGGTCGACACGCCGCTGTCGGTTTCACCGATACCGGCATAGGGGGTCACATCCGTGCGCAGGTAAAAACCCTTTGTGGCGTTGACAGGATCGTCGCGCCGATCCCATTCAAGCCGCGAAGGCAAACGGAGCTCTTCAAATTTGCGGTTGCTGCCATAGGCATCGTCCACGTTGCTGTAAAACGGGCCGAACGACACTTCGCCGACCAGATATTCAGAGAACACCCGCCGGATTCCGGCGCCACCATAGAGGTTGATCGTGTCGTAGTTCGGCTCGTCCAGAAACTCGATGCCGCCGAAAAAGAACAGATCGTTGTCGGTGCCGAAATAGGCTGGCAGATCCAGCCGGGCCTTCAGCTTGCCGTCAAAACCAAGATCCGAGGCATAGCCGGTGCCGGTCTCCGCCTCGATCTTCAGGCGTTCGGCGCCGCCAAACAGATTGCGGTGAATCCACTCGCCGCTCAGCACCAGCCCGTTATCGGACGAGATTTCCGCGCCGAAGGAGATCCGGCGTTTGAGCTGCTCGCCGACCTCAAGGTCCATGTCGAGCGTGCCGTCAGGGTTCGGGTCGTCCGCCTCGCGCAGGGCCACGGACGAAAAGGCGCCGGTCCTGCGCAGGCGCCGGGTGACAAGATTGACGTCATCGGGGGAGAAGCGTTCGCCTTCCGGGTAGCCTGCGATTCGCAGGATGGCATCGGTGCGTACGTCCTTGTTGCCCGAGATCGTCATCGGCCCAAAGTCCAGAACCGGACCCGGCAGGATTTCGACGTCTACATCCAGTTGCGCCTTCGGGTGATCAGCGATGATCGTCTCGTTGCCGGTGTTCGCCTTGGCGTGGCCAACGTCGCGCCAGGCGTCGATTGACGTAATGGCGGCGGTCCGAATGGTCCGTGTCCCGGCCGGTTCGCCAATACGGAAGCCTTCGGGAAGCTCCGTTCCCGGCGCAAGCGGACCGATATCGGCTTGTCCAAAGGTAAAAAGCCGCCCCGGATCGACGGTGATTTGCACTTGGTTGATGGTTGATGGTGCATCAAGAGGCGGGATTGACGCCGCTTCGCGCCCGTCGACCAGAATATTGACCTGAGGTCCGAAATAGCCGGCGTTGTACAGCAGGCTGACCATGGTGCTGTAATCGGACCGGGCCGCCGCAATGATCTCACCAGAGGTACTGTCGGCTTCATCATCGTCGGCGAGCGTCAGGGTCAGCGAGCCGGCCTTAAGGCGTTTTTCCAATGATTCCGGGGCACCGGGCGCTGAGAGTGAGGCTTCAAACGCGCCAGCCAGGCCTGGCGCGAGGCCGCATAGCGATGCAGCCGCCAGAGCGTAAAACCGCCTCCGACCCTCAGATGATGTGATCGTCAAACCGCCCCAGCCCACATGTTGTCCTTCGTTCTACCTGGTGTTGTAGCAAACCAAGACGGAGAGGGTAACGAAAAATACACAATGCGTGAGACTTTCCTGAGAACACCGGCCGCGCCTGTCGCTACGCAGGACCGAGGTTGGCGCCCCACTTTGGATGCCGCTTCAAACAGACGCGATGATCAGCCACCAACCGCCCATGAAGGCCAACGGAAAGATGCAGCGCGAATACAAATCGATTCTCAGCGCGGCGCTCTCTCGGTCTTTGACAACCAGTCTGGCGGTGACCAGTGCCTGCACCGACGCCATAAAAATACAGAGCACCGCCCAGATCACCAGCCTGTCCATGATCGTGAGATACCCGACGGGCGGCAAGCTGGAGGCAATTGAAAAGTTCAGCGCCATGGCGGTCAGCAAGGCAGTTGCGCAAATCCCGATCTGGAATTCATACCGCCCCGGCGGGACCCAAAAGGTCACCCAGGACAGCGATACGACAATCGCC
>JBCDEC010000229.1:0-7724 GCA_039179965.1 Pseudomonadota bacterium
CGAAGATTAATATTTTAAAATTATTGGTAATGTAAATAATATTGGGTGCTGATAGCGTGCTAAAACCATGCGCAAAATCCCTCTGCCTGTAGAGAAGCCTAGAGATTGCCGCTGCCGATCTGGCAGTCGCCAAAACAAGTCTTGGAATGAATATGAGTTCGATGCATCATCGATCCATTAGAATTTTTTTGGAGCTAATTTCATGGCAGATATTCTGGCAGGACCTCAACTGCGAAAGATCGAGATCGGTGGGCAGGATCTGACGATCTTTGATCTTCAGACCGCGATAAACAAGGCTCGCCCTGGGGACGTGATCCGATTGACGCCGGGCGTTTATCGCGACCCCGTGAGCATGGGGCGGGGCGGGAGCAATGATGCGCCGATCACAATCATTGGCCCAAAAGATGAGGACGATCCCGCGGTGTTTGACGGCGACAGATCGCCTGAGGATGGGCTGTATTCGGACTCCTGGGCCACTGACAGTCACTGGGCCTTCGTCAAGCTCACCGGAGTTTCGAATGTCCGCTTCGAAAGGATCCAGTTCCGCAATTGCTGGCCGGCTGTCTTCTACCTGCGCGGCGCATCGGAAATTGTCTTCTCCGGCCTCAAGGGCACCGGCGCGCGTCATGTGATCTTTGCGCGGAACGCATTCTTCAGAAGGACGCGAAACCTGCTGCTCGAAGGCATTACCTGGGTGCAAGATCCCAATCACGACATGTGGAGGGGGCGCGCACGTTGGAAGGAGGTCAAGAAGCGGAGTGGATTTGCCGACAAGAGCTGGTTCAACGGGGCGATGTTCGAGAGTTATGACATCAGCGGCGACGTCACTATTCGCGATTGCGATGTGTCTCACGCTTTCAATGCCATCAGGATGCAGGTCCCGGGCAGGCGGGTCTCTGTTTCCGGGGGAAAGCCGTCTGTGTCACGAAATCGCAATGTGAGGATCTATCGGAACCGCTTCTCTTACATCCGCGATAATGCCGTAGAGCCGGAAGGTGGGTTACATGGGTGGTTGGTGGCAGAAAATCTGTTCTTTCAGGTCCACGCCGCGATTTCCTGTGATGCAGTCGCAATTCGAAACGGCGCTTTCGTGGCAAACAGGTTCCTGAACCTCTCGCGTGCCGAAGATCTCTCGAACACCGGCGGAAAGATCATCAAGTTTCTCGATCCTGATGACCCAAAGGAAAGTCCCGCGTGTTTTGAATTCGTCACTGCGTTCAACTCCATCCGGACCCGGACACGGTATGTTTCCGATGCAAAGCTGAAGCCCTGGACCGACGTAAACAACGCGGTCGAGAGGTTCGCGGCCAGCGGGAAAGACGACACAGCGTTGTTCAGCCGCGTCAGTTGGAGTCAGCGCGCGTCGACGGATGCCTTGTCCACAAACGATCCCGAATATCCAGCGAGCTATGAGGCAACGGGTGCAAACGTGGGTGGGTGGGACGCCTTGCCCAAGGTCTTTGAGATGAAAGACCCGGAACCCGATATCGGCGTTTCACTGGGCGGGTGGGATGGCGAGCTCCCACTGAGTGCGGCAGCGGCTGCTCAGCGGACCAAAGAAGTCGACCTATGGGGACCAGATGGGCTCCGCACCAAAGTGGCTGCTGACACTGGGTCAGGATACCGCTCGGTGGCCGAGCTTGGGATTCATCACTGGCTCGAAGGGTTTGCGGGCGTTTAGACCGCAGGTCACTGTCCTAGAAGATCCGCTCGGTCACCCGGATGATGTCGCCCGGTTGGACGATGGTGTCCACGGACATGACCTGGGGGTCGCCCTCGCCGCCGCGGGTGACACGAATGTCGTCCTCATCCGCGCGCACGGTGAAGCCGCCGGCCAGGGCGGCCGCGTTCAGGATGGTCATGCCCGGTTTGAACGGATAGCCGCCGGGGCTGCCGACCTCGCCCAGGATATAGAACGGGCGGTAGTTCAGCACCTCGATCGAGATCTGCGGGTTCTTCAGGAAGCCGTCCAGGTACAACTCGGCAACGCGGCCTTCCAGTTGACGTGCGGTCAGCCCGCCTGCATTGACCGGGCCGATCAGTGGCATGGAGAAGACACCCTGTCCGTCGAGCTGGAACTGGCCGGAAAGCTCCTCCTCGCCATGCACCGTGATGCGCAGCTGATCGCCCGAGGCGAGTTGATAGCCCGACTGTGCGGCAGCCGGAGTTTGCATCCACATCATCAGCCCGAGGGCTGCGCACAGAACAGTCCAGATACGGTATGGCCGCATGGCTTCCTCGCTCATCCAAGATCTATCCGGAGGGATAGATATTACTGGAATCCGTAGGTCGCGGTGAGGAAAAACCGATGGTCCGTGTAGTCCTCGCCCGCAGAATTCGAATCTCCCAGCCGGAACTGATACGAAGGTGTGAGCGTCAACAGTCGCATAACCCGCCAATCGGCCTTCAATCTAACTCCGAACAGGTTATCTTCCCTGTTGATGCCTTCGAAATCTTCGAGAGCATAAGTCAACGTAGCCCCGAGATCGAGATTGCGCAGGAGCGCATGATCCACGCCGAACTGGAGCGTGGTATTGTTGGTTACGGATGAACCCGTGATCGTCGTTTCCTGGAAAGAGCGGGAGGCGTCGAAATTCAGCGTGGTCAGCGGGGTGATCGACCAGCTTACGCCCAACTCTGCGGAAGGGCCACTGACAGAGCTGAGTGTCGGGTCTTCGAAGTCACGGGTTTCATACCCAAACCCTGCTGAGGCCTCGATCAGCCGGGTCAGATCAACCTTGACCCCGGCCAGCACGCGCCAGCCATCGGAGTCCCGGTTGACGCCCGCATCGTCCACGGCTTCCTGAAAGTTGATCCGGCCGTACTGGCCGCGCACGAAGCCCTCGATGCCGCGGCGCACGGAATAGCCGAGCTCCAGGCCCGCATTGTACTCGACCCGGTCCCGGTCATCCTGGTTATCGACACCGCCGCCGATCAGGTTCACATCCTGGAAGTCCCGCATCAGCACGCCGCCGAAGGGCGAGACCCGGACGCGCCCGAAGACCACATCCGCACCAAGCCCTGCGCTGACATTATGCGAGGTCACAGGCTCGGTGATGCCGAGCCCGGTATCGTCTTCGCCGCGCGCCTCCGAGACGAACTCGTAGCCGATATTGCCGGTAATACCGACGGCGCGGGTCACATCCAGAAGTCCGCTGAGGCCCACATCGAACTGGAAGGCATTATCGTCGGAGCTGTCTGCGATCAGAGCGTAACTGCCGCCCGCTGTCAGCGCCACTTCATGCCGGTTCCAGTCCGAGATCACGTTCACGCGCGGCGATACGGTCGCCACGAAGCTGGCATCTTCGTTGGTCTCTTCAAGGAAGATGTTGGTGTCGTAGCCCACGCCCAAGGAAACGGACGGTTGAATGATGAATGCGCCGGCCCGGATCCCTTCAGGTGTCTCCTGCGCGGTTGCAGGCATGGCGATACCAGTGGTCAGAACCACGTAAATAAACAAACGCCGCATGTGGGCTCCCCGTTCTCCTCGCAGGCGCCGAACTCAGTTTGGGCTGGCAGCCGTCGGTAATTGTACGAAACTCGGCACGCGCGAGAGCGGCCGCGCCCGGCGATCACCGAAGGGCAGCAGCGGGCCCGCGGTTTCAATTCCATCGGCCGCTTCGACAATCGTCCCCGCAGTATCTGTCGTGTCCGGCGTGGCTTGGGCAATCGCCTCGGCGACCGGGCCTTGGGTGGCCGGTGGCACCAGGGCGAACAGGGCCGAGGCGATCTCGGCGCTTTCGCGGGCAATCACCGCATTGTCTACGCCTGCATCGACAAGACCCTGCACGGCGGTGTCCGCAATCCCGGGCGCCTGGCCTGGCGCTGCGTTCAGCAGCAACAGCCCGGCGCGGGCAATCCCCTCACCGTTGGCGGGTGAGCATTCGACGGCAGCACGCACCAGGCCCTGAACGGCGCTGGGGTTCGTGGTCTCGGCCGCGCTGACCACCTGGTCTGGTGTCCCAACACCAAGGCTTTGTGCCTGGCAGATGATGGTTGGTGCGAGATCGGGGTTGGACAGGGCAAGCGCTGCGATCTCACCAGGTGTGCTGGCGGTTCCCAGTTGCGTGATCACGCCATTGGGCAAGGTCTGGTTCACCGCTGCATAAGCAGCGGGTCCTGCGACAAGGGCGCAAAGCGCAGTGGCTGCCAGGAACTTCCGCATGATATCACCCTCGAATCTCGACCTGCCGGTCTTTAAAAGCCCATGTGCTTCAAATAGCCAAAGCCCAATGCTTTTAAAGTGAGAACCGAAACTACGGGAAGGTCCTGGCAAAGGCAATTCCCGATGCTGCCGCAGTTTTGTATTCGGACCATAAAAGCGTTGACTCTGTGTGATGTTGGCCATGATCTAGCGCCGAATTTCGGCAAAACAGCCTCGTCGGGCCGGCGTTCTCGTGACAAGGTAGAGTGCTTATGCGCGCAATTCTTCTTTTGATTGTTTTAGCCGGTGCTGCGGCGGGGTACTGGTGGTTCAATCGACCCGATCCCGACACCGTACGCGAGCGCCTGATGGCCGAGGCCCGCATGGCGTCGTCGCGAATCGGCATGCAGAAGATGCTGCGTGAGTCCGAGACATTCGACTTCACCAATGTCGTCATCAGCTCGAGCCTTGAGGGCGATGGGCTGGAGTTTCGCGGCATGGTCCTGCAGCAGGGTGCCTCGCGCCCGGTCTATGGCCAGGCCGAGGCGCAATGCGACGATGCGCTTGAGGCTGCCGAGTGCTGGTCCATCACGCTTCTGGAGATTGACGGGCGTGCCTATGCATTAACCGGTGCCCCGCTGGCCGAACCGGAGAGTGAAACCGGGCCCACGGACGCGGCCCCGGCAGGGACATCGCAAGCTCCGCAAACCCTGGCACCGGAGACCACGGGCAGTGCTGCGGCAGGGAGCGCACCACCAACCGCCTCGGAGGCTCCGGCTGCCCAGGGCGAGACACCAGTACCTGCACCCCAGGCCGCCCCGGAACAGCCCGTGACGGCAGCAACCCCTCCCGCGGCGGCCGCGCAATCGGCGGGTCCTGCCCCGACGCACCAGGTGAACCGCCCCCTGGTCAATGCCCGTTCCGGCCCTGGCACGGGCAATCCCGTCGTCACACGCCTCTCTGGTGGTACGCCGCTGGCCGAGATCGGTAATCAGAATGGCTGGGGGCAGTTTCTGGTTCTGAGCGGCGAGTCCGAGGGTCAGACCGTTTGGGTCGCGTTCAGTATTGTTGCACCGGTACAGCCGTAAACTCCTTCTCCTGATGACAGATTCCAAGACGCCCCGCCGCAGCCCGCCGCTGCGTGACCGTGCCCAAGCTCTGCTGGGTTGGCTGGCGCTGTCGGCAACCTGCGCCTCTGCCCTGATCCTGGCGGCGAACCGCCCCGTTGGCTGGCTGGCCCTTGCCGGGGTGGCTTTCGTGTTGCTGGCGCTGCAGATGCTGCTGGATCTGGGCACGGCCAGCGGGGCAGGGCGGCGGTTCAAGCGGCTCTGGCCTGCAGCGCTCCTTTGGCTGTGCGTTGTGCTCTGGGCGCTTGTGCAGGCGGGGCCGGCACCAATCGAGGGCTGGGCACACCCAGCCTGGGCCGAGGCGGGCCTCTCCCCCGGTTCGATTGCCGTCGATCCGGAGGCCAGCTGGCACGGTGCGTTGCGTCTGCTGAGTTATGCGGCGCTCTTCTGGATTGCCGTGCAAAGCGGGCGCGATGCGCGCCGGGCCGAGAACATGCTGAAGGGCCTGGCGCTTTGGTCTTCTGCGCTGGGGCTCTTTGGGATCGTCGCCTTCCTGACGGGTTGGAACCCGATCCTGGGTGAGAACCGCGCCAATTCTGTCACCGCCAGTTTCGTCGGCCCCAATACCTATGCACTTTACGCGGGCATGGGGCTGTTCTGCTGCCTGGCCCTGATCCTTCTGGCAGTCGCCCGCACCCAGGATGGGCCTGAGCGCAGCTGGCGTTTTGCCCGCGATTTGATGGAGCACCTGATGCAGGGGGGCTGGCTGGTCTGGCTGGGGGTCGCCATTCTGGCTGGCACGGTCTTCTACACCGGGTCCCGGGCCGGGACAGCATCGGTGCTGGTGGGCCTGGGGGTGTTGATCTTCTGTGCGCAGGGGCAGGGGCGCCTCAGGGCTGTGCTGATGCTGGCCTTCGCTCTGCCGATCGGGATCGCCCTGCTGGGCGCCGGGACATTGCTACAGGAATTGGCGAACACCAATCTGGACCAGGAAGGCCTCCGTCCGGAGGTTTATACCCGGACCTGGCAAGCGATCCAGAGCGCGCCCTGGCTAGGCTATGGGCTCGGAGGCTATCAGGAAGCGTTCCGGACCTTCATGACACCGGATATCGCGCGTCGGGAGTTTGATCTAACCCATAACAGTTACCTGCAAAATATGTTCGAGCTGGGCGTACCTGCGGCTATGGCGCTCTACCTGGCCCTGGCCTGGATCTCGGCGCAGATCTGGGCCGGCTTTGCCCGGCGGCAGCGCCGCCGGGCGTTCCCGGCACTGGGTGTCGCCGTGTTGGTCGCAGCTGGGCTGCATGCCCTGGTGGACTTCAGCCTGCAGATGCCTGCAGCCGCGGGTTTCGCTGCAATCGTTCTGGGGATCGCCTGGACGCAGAGCTTCCGGGAGGCCAATGGCAATGGATTACCCGGCCGGCGTCGGGTCAGGCCCCGGCGTCAATCCACGTAGTAGTCGTTCTGGTAGTAGCTGTAGCCATAGCGGTAATAGCTGTACTGAGATTGGCGCTTGCGATCGACCAGGGTCAGGACAACGCCGTTCACGTGGATCCCAAGGTCGCGCAGCTGCTTGAGCCCCCGGGTCGCAGCCTCGCGCGGGGTCTTGTCCCAGTGCACCGCATATATCGCGGCATCTGCGTGGTTGCCGACGACGCTGGCATCCGAGACCAGCAGGATCGGTGGGCTGTCCAGCAGCACGATATCATAGCGTTCAGCCAGGGCCTGCACCAGATCCGCAAAGCGCTGCGAGGACAGGATGTCCGCCGCCTGCGGGGCGGATTGGACCGCCGGCAGCACGTGCAGGTCGGACTCGGGATCCTTGTAGATCACCTCTTCCAGTTCGGCAGAGCCGTCCAGGACCGAGATGATGTCATGCTCGTTCTTGACATTGAAGGTTTTGTGCAGGGTTGGGCGGCGGATGTCGCAATCGACGATGATGGCTTTCTTGCCCATCAGCGTGCTCATCTCGGCCAGCAGCATGCAGGTGGTGGACTTGCCTTCTGCAGGCAGGGACGAAGTGACCATGATCACCTTGGGGGGCTTGTCGACATTCGACAGTAAGAGCGCCGTGCGCAGGTTGCGGATGCCCTCGGCTAGTGAGGAGGTTGGGTTCTCCCGCACATAATCCAGGACCTGGGACCGGCGGCGGCGGCGGCCGAAGCGCGGCAGGCTCGCGAGCACACCGACGCCTGTTTTGTCCTCGACTTCGTCTTCTGAGCGGAATGTGTTGTTCAGCTGTTCGAAGAGGAACAGCAGTCCAAACCCTAAAATAAGGCCGAGAATTCCAGTCCCGCCGAGGATAAGGGCGTCCGGTACACCGGCAAAGCGCCCTTCCTTGGCGGGCGAGATCAGCCGTGCATCCGCCTGCTGAAGATCTTCCTGCTCTGAGGTTTCCTTGAACCGGGTCAGGAAGTTCTCATAGATCAGCCTGTTGGCCTCGGCCTCGCGCTGCAGCTGGCGCAATTGTACCGAGCCCTTGGATTGCTGGATCGAGCGCTGCTCCAGATCGC
>JBCDEC010000230.1:0-7718 GCA_039179965.1 Pseudomonadota bacterium
AGCGCAATGCCGCCGCGCGACCGCTTAACCCTTCCTCAATGTATCGCTGAAACCGCGCCCGAAGCGCGTCTGGCAAAGGTGCTGACATGATCCATCCTCCCAAACAGGATGAATCACAAAATCACGCGTGTGGGAATCCCCCGCGATTCAGGTTTTAGGCGGGTCGCTTTAAGTGAGGCCGCGCGCCTGGCTTGATGCACCCCGAGCTGCCGGCTGCAGGCATCGCCATTCAGGACACATACAGGGGGTCCGGCGCGCCATTGGGGTGTCTGCGGATGATGCAGCCCGTTCCGACGGGACTTGGGTCAGAGCAATCACCACGGAAGTTCGGACTCGGCCCATGAAGACCCGTGAAGGTGCCCACCTGGCGCCAGAGCCCGGCGCGCAGGTCCAAAGCTGCGCATCGGTCCGTCGGTAAGACCTGCTTCTTGCCCGTCTTCAACGTCCGCAGAGGCACATCGGCACCAGATGGGCCAAGGGACCAGTGTTGCGGTGCGTACGGGGCGATTGGGGCGGGGCCTGCGTCAACCGCCCGGGCAGTCTACGGCACCCCTTGAATCTGACGCGACCGGAACCAAGAGTTCATTGACGACATTGCACGTTATGGTTGATTTTTGCGCTCAACATGACCACAACCGCACCAAAAGAGAACAGGGTCACGTGCATGCTGCCGGTCCACTATACGGCGAAGCCGATAGATTGTCTTCTGAACGGCCTAAGTCGGTCCCAAACCGATGGCCGGGTCGCGCCACGGCTGGCGATGCGGGCAAACCGCCTGTCCCTCTCGCACGCCGCTGGCACAGAACATGCGCCGACAGATGCCGCGCTGCATTCGGATGCTGGAAGACCTGCGGGCCGGTGGCTTCAGTCATGAGCCTTCTCTTCGACGCCATTGTGAAGAAGTGCGACGCGATGCCGATGCCGGTGACGCTGGCCGAGGATGACAGGGATGAGTTCCCGCTGGTCTATGTTAATGCGGCATTCACCAGCCTGACCGGTTACGACCGGTCCTTTGCCGTAGGCCAGAGCTGCCGGTTCCTGCAGGGTCCGGAGACGGACAGGACGGTCCCGCAGGTGATCCGCCAGCGTTTGATGTTGGGTGAAAGTGCGTGCTCGATCCTGACCAATTACCGCAAGTCGGGCGAGCGGTTTCAGAATTTTCTGATCATCGAACCTTTGGTCTCGCTTGAAAAGCGCCATCTTCTGATCGGATTTCAGTACGAACTTCGCGGCCAAACGCAGAAATCCGACTTGTCTCTGCATATCAACCGGGTCGGTCGCGCCGAAACCTCCCTGGGCTGCTATCGGGATGATACCCCCGATCATCTGCTGACCGCGCTTAGTCAGAAAAGCGATGCAGCGCTTCTGGCGCTTAAGATTTTGACCGCCAACACGTCTCGCTGGCCAGATTGATCGAAACGCCCGAACAGGGCTTCCAAGATGGACACCCACAGGCCGGCGAACGGATCAGCCGTGCCTGTGTAATCCGGCCCTGTGTGGCGTTGAACGGCACCCCAGTCCGGCCGGTGCAGCAGGGGAAACCCGACTGTCGCTTGGAAGCGATGGTGAAGAATTCGGCTCATTTTCGGGCACTTGCGTAAAAAAGTGACCGCAAATGCGGCAATTGCTGTCTCGCCCTTCTCCGGGAGCGACCAGAGATTGAGCAAATGCGGCATCACGGTTTTCGTCTCCCCGTCTCGACGCGGGTACATCCAGTTCCAGGTGGCGAGGCGCGTGACGCAGGTTCCATACGGCAAACCCGGAGACCGCGGTACGCTCATGCAACGATAGTTGCGGGGGACACATGGATATCCAGGACGGTGTGCCAGAGATGGCCCGCCCCCGGTGCTGTGCGTGCGCCCTCGCGCGGAGGTATAGATGACCCTTCTCAAAAATACGCTTCTGGGCGGCGCTTTGGCCATGGCGGCCATGCCTGTGCTGGCCCAGGAAGATACCATCAAGGTCGGCGTGCTGCACTCGCTCTCGGGGACCATGGCGATCTCGGAGACCACGCTGAAGGACACTGTCCTGATGATGATCGACGAGCAGAACGCCAAGGGCGGCCTGCTGGGCAAGCAGCTTGAAGCCGTGGTGGTCGACCCTGCGTCTGACTGGCCGCTCTTTGCCGAAAAGGCGCGCGAGCTGCTGACCGTACAAGACGTGGATGTGATCTTTGGCTGCTGGACTTCGGTGTCGCGCAAGTCCGTCCTGCCGGTGATCGAAGAGCTGAATGGCCTCCTGTTCTATCCCGTACAGTATGAAGGCGAAGAATCCTCCAAAAACGTCTTCTACACCGGTGCCGCTCCCAACCAGCAGGCGATCCCGGCAACGGATTATTTCCTGGACGAACTGGGCGTTGAAAAGTTCGCTCTTCTGGGCACCGACTATGTGTATCCCCGGACCACCAACAACATTCTGGAAAGCTACCTGCAATCCAAGGGCATCCCGGCCGAAGACATCTTCGTCAACTACACCCCCTTCGGTCACAGCGACTGGTCCAAGATCGTGGCAGATGTTGTCGCGCTTGGCGCGGATGGTAAGAAAGTCGGCGTGATCTCGACCATCAACGGCGACGCCAACATCGGCTTTTACAAGGAACTCGCAGCCGCGGGTGTCTCGGCGGACGATATCCCCGTCGTGGCCTTCTCGGTGGGTGAAGAAGAGCTCTCGGGCCTGGACACGACCAACCTCGTCGGTCACCTGGCCGCGTGGAACTATTTCCAGTCGGCTGAATCGGATCTGAACGACGAATTCGTCGCGAAGTGGAAAGAGCGCATGGGCGACGAGCGTGTGACCAACGACCCGATGGAAGCCACCGTGATCGGCTTCAACCTCTGGGCGCAGGCTGTTGAAGAAACGGGCACCACCGAGGTTGACGCGGTTTCGTCCGCCATCATTGGCATGGAAACGCCGAATATGACCGGTGGCACGGCGACAATGCTGCCCAACCATCACCTGGCCAAGCCGGTTCTGATCGGTGAGATCACCGAAGACGGTCAGTTCGACATCATCTCTCAGACCGAAGAGGTTCCGGGCGATGCATGGACTGACTACCTGCCGGAATCGGCGGTCCTGAAGTCGGACTGGTCGGATCTCGGCTGCGGTATGTACAACACCGACACCGAAAGCTGCGTGCAGCTGAAGTCGAACTACTAAACTGAATGGGGCGGGGGGCGTTGTGCCTCCCGTCTGCTCCGCGCGGGGTGAAAGACGTCTATGCTGAGATTTCTGGTTGCGGCTGCCTTTTGCCTTCTGAGCGCCCTGCCTGGCGTTGCCGGCCCGTTGCAGGATGTGCTGCAGACCCATCAGGGCGCTGTAGAAAAGGCCTCACGCAAGACCATCGATCCGGTGATCGCCGATCTGCTTGCCAGCGGGTTGCCGGAGGTGCAGACCTTTTTGGAGCGCTGGCGCGACAAAGAGGTCTGGATGCATCGGGAAGACAAGCTCTTCTTCTATGTCGAAACCGATGACAAAGAGACATACCGGCTGATCGATCTCGACACCGGCGAAGTCGCCGCCGAAGCCGGCAAACGCGAACTCCGACAGCTCAAGCCGAACTCCGGCGTGCGCGGCGTGATCGCGACGGCTCTGGTCCAATTCCAGTTGCAGGATCCCGATCCCGCGCGGCGGCTGGATGCGCTGTCCGCAATCCAGCGGGACCCGGACGAAAGCCATCTGGAGCCATTGCGCGGATCCATCGCGGATGAACCTGACGCGGCGATCAAGGCACGAAAAGTGGAACTGGAGCGGCTGTTGACGGCCGCCTACGATGCGGACAGCGCGGCCAGGGTTGCCGCGATCGAAGATCTGTCGACCTCCATCACCGTGGAAACCCGCGCAGCCCTGAACCCGCTTTTGACCACGCGCCCGATGCTGGCAAGCGCGGTGCCTGAGGGGGCCAACGTTGCCGGGCCGATTGTACCGGGCGGGCCGGAACTGTCCATCGCCACCGCCTATGACATGTTGATCTCAGCCGGCGTTGTGGAGGCCATCCCAACGGCCAAAGAGCGCAAGGACGTGCTGATCGCCAATATTTCCGACGGTCAGGTCGCAGGTGTGCCGGTGGCTGAGCTGGACACCCAGGCTGCACGGGATGCGGCCTATGTGGCCATGGCCGCCCAGGCGGATGTCCCGGCCTGGAGCCCTGGTGTGACCCGCGAAAGCCTGGTCGAAGATGCGGCCTTTGTGGCGGTCTATCAGGAGCCCGATCCGGCGGTGACCGAAGCGGCCGAGACCGCCCTGGTGACCATCTCCACCCGTGTGGGCGCCAACCAGTTTCTGGATCTTGCGCTTGACGGGTTGTCGCTGGCCTCGATCTATTTTCTGGCGGCCATCGGGCTGGCCATCACCTTCGGGGTGATGCGGGTGATCAATATGGCCCACGGCGAGTTCATCATGATGGGGGCGTACACGGGCTATGTGGTCCAGCAGATCATTCCGAATTACACGGTCTCGATCATTGCAGCGATCCCCCTGGCCTTTGTGGTGACATTTGCGGCTGGCGTGGCGATGGAGCGTCTCATCATTCGCCATCTTTACGCCCGGCCACTGGAGACGCTGCTGGCGACCTTCGGGATCTCGATCGCGCTTCAGCAGATCGCCAAGAACATCTTTGGAACGCAAGCGCGGCCGCTTACGTCGCCGGGCTGGCTTGATGGCGCCTGGGTGCTGAACGATGTGGTGTCGATCAGCTACATCCGGATTGCGATTTTTGTACTGGCCCTGATCTTCCTGGCGGTGCTGTTGCTGATACTGAACAAGACCCGGCTGGGGCTTGAGGTGCGGGCGGTGACGCAGAACCCGCGGATGGCCTCTTCGATGGGGATCAATCCGGACCGGATCAACATGCTGACCTTCGGGTTGGGCTCGGGCATTGCCGGCATCGCCGGCGTGGCGATCGGGCTCTATGCCAAGGTGACCTCGGAACTGGGCGCCGACTACATCGTCCAGAGTTTTATGACCGTTGTTGTCGGCGGCGTCGGAAATATCTGGGGCACGCTGCTGGGGGCCACGATGATCGGGTTCCTGCAGAAGGGGATCGAGTGGTTCAACCCGTCCAATACGCTGGCGGCGCAGACCTATATGATCATCTTCATCATCATCTTCATTCAATTCCGACCGCGCGGGATCATTGCGCTCAAGGGCCGGGCGGCGGAGGCATGATGGATCGGCAGTGTCCTGGGGCGCTGCCCCCGTCGCCTGCGGCGCCTCCCCCGGAGATATTTGGGCCAAGAAGAAGCAGCAGGTGGGGCGCATGAGACGGTCTTTCGTGATGGAGAACCCCTCGGTTCTGGTGTTCCTGGCGGTGTTGGGCGTGTTTACAGCGGCCGTGACCTTTGGGTCAGAGGCGATGGGGACCGCGTTCATTTCGACCTCCTTTGTGAAGACCCTGGGCAAGACGCTCTGTCTGGCCATGGCGGCGATCGCGATGGATCTGGTCTGGGGCTATTGCGGGATCCTGAGCCTGGGGCATTTCGCCTTCTTCGGGCTGGGCGGATACATGATCGGCATGTGGCTGATGTATGCGCGCACCGAGACAATCGTGGCGGCCTCGCTGGCGCAGGGTGAGTTGCCGCCGACGGCGGGCGAGATTTCGGACGCGATTGCAACGCAGATCTTTGGTGTTGTGGGCGGCAGCGAGTTTCCTGCGATCTGGGCCTTTGCCGGGTCTTTGCCCCTGCAGCTTTTGCTGGTGGTTCTGGTGCCGGGCCTGCTGGCG
The DNA here is from genome assembly GCA_039179965.1 of Pseudomonadota bacterium. Lineage (GTDB taxonomy): Bacteria > Pseudomonadota > Alphaproteobacteria > Rhodobacterales > Rhodobacteraceae > Marinibacterium. The sequence goes on from JBCDEC010000230.1 coordinate 5,720, forward strand.
CTGGTATTCGGGTGGCTCGCGTTCCGCAGCCGGGTGACCGGGGTGTATCTGTCGATCCTGACCCAGGCCATGACGTTGGCCTTGTCGCTCTATCTGTTTCAGAACGACAGCGGGTTGCGCGGGAACAACGGGCTTTCGGGCTTGCAGAACATTCCCGGACTGGAGGCGCAGGGGCAGGCCGTCGTGTCGCTCTGGTTCTTCTGGGCCTCGGCGCTTGCGCTTGCCCTGACCTATCTGCTGGGCGCCTTCGTGGTCTCCGGCAAGTTTGGCAATGTCATCCGTGGCATTCGCGACGACGAGGCGCGGGTGCGGTTCCTGGGCTACTCGGTGGAAGGCTACAAGCTGTTCGTCTTCACTCTGACGGCGGTGATCTGCGGGATTGCCGGCGCGCTCTATTACCCGCAGGCGGGTATCATCAACCCCGCCGAAGTGGCACCGATTGCGTCGATTTATCTGGCCGTTTGGGTCGCCATTGGCGGGCGCGGGCGGCTCTACGGGGCGGTCATGGGCGCGGTGGTGGTGTCGCTGCTGTCGAGCTGGTTCACCGGAGGCGCCGCCCCCAGCGTGAACCTTGGATTTTACACCATCGAGTGGACTGAATGGTGGCTGGTGCTGCTGGGGCTGGGCTTTGTGCTGGTTACGCTCTTTGCGCCAAAAGGACTGGGCGGGCTTGTCGATCTGTTTGTCAAACCCAGGGTCGAAGACCGGCACGGCGCCGATTTCGGGCCCGACAAGGGGTCGAAGCGGGAGGTCGAGCAATGAGCGAGCAGACGCTTCTGGAGGTGTCCGGGGTCTCGGTCAGTTTCGACGGTTTCAAGGCGATCAACAATCTGAGTTTCCAGATCGGGCAGGCGGAGCTGCGCGCGATCATCGGGCCCAACGGGGCGGGCAAGACGACCTTTATGGACATTGTCACCGGCAAGACGCGGCCCGATGCGGGCCGCGTGCTGTGGGGCGACAAATCGGTCTCTCTGCTGTCGATGCGGGAAAGCGACATCGCGCAGGCCGGCGTTGGCCGGAAGTTCCAGCGACCGACCGTGTTTGAGGACCAGTCTGTTGAAGACAATCTCGCGATGGCGCTCAAGAGTGACCGCGCGCCGTGGTCCGTGCTGTTTTACAAACGCTCCGGTGGGGACCGTGACCGGATCCGGGCGCTGGCGCAAGAGATCGGTCTGGTGGATCAGCTGAGCCGCACCTCCGGCGAGTTGTCCCATGGGCAGAAGCAATGGTTGGAAATCGGGATGCTTCTGGCGCAGGACCCGCAGCTCTTGCTGGTGGACGAACCAGCTGCCGGTATGAGCCCGGAAGAACGCGATCATACAACCGAGATCCTGAAGGAGGCGGCCAAGACCCGCGCGGTCATCGTGGTCGAGCACGACATGGACTTTGTCCGCAAGCTGGGGTGCAAGGTGACGGTGCTGCATGAAGGTGCGGTGCTGGCCGAGGGCAGCCTGGATCATGTGACCTCGAACCAAGAGGTCATCGATGTCTATCTGGGGCGCTAGACGATGCTTGATGTGAAAAACCTGACCCTGCACTACGGGCAAAGCCAGATCCTGTATGATGTCAGCCTTCAGGCCGCATCTGGCGAGATCACCTGCCTGATGGGCACGAACGGGGTGGGCAAGACCTCTCTGCTAAAGGCCATCGCGGGCGTGCATCCACGCTCGGGCGGAGAGATCTCCTTGGATGGCGAGCCGCTGGGCATCATGGCGAGCCACGTTTTGGCCAGAAAAGGCATTGCCTATGTTCCGCAAGGCCGCGAGATATTTCCGCTGATGACGGTGCGCGAGAATCTTGAGACGGGGTTTGGCTGCCTGCCGGGCGGGGATCACGTGGTGCCCGATCAGATCTACGACCTCTTTCCCGTGCTCAAAGACATGCAGAATCGGCGTGGCGGGGATCTTTCCGGCGGTCAGCAGCAGCAACTGGCGATCGGGCGCGCGCTGATCACCAAGCCGAAGCTCTTGCTGCTGGATGAGCCGACCGAGGGCATTCA
>JBCDEC010000231.1:0-7698 GCA_039179965.1 Pseudomonadota bacterium
GCGGCGCGCTTCGCGGCTTGTCCCTTGAGTCAGAGCGACAAAGATGGGCGTCAGGCCGAGCGGGTCAATCACCACAAACAAAGTGACAAAAGCTGTCATGATGAATTGTATATCCACAGGCGTCGGTGTCCCCACGTATCAGAGTGTTCTGACGGTCTGACGGATTTTGTCAGACTGTCTGTTCGGCCAGTTCAAGCTTCTCCGCCGCGGCGACCCACATAGTTTCGGCCCGCTCCAACGCGTCCATTACTTCGGAATACTTTTTCTGCCAGGCCTCGCGTTTGGCGGCGCTTTCTTCCAGATATGCGGAAGGATCACCCAGCCGGCGGGCCAGTTCCTCGCGCATCTCTTCCAGCTTTTCCATCCGGGCCTCGCATTTGCGCAGGTCCGCGCGAAGCGCTGTCATTTCGTCCTTGCCCAGCCGCTTTGGCTTGCGTTTGGACTGTTGTTTTTCGACCGGTTTCTCGCGCGCCAGAAGAAAGGCGCGATAGCTCTCCAGATCCCCGTCGAAGGGCTGGACTGTGTGGTCGGACACCAGCCAAAGCCGGTCAGCCACGAGACTGAGCAAATGCATATCATGCGAAACCAGAATGACGGCGCCGGCGTATTGGGTCAGGGCCTCCACCAGCGCTTCGCGGCTTTCAATATCGAGATGGTTCGTCGGTTCATCAAGGATCAGCATATGCGGTGCATCAATCGTTGCGATGAGAAGCGACAGGCGTGCCTTCTGGCCGCCGGACAAGCGCCCGACCTCGGTTTCCGCCTGGGCCGGTCCCAGACCAAAGCCCGCCAGCCGGGCGCGCCACCGCGCAGGCGCCTCGCTCGGACGCAAGCGGCGCAGATGTTCGAGCGGCGTTTCGTCAACGTAAAGTTCGTCGACCTGATGCTGCGCAAAATAGCCGATGCGCAGCTTTGACGATTTCGTCATTTTGCCCGCCATCAAGGGCAATCGATCCGACAAGAGCTTGGACAGGGTGGATTTGCCCTGACCGTTTTTCCCCAGCAGAGCGATCCGGTCGTCCCGGTCGATCCGCAACGTGAGTCTGCGCAGCACCTCGGTCTCGCCATACCCGGTCACCCCGCCTTCGAGGTTGATGATCGGGGGCGACATCTCTTCGGGTTCCGGGAACGTGAAGGCCCGCAAAGAGGCCTCCTGCGGCGTTGTGATGGGCTGCAGTTTCGAGAGCGCTTTGAGCCGCGATTGGGCCTGTTTCGCCTTGTCCGCCTTGTAGCGAAACCGGTCCACATAAGATTGCAGATGCGCGCGGCGGGCATCCTGTTTCTTGGCGACGGCCTGGGCCTGGGCGATCTTTTCAGCCCGCTGGCGCGCGAACTGGTGATAGGGGCCCTGATACAAGGTGAGAGACCGGTCCTCCAGATGCAGGATCGATCCCACCGCCCGGTTCAGAAGACCGCGGTCATGAGATATGATCAGAACCGTATGGGGGTACTTTGCCAGATAGGTCTCCAGCCACAACGCGCCCTCCAGATCCAGGTAGTTGGTGGGTTCGTCGAGCAACAGGAGATCGGGCTGTGCGAAGAGCACGGCCGCCAGAGCCACACGCATGCGCCAGCCGCCAGAGAAGGCCGCACAGGGCATGTGATGCTCTTCGTCATCAAAGCCCAGACCTTTGAGAATGGCGGCGGCACGGGCCTCTGCCGACCAGGCATCGATATCGGCCAGGCGCGTCTGGATCTCGGCGATCCGGATGGGATCATCGGTTGTGTCGGCCTCCGCGAGCAGGCCGGCGCGTTCTGTGTCCGCCGCCAACACAGTGTCCAGAAGCGAGACTTCGGAAGCCGGGGCTTCCTGAGCCACCCCGCCGATCCGGGCGCGCGACGGCAGCGCGATCTCACCGTTTTCCAGGGCCAACTCGCCGCGGATCAGGCGGAACAAGGTGGTCTTTCCGGTGCCGTTGCGCCCGACCAGCCCGACCTTGTGCCCAGTCGGAATCGCGGCGGAGGCCGCTTCGAAAAGGGACCGGCCTTCCACGGCGTAAGTGATGTTGTCTATCCGCAGCATGGCAGGGGCCTAGCAGAGGCCGGAGCAGGGGGCCAGAGCCCGCAGCCCCCGGCACGGTCCTGCGTTCAAGGGCCGCCGTTTTCTTGCAAGAAAACGGACCGGAAATTTGAAAATTTCCGGCGCCCCGGGGAGGTGGGGCGCAACGGGGTCGTTGATGTTTTGATGATCAGATCGTTGATTGCGCCCGGCTTACAATTTGAACCGAGCTGGCATGCAAGAGAGCAGAGCGACAGAGGCGGCACTCTTTTTGGCCCGCATTGGCCCCTCGCGGCTCTCCCACTGGCCGCTGCTTACCCGGCAGCGCCTTGGGAGTAGCGGGTTTTGCCCTTTCCAAAGGCCCGGCGGTCATGTTAGGCGGGCGCCGATTTCACATCGGCCGTTTGCGCCGCAGGACAGGAGAGACCCCCGTGGCTCTGGAACGCACCTTTTCGATCATCAAACCGGATGCAACCCGCCGCAATCTGACCGGCAAGATCAACGCCAAATTCGAGGAGGCGGGCCTGCGGATCGTTGGCCAGAAGCGAATCCACATGACCAAAGCGCAGGCCGGAGCGTTTTATGCCGTGCACGCCGAGCGTCCCTTTTATGACGAACTCTGTGACTTCATGTGCTCTGGACCCGTCGTCGTACAGGTTCTGGAAGGCGAAGACGCCATTGCCAAGAACCGCGAAGTGATGGGTGCCACAAACCCCGCCGACGCTGCGCCGGGCACTGTGCGCGCGGAATTTGCCGAATCAATCGGCGAAAACTCGGTTCACGGCTCGGATGCGCCGGAAACCGCCGCCGTTGAAATCGCCTATTTCTTCGCTGGCTGCGAGATCGTCGGCTGATCCGACGTCCGATCGGAGCGCATGGACAGACACGGAGGCCTCCGGCCTCCGTTTTGCGTTCAGGGTCCGGGATGTCGCGGGACCACGCCAATCTCGTTCATAAGGCTTTCAAAAGCGTCGCGTTCGGGATCGCTGGCCTCGGCCTTGATGGTGTCGAAGCGTTTGCGCAGGGCCTCTTTTTCCTTGCCTTTGCAGTCGTTCCATGGCCGCCCCTGCAGACCCATCACCAGAACATAGTAGCCAATGAAATGCGGTTTGGTGCCGGCTTTGAGCATCCGCGCATAGGCCACATCCGGACCCAGGTCTCGCAGCGCTTCGGCGCTGGTTATGCCCGCTCGGTGCAGCGCGGCTTCTACCGCCGGTCCAAGGTTTCGGATTGACGTGATTGGGGTCGACATGACCGCACGGTACTCCGCTTTCCGCCGATCGTCACGTGAGCCGAGGCCCGGCGTTGCACCGGTTAAAAATCCGGCGAATATGGGCGCATAAAAATGTGCAGGGTTTCCTGCATCCAAACCATCTTGAAGAGAGGCGAACAAAGAGGATGACACCGGCGGGTCGACACTTTGGTCTGTGTTGCAAGGGCGGTTCGGCCGGGCGGGAAAACGAACTCGAACGCGCTCTTTTTGTGGCGCAAAATCAGAGCTGTAACTCGCCCCGCACGGAGGTATCAGCGATCTGGCTGGCGCGGCCTCGCCGGGCGAATAGGCCGCGGCATTGCCGAACGCGGGTCTCAAGAAAGGCACATTGCCCGGCTAAGACCGCAAAAATTCGATTTAGATCCGACGGCGGCACGCAGGACTTGGTAAAGGCCCCTGTGATTGGATACGCCAAACTGGGGGCGGTGGGTCTGAGAAACGCGCCGCGTGCGATGAGGGAGACGAGTTTTGGCATCGGTTGAACGTACCGGTACTTCTGACGACCTGTTCGGGTCCTGGCTTTACACCTATAAGTGGGCGGATCCGGTCCTAAGCTATGCTTTTCCCGACAGTTCGGCCGATTACGGCTACAAGTTCGGCGCCGGCATTTCAGAGCTGAATACCGCACAGAAGAACACCGTGCGCGACGCGCTGGATATGGTCGCCAGCTTCACGCAGCTGCGGTTTCAGGAATCCTCCAGCGACACCGGGGCAACGCTTCGCTTTGCCAATGACAGTTCGGAATCCACGGCCTCTGCCTATTATCCGTTTGCCGGTGAAGAAGGCGGGGATGCTTTCTTTGGCAACCTGACGCGGTCGCCTGAGATCGGCAATTACGACGCTTTCACCTTTATCCACGAGCTTGGACATATGCTGGGGCTCGAGCACGGCCATGAGCAACCCAGCTTCAACGGCACCGCCTATGACAGTGTCGAATATACGGTCATGACCTATTCCTCTTATGTCGGCGACACGGAGGATTTCTACACGATCGGAGCCGTGGACTACGCCCAATCCTACATGCAGCTCGACATCGCCGCGCTGCAGTTCATGTATGGCGCAAACTATTCCACTTCGGGCGAAGTCTGGTCCGGCGATACCGTCTATTCCTTCAGCCCAACCACGGGCGAAATGTCGATCAATGGTGTGGGGCAGGGCGATCCGGCCGGCAACCGCATCTTCCGCACCATCTGGGACGGCGATGGCACGGACACTTATGATCTGACCAACTACAGCCGCAAGCTGGACATCGATCTGCGGCCCGGTGCCTGGTCAACCTTTTCGTCGGCGCAGCTGGCCGATCTCGATTCCGGCTCCGACAAGGCCTCCCGGATCGCCGATGGCAATCTGGCCAATGCCCGTCTGGTCGACAATGATCCACGCGCGCTGATCGAAAATGCAATTGGCGGTCAGCGCAATGACACGATCATCGGCAATCGCGCGGCCAATGTTCTGGATGGCGGCAAGGGCGACGACAAGCTGCGCGGGGAGAATGGCGACGATACACTGCTTGGCCGGGATGGTGACGATGATCTGCGCGGCGGCAATGGCAAAGACGACATGTCCGGCGGGCGCGGAGCGGACCAGCTCTTTGGCGGTAAGCATGATGATGTGCTGCGCGGTCAAAAGGGCGACGACGAATTGCGCGGTGGAAATGGCAGTGACGTGATCTTCGGCGGCGCGGGGTTTGACCGCCTGTTCGGGCAGAACGGGGCCGACGTCTTTCGCTATACAGATGTCTCCGACAGTATTGCCGAGACGCGTTTTGATCGAATTCAGGACTTTGAGACAGGCCTCGACAAGATCCGTCTGTCGGGCATGGCAGACAACTTTCGCGTGGCCATCGACGGTGGGGCGAATGGCAAACGCGCAACGGTCGCCACGCAGGAGCGCAACGGCAACACCATCGTGTCCGTGGACGCCGACGCCGATGGTCAGACGGATATGAAAGTGATCCTGACGGACGTCCTGGGCGTCACGGCATCGGATTTTATCCTCTAGCCCGCTGTTACCTGATCCCTCCCTGATCGAGTCCGGCGCGCGACCCTGCTCAGCCTGATGTCTTGCGGAATACGTTTTCGCAATGCAGACTGCTGCGGCACCAAGTGAGGCTGGCAGGCGCCTGCGTTTGGGATCGGAGGACAGGGCCATGGATATAGAGGAGACGGGCGTTGAAACAGACCGCAATTTTGTCACCTCGATTGCGCGTGGCTTTGACGTGCTGCGCTGTTTTCGCGCCGATGAACGCGCCCTGACCAATCAACAGATCGCCGCCCGTACGGGGCTGCCAAAACCGACGGTGAGCCGGCTGACTTATACGCTGTGCAAACTGGGGTATCTGGTGCAATCCGACAGCGACGGCACCTATCGTCTCGGCGCGGGTGTTCTCTCGCTAGGCTACAGCGTTCTGGCGCAGATGGAACTGGCCGAGCGCGCCAAGGAAGAAATGGCCAAGCTCTGCGAGGGTCCGAACCACTTTGTGACCGCGGCGCTGGCGGAACGGCACCGGTTGCACGTGGTCTATGTGACCGTGCTGCAAACCGATCAGGCCGTTTCGCTGACCATGGAGGTCGGCGCGCGCCTGCCGCTCTTTTTCTCGGCCATCGGGCGGGCGGTGCTGATGGGCATGTCCGAAGAGGAACGCGCGCATCTCATTCATCTGGCGGTAGAGGACAAGCCCGAACAGGAGGCCGCGATCAGAGACAGTGTGGCCTCTGCCGAGGCCAGCTATTGCGCGCATGGCTATGTCACTTCCTTTGGAGACTGGCGCAAAGAGGTCAACGGGCTGGCCGTTCCGGTCCGCGCGCCGGCGAGCGAGCGGCTCTACGGGCTGAACGTCGGCGGACCATCCTTTCTGGTCTCCGCCGAGCAATTGATCTCGGATTACGGCGCACGGCTTGTGACGGCGGGCCAGCGGTTGAGCTCGATCTGACCCGTCAGACCGTGCTGATCTGATAGCGCGCCCTGGCCAGCCAATCGGGGTGAACGTCGACGCCCCAGCCGGGGGCGTCGCTCACCTCGGCCTGACCCTCGACGATCCGATAGGGATCCGTGGTGAAAAGCCCGCCTTGCCACGGATAGTAATCCGCCCCCTCAATGGCAAACTCCAGATACTTGCCGGCATTTGGAATGGCGCGCAGCAGGTGCATGGTAAAGAGCGTGACCATCGACAGGTTCGCCGCATGAGGCGTCACCGGCAAGCCGGCCGCTTCGGCCATGCGCGCCACGCGCAAGGTGCGCGACATCCCGCCCAGGTAGCAGACATCCGGTTGCAGCACGTCCACAATGCGCCCCTCGATCATCGCAGCCCAATTGGCCATCATGCAGTCCTGCTCGCCGCCCGTGACGTCGATGTCCAGCGCGTCGGTGACCTCTTTCGTCTGCGCGAATTCCCAATAGGGGCAGGGCTCTTCAAAGTGCGAAACCCCGTTGTCTTCCAGCATCTTGCCGACGTCGATGGCCTTGGCGGGCGAATAGCAGGAATTGGCATCGACCATGAGTTCAACCTCGTTATCCATGGTCTTGCGCATCAAGGGCACGATCTCTTCGGTGCGGCCCGGCCATTCATCCTGATCGCGCCCAACCTCTGCGCCGATGCGGAACTTGAAGGCGTCATAGCCGTGGGAATCCCGCAAACGGGCGAGGCGGTCGGCTTCCTCCCGAGGCGTGATGTCGCGCTTCATCGAGGAGCCATAGGCGCGGATCTTGCCCGGCGTGCCGCCCAGAAGCACGCAGACGGGTTGGCCCGCCTGCCGTCCCCGCATATCCCAGATCGCGGTGTCCAAACCGCCCATGGCGCGCCGCAGATAAGAGCCGGGAAACTTGTGCTCGCGGTCACGCACCAGATCGAGAAGCGCGTCGATGTCTCCGGTGTCCGATCCCAGCACGTGCGGCGCCACCTGCCGGTGGACGACCTGCGCCGTGATATCCGCATGGTAGGGCGCCACCTGGCCCCAACCGGTCGCTCCGGTCTCCGTGGTGATGCGTGTAAAGCAGACAAATTCATCCGCAAATGTTTCGATCGAGTGCAATTTCATGATGTGCCTGTCGGGAAGAATTGAATTGGGCCCGGCCAATCTGTATGCAAATTGGACTGAAGACCATAACCAATTCGCTCTAGCCTCCGGTCCAATCCGGCGCAACCTTTTCCTGACGAGGCCCATGAAACACACCGCCGGAGCCCTTTTGTCCGCTATCCGCCTTGATCGCGGCGCGCGCAAGAACATTTCCGTTCAGCTCTATCAGGCGCTGCGGGACGTCATCCTGTCGGGCGGGCTCAGGGCCGGGGAGCGGCTGCCCGCAACGCGTACGCTGGCCAAGGAAACCGGGGTCTCGCGCACCACAGTGATCGACGCGATTGACCGTCTGGTTTCGGAAGGCATGCTGGTGGCGCGGGTGGGCGCGGGGACCTTTGTCAGCGACACGC
>JBCDEC010000232.1:0-7695 GCA_039179965.1 Pseudomonadota bacterium
ATGGCACGGGACGAGGCGCGGCACGCCGGCTTCATCAACGACGCGCTGCGGGAGGCCGGTGTGGCGGTGAACCTCGGGTTTCTGACGCAAAAGAAGAAATACACCTACTTCCGGCCCAAGTTCATCTACTACGCGACATATCTGTCGGAAAAAATCGGCTACGCCCGGTACATCACGATCTTCCGCCACCTTCAGGAAAACCCGGAGTACCGGTTTCACCCGATCTTCAAGTGGTTCCGGGAATGGTGCAATGACGAATTCAGCCATGGCGAGGCCTTCGCGCTGCTGATGAAGACCGATCCCAAGCTGACCAGCGGCGGCAATGTTCTGTGGATCAAGTTCTTCCTGACAGCCGTTTACGCAACGATGTTCGTGCGCGATCATCAGCGCCCGGCGTTTCACGAAGCCTTGGGTGTGGACCCCGACTGGTATGCCCATGAGGTCTTTGTGAAGACCAGTGAACTGACCAAGCAGATCTTTCCCATCACGCTCGATATCGATGATCCGCGCTGGCTCAAAAACTGCCGCGCACTCTATCACGCGAATGTGGCGATTGCCGAGGCCAAGGCGGGCAAGGGGCTGAACGCCAGGCTCGCACAGCTTTGGGGCTCTGCGCGCGCGGGTCGCGCCTTTCTGGCGCTCTATCTGATCCCGGCCAAGCGCCATCAGGTGCCAGAGCACACCCGGATGGAGCCCTGCTACTGATGATCACCGCCTCCTGGATCGCGGCACTTGCTGCCCTGTTTCTCTGGTGGTTCTCCACCGGGGCGATCCTGTTGGTGGTGCGCCTCAGCGCCGGTGGGCGCGGTCGCGCGACCTTGTGGTCTCTGCCGTTTCTGGGCGGGGGTCTCGCCGGGCTTGCCATCTCGATGAGCCAGACGGATATCGCGTCGATCTATCTTGGATTTGCGTCGGCCCTGGCGATCTGGGGCTGGATTGAACTGGCGTTTCTGACCGGCATTATCACTGGCCCGAACGCCTATCCCTGCCCGCCGGACTCTCCGCCGTTTGAACGGTTTATCCGCGCCTGGGGCACCATCGCCTATCATGAATGCCTGCTGGTTCTCATAGCCATTGCCCTGTGCCTTCTCAGTTGGGACCAACCCAACCCGATCGGTGCCTGGTGTTTCGGCATTCTTTTCGTGGCCCGTGTATCCGCCAAGCTGAACCTGTTCTTCGGCGTGCCCCGGTTCAACGTCGAGTTCCTGCCCGCCCATCTGGCGCACCTGCCCAGTCATTTCCGGATTGCCCGGATGAACTGGTTCTTTCCGATTTCAGTGACGATCCTGTCCGCGCTGGTCGCCTGGTTCATCGCGCGCGCCGGCCATGCCGAAACCGCCGCCGCCGCCGCATCCCAGGTCCTGCTGGCCACACTGAGTGCGCTGGCACTGCTGGAGCACTGGCTCCTGGTGCTGCCGCTACCCGATGCCAAACTCTGGCGCTGGATGCTGCCAGAGCAAAAACAAGTCCACATGAATGCCAGGGAGGAACGTCATGGAATTTGACGCGATTTTCAACGCCCAGCTCAATCAGTTGAAAGACGAGGGCAACTACCGGATTTTTGCTGAGCTGGAGCGACTTTGCGGCGCTTTCCCGACGGCCAAGTCACATGATGACGACGCACCCGACAAGGTGACCGTGTGGTGTTCAAACGACTACCTCGGCATGGGTCAGAATCCGGCCGTGCGGGAGCGGATGAAAGAGGTCATCGACAGCTGTGGCGTGGGCGCCGGGGGAACCCGGAACATCTCGGGCACAAACCTGCATCATGTGGCGCTGGAAAAAGAACTTGCGGATCTGCACCGCAAGGAAGCCGCGCTGGTCTTCACCTCGGGCTATGTGTCCAACTGGGCGTCCCTCTCGACCCTGGGCTCGCGGCTTCCCGATGCGGTGATCCTCTCGGATGAGTTGAACCACGCCTCGATGATCGAAGGCATCCGCCACTCGCGGGCCAAGAAGATGATCTGGAAGCACAACGATCCCGAAGATCTTGATCGCAAGCTGTCGTCGCTGCCGGCCAACACCTCCAAGATCGTGGCTTTTGAATCGGTCTACTCGATGGATGGTGACATCTGCCCGATGAAAGAGATTGTGGAAGTCGCCGAAAAACATGGTGCGATGACCTATCTCGATGAGGTGCATGCCGTCGGTCTCTATGGCCCACGCGGCGGCGGTATCAGCGAACGCGAAGGTCTTGCGGATCGCATCACGCTGATCGAAGGCACGCTGGGCAAGGCCTATGGCTGCATTGGCGGATACGTGACGGGCTCAGCGGCGCTGTGTGACTTCCTGCGCAGCTTTTCGAGCGGATTTATCTTCACCACGGCCCTGCCGCCAGCGGTGGCCGCGGCAGCGACAACCAGCATCCGGCATCTCAAGGAAAGCGATACCGAACGCCGGGCGCAGCGCCGCCAGGTGCAACGGCTGCGGGAGATGCTGGATCGCAAAGGTATCCCGCATCTCCACAATCCGAGCCATATCATCCCGGTGATGATCAAGGATCCGGTCAAGTGTCGCATGCTGTCCGATATTCTGATGCAGGACTACGGGATCTATGTGCAGCCCATCAACTATCCGACGGTGCCAAAAGGCACGGAGCGGCTGCGCTTTACGCCATCGCCATTGCACAGCGACGCCGATATCGCTCACCTGGTCGATGCGCTCACCGTTTTGTGGAAGCAGTGTGCCATTGCACACGATGTCGCATAACAAACGCTCGCAACTCTTGACACTTTGGACCAAGAGCTAGCTAGCACACAGGTATCGAGAGGAGACGTCCCATATGAAGACACTATTGTTTGCAGGTGCCGCACTCACCCTGGCCGCGTCGCAAGCCTTTGCGGATGGCGATCCGGCAAAGGGTGAGAAGGCCTTCAACAAGTGCAAAGCCTGTCACATGATTGAAACCGCAGATGGTGAGACCATCATCAAGGGCGGCAAGACCGGCCCCAATCTCTGGGGCGTGGTCGGCCGCGTCGCAGGAACCACGGATTTCAAATATTCCGACTACATGGTGACGGCAGGTGGTGAAGGTCTCGTTTGGGACGAAGCCAATTTTTCGGAATACGTGGCTGATCCTTCGAAGTTCCTGAAGGCCTATCTCGACGACAGCAAAGCGCGCGGCAAGATGACCTTCAAGCTGAGAAAAGCCGAAGAGGCCGCAGACATCTGGTCTTACCTGGAATCGGTTTCGCCGCCGGCGGAAAGCTGATGGACCGGCGTCCCACGGGACGCCCGCCAAGACCCCTCGCCTGCTAGGACCGAATGGGCACGACCTTTGACGAGGCCGTGCGCTTCGTCATCTTGCGGACCATGTCAGCGATATCGTCCGCGGTCATGCCAGCGGCTTCATACATTTCAGCCGGGCTGGCCTGATCGATAAAGCGATCCGGCAAGGTCATCGTCCGGATCTGAAGCGTGCCGTCCAGAGCGCCGGTATTGGCCAGATGATGCAGAACCTGCGCTCCGAATCCGCCCTGAGCGCCCTGTTCCACGGTGATCAGCACGCGATGGCGGCTGACAAGATCCGCAATCAGATCCGTGTCCAGAGGTTTGGCGAACCGGGCATCGGCCAGAGTAATGTCGAGACCTTCAGCCGCCAGGGCATTGGCGGCCTTTTCACATTCCGCGAGATGGGCGCCCAGTGACAGGATCGCAACCTCCGATCCCTCCCGCACGATACGACCTTTGCCGATCGCCAGGACGTCGCCGCGTTCGGGCAGTTCGACGCCGGGGCCATTGCCCCGCGGAAAGCGGACCGCAGACGGGCCGGCGTCGTGATCCAGGGCTGTGGCCATCATATGCCGCAATTCAGCCTCGTCCGAAGGCGCCATGACGACAAAGCCCGGCAGGTTGCAGAGATAGGCCAGATCGAACGCGCCGGCGTGGGTTGCTCCATCTGCGCCGACAAGTCCGGCGCGGTCGATGGCAAAGCGGACCGGCAGGCCCTGTATGGCCACGTCATGCACCACCTGGTCATAGCCGCGCTGCAGGAAGGTCGAGTAGATCGCACACACCGGCTTGAGCCCGCTGGCCGCCATACCGGCCGCGAAAGTGACGGCATGCTGTTCTGCGATCCCGACGTCAAAAACCCGCTTTGGAAAGCGATCCGCCATGATCTTGACGCCGGTGCCCGATGGCATCGCCGCCGTCACCGCGACCACGGACGGATCGCGGGCGGCCTCATCCGTCAGGGTCTCGCCAAAGACCGCCGTGTAGCTGGGAGAATTGCTGCGGGCCTTGTTCTGCGCGCCGGTCGGCACGTCGAATTTGGAGACCCCGTGGTACTTGTCAGCGCTTTTCTCCGCCGGCGCATAGCCTTTGCCTTTGACCGTCGCACAATGGATCAGCACCGGCCCCGTTGCCCGGGCCCGGGCCGCGCGCAGCACCGGCAAAAGCTGGTTGAGGTTGTGTCCGTCGATCGGGCCGACATAGTCAAACCCAAGCTCTTCGAAAAGCGTCCCGCTGCCGGGCAGGCCAGAGACCAGTTGCCGGGCCCGTTTCATACCCGCGCGCATCGGCTCTGGTATCGCGGCCTCGAAACCTTCGGCCATCGAGTGCATTCGGGCGACGGGTTCAGAGGCGTAGAGTCGCGACAGATAGCTCGACATCGCGCCGACCGGCGGGGCGATGCTCATCTCGTTATCATTGAGGATCACGAACAGCCTGCGGCCGTCGTGCCCGGCATTGTTCAGCGCCTCATAGGCCATGCCGGCACTGATCGCGCCATCGCCGATCACGGCGATCGCGTCGCCTGTCGGCTGCCCCATGTCACGCCCGACCGCAAAGCCCAGAGCCGCGCTGATCGAGGTCGAACTATGCGCCGCGCCGAACGGGTCGTACGGGGATTCCGCACGTTTCGTGAACCCGCTGAGCCCCTCCTTCTGGCGCAGGGACCGCATCCGGTCGCGCCGGCCAGTCAGAACCTTGTGCGGGTAGCACTGATGTCCGACATCCCAGATCAGTTTGTCCATGGGCGTGTTGAATACGGCATGCAGCGCGACGGTCAGCTCAACCACGCCAAGCGACGACCCCAGGTGACCGCCCGTCTCTGAGACGATGTCGATGACTTCCCTGCGAAGTTCCCCGGCGAGACGGATCAGTTCGGCATCGCTGAGGGCTCGCAGATCTGCGGGGCCGGCAACACGGTCTAAGAGCGGAAACTGGGTCATGTCATATCTCCTTGCGAGATTGGCCAGTGCCACGCCGTGGGCTGGGTGCACAGCGTCACAACGCGGCACTGGCCGGTCGTCCTGTCGCCACAGAACGGTTTGGGGTTCGGGATAACCCCGTGCGCGGACCCTAGGAAGCGCAGGATCCGTGCGGCGTTGCAGGGCGCCCGAAGGCGGGCGCCCCGGCATTCACTCGTAGACGGGCGCCTCGGTGGTCGCGAGTTCCGGCCAGTCTGCGATGACGTTCATACCCTGCATGGGTCGCTGATAGCCCTTGTGGCAGGTCCGGCAGGCGGCTTTGGGTGCATCTGCATGAAGCGGGCCCAGCCGGTCTTCGGGATATTCATCCTTCAAAGGCACGAGGTAGTCGTTGTTCAACTCCTGCACCATGGCGATGCCCAGGCTGGCGGTGCCCCATTGCGGGGTCACTTGCGAGCCGTCGTAGAAGGCGCGGGAGTTGTGGCAGAACACGCAATTCACACCGAGAGAATTGTCGAAGTAATTCATCAGTGAGAACGTGCGTTCCGTATCCTGGATCGAGGGCAGTTCCCCACCAGCAGGAGATCCTTCGACGCGGCTTTCCAGATCGTGTACAGCGATGATGCCGTAATCGAGCAGGTAGGTCTCCAGAGCATCCGACGGCAGCGAGGTCGACTGGCTTTGCGACGTCGCCCGGTTCTGCACGCCCGCCCAGCCGGCAGCCGCCGTCGGGTTGTTCACCGGCGTGATCTTGAACCAGATGTCGCTTGGCACATTCTGCCCCCGGTGGCAGGTGTAGCAGTTCACACCGACTTCCGCGTTGGCGTTCACATGATCGTCCCAGCCTTCGTTGATGTTCTGGGTCATCTCGATCATGCGCCGCGACACGACCTTGGTGTAAAGCGTGTCCTCGCCGTAGGTTTCAAGATCACCATCACCATGGCAATAGGCACAGCCTTCCTCGGGTGACACCCAGAGCGTGATCGCGGTCATCAGCCGGTTGAAATTGTCTTCGGTGAGGTCTCCCAGCACCTGAACATTTTCGTATATGTCCCGCGCGAGCGGCTCGCCGCCCTCCGGCACATATGGCTCTTCGGTGTAATAGGCCTCGATCGTGGGATCGGGTTTTGACACTTGCGAGGCGAACTCTGGCACCGACATGCCAGTTCCGCGGGGACCGGTCTGCATGGAGACTGTGGAAAAGGGCTGACCGAAGGCGACAAGCATTGCGGCCACAAAGACCCCGGCGCCGGCGACGCCTATGACAATTGCAGGTCCAAAGACATCGGTTGGGTTCTCTTGGTTCCAGTCATTAAACCACTTGAAAAGCACGTCACTCTCCCCCCGCGATGAAGTTTTCGTAGGTGCCGTATTCCTCGTAGCCATAGGACCCGTCGTAGATCGGCGCGAAGTTGTGCTCCTGAGCCCAAATGAACCAGTTGTCGACAACGGTTCCGGTCAGCAGGATGCCGATCCCTCCAGTGATCGGGGTGAGCACCGCGAACCACCACGCCCAGCGGTGGATACCTTCCATGGTGGCGTTGAAGCCCATGGTCCAGCGCCAGAACAGGGCGGCCCGTTCCGTGGCTGTGCCGCGGTCGACGATCTGTTCCAGTTCGCGATCACCGCCGTAGCGGGTCACCGCCAGGATAGTCGCGCCGTGCATCGCAAAGAGCAGGACCGAGCCATACAAGAACACAATGCTCAGGCAGTGGAAGGGGTTGTAATAGAGGTTGCCGTAGCGGATCGAGAATGCCGTCGTCCAATCCAGATGCGGGAATATCCCGTACGGCACGGCCTCGGACCACGATCCCATCAGGATCGGGCGGAACAGGCCCAGCACCAGGAACAGCCAGACGGCTGAGGCAAAGGCCCAGGCGACATGCTTGCCCATCTTCTGCTCTTGCGCGAGCAGATAGGTGCGCAGCCACCAGGTGCAGACAGCGACCAGCAGGAAGAAACTGGAAATGATGTACCAGCCACCGTCATTGAGCGGCGGCATGGTGAGACCGTATTCCGGGCTGGGCGGCTCAAGCGCGAGCCAGAAGAACTGCCGCAGGAACTCCGAGATCGACCAGTTCACCTGGGCCAGCATGTTCAGGCCCACGATGTTGAACCAGAGCACGCCTGCAAAGAGGCTCACGATGCCGGTCCACCCCAGGTAGAAGGGCCCGAGCTGTGCGTTGCCGACCCAGCCGACGAGCTTGGAATAGCCGGGTTTGAACATCCGTTCCCGGCTCATCTTGCCGTTGTCGTCCATTCCCATCTCTGGGGTGCCCTGGACCTGCACTTGAGTGAAGATGTTTTGATACTCAATCATGACTACATCCCCGCCTGACTTGGCCAAATCGGTAGTTCAAGCCACCAGTTCCACCATTCGGGCCAGCTCTTGGTCCAGACCGGGCCGGAGATGATGATGCAGACGGCTGAGAAGAAGACGGCATTAATCGCCAACAGGAAGCCGAGCCTGTGAATGCCCAGGGTACCGATGGAATAGCCGATGAAATCCCGGAAGAAGGTGTCTTCGTGGTCGGGGGTCTTCATC
>JBCDEC010000233.1:0-7597 GCA_039179965.1 Pseudomonadota bacterium
CGGCCTCGCGCGGCCGCGGTGCGCGGGACCGGTTGCGCTGCGCTTCATATGAGGTAGGAGAGAGACATGACGATCCCCACCTATCTCACCCTCTTGCGCCTGGCCGCGGCTCCGGCGCTGGCCGTCGTATTTTTGCTGCTGCCCCGTCCGCTGGCGGATTGGGCGGGGCTGGCGCTTTTCGTGGGCGCTTCGGTGACGGACTGGATTGACGGGCGTCTGGCGCGGGCCTGGCGGCAGACCACGCGTCTGGGCACGATGCTCGACCCGATTGCCGACAAGGCCATGGTTGCCGCCGCGCTTCTGGTGCTGTGCGTTGTTTCAAGCCTTGGCTGGATGATCATGTTGCCCGCCGTCCTGATCCTGTTCCGGGAGGTCTTTGTTTCGGGCCTGCGAGAGTTTCTGGGCGATGTCTCCGGCACGCTGGCCGTGACCGGGCTGGCCAAGAGCAAGACGGCAGTGCAGATGATCGCGATTGCCGTTCTGTTCGCCGCCGGAATTGCCGAACATCATGCCGGCATGGCCGAAATGGGCATGGACTATGAAACCGTGCAAGCTGTGCTTGACGGTGCGCTGGAGGATGAAACCGGCCTGCGCACCTATGCCGGGCTGGCTGTTGGCCTTGGCAACGTCGGCCTGCTCTTGCTGTGGCTCGCGGCGGTCTTGACGGTCTGGACGGGCGTGGATTACCTGACCAAGGCCATGCCTCATTTGAAGGAGACCCGGTAATGGATGTGCTCTATTTCGCATGGGTCCGCGAGCGGATCGGTCTGCCCAAGGAAAGGGTTGAAACCGACGCGGCGACCGTCGCGGACCTTGTGGCCGAACTGTCCGCCCGCGAAGATCGCTACGCCGTGGCATTTTCGGATCTTTCGGCGTTGCGCGTTGCCGTCGATCAGGAGCTGACGGATTTCGACGCGCCGCTGGCCGGCGTGCGGGAAGTGGCCTTTTTCCCGCCGATGACCGGAGGCTAACGCCGATGCGCATCATCGTGGCGCAGGAGACGTTTGACCCGGGCGCGGAACTGAGCCGGTTTTCGCAGGATCAGCCCGACATGGGTGCCGTGGTCAGCTTTACCGGTATTGTGCGTCAGAATTCCGACGGGTCGCTGCGCGCGCTGGAAATCGAACATTATCCCGGCATGACCCAATCGGCGGTCGAGGCGATGGCCGTCGAGGCGCGGCGCAGATGGTCGTTGGGCGATGTCATGGTGATCCACCGGTATGGATCCCTTGGGCCTGGTGTCCCGATCATGATGGTGGCCACATCGGCCCCCCATCGTGTGGACGCGTTCGAGGCGGCAGAGTTCCTGATGGACTATCTCAAGTCACGGGCTCCGTTCTGGAAGAAGGAAGTGACCGACGATGGCGCGGATTGGGTGGCGGCCAAGGCGGAAGACGAGGCCGCGCTGACCCGATGGTAGGTCAGGCGGTGCCCTGCATCCGGTCCACGTAGGCGCGCAGTTCCTCGGCCTCGTGGCGTGCCTCGCGCAGACCTTCCATGGCCGCGCGCAACTCGGCTTCGGTCTGGGTCAGTTGATTGGTCAATTCGGCTTCGCGCTGCTGAAGATAGGTGATTGCATTGTCGCGGGTTTCCTCCGCCTCGTGCAATTCCTGGCTCATCCGATCGAGTTCGCCCATGTCCGATGCGCTGACCCGTGTAAACCGGTGCACCAGCCAGTTGGCGAACCACCCTAGGACGAAGGCCACAAAGAGCACGACGGCCGTGGCGATGATGAACTCAGTTCTGTTCATTGGCGGGCTCCTCCTCGTCGGACGCGGCTGGCGCCTCGGCCGTGTCGGGCGCCTCGGCCTCTTCGTCCGCAGTCTCGCCTTCTTGTGATGTCCCGCTCAGGCTGTCGAGCGTGGTTTCGTCATCGGCCGACGTATCCGTGCGCAAAAGACGAAACTCTATACGGCGATTGTCTTCGCGACCGTCTTCGGTGTCGTTGTCCGCAATCGGCTGGCTCTCGCCAAATCCGGTGGCCCGGAAACTCGCGGTGCGCACCCGGCGCGCGTTGAGTTCGGCCAGAACGGCATCGGCGCGGTCCTGGCTGAGGTCGAGGTTCATCACTTCGCGGCCCTGGCTGTCTGTATGTCCCTGGATCTCAAGCGGAATCGCACCGCACTGGTCAAGCACGTCCGCGATTGCATCCACGATCTCAAGCGATGCGGTGTCAATCTGGGCGGAGCCAGGTTCAAAGGCGATCTTGTTTTGCGACTGGATCTCGGCAATCCGCGCTTCGCATTCCTCGGCCATCAGGGGTTCGTTTTCCGGAGGTGGCGGTTCGCGATAGGACACGGTGAGTTCAAACGGCGCTGTTTCACCGAGTTTGGTTGTGAAAAGCCGCGACATCTGCGCGTTGGCGTCTTCCAGAGTGCTCACACCACGGACAGTGATCATGTCCGGTTCCACCCGCACAACGCCATTGACCATGAAGCCAAGGGCCTCCAGTCCGGCGAGCACGCGGGTTGACCAGTCATCCGGCAGATCCTCGACGACCCGCGCGGCGGTATGGACCGTGTCAGAGCCAAATCGCGCGCGGGCAAAACTGTCGGCCAGACTGCGGAAGCCTTCACTCGGCACGCGGCCCCGCAACTGGACAAGGCCTTCGGGGCTCAGTGTCGCGATGAACTCGGCAGGACCGGCGTCGCCTTCCTCTTCCGGCACCGGAAGAACCGCATGCAGGGCAAAAACCGGTGGCAGCGCGGTATCCAGTTCGCCGACGATCTGATCAAAGAGCGACGGATCAAGACCCTCAAGCGCGACCAGCGCGATATCGGCGTCTGTCATGGTCAGCGTTCCGCCACCCAGACGGGTGAGCGCGCCAAGGCTCTGGCGGGCGGCATCGCTCCAGCGCGGAGACGGGACACCCAGGCCAATGGTGCAGTTCTGGTTGCTCTCCAGCCCTGCGGCCTGCGCGGCGGCCAGGATAACCGCGGCGCTGTCCTCATCGGGTGCCGAACAGGCGTCAAAACGCCCCCCGGCTTCGTTCAGGATAAAGCGCAGCGCATATGGCGAAATCACCGGTCTCGGGGCCAGGATCTCCAGAGCCACGTTCAACTCCGGTGGCGAAGCGTCTCGCAGGGACTGGCTCAGCGCGAGTTGCGCATCGGCGCTTTCGGCCATCGCCTTGACGTGCACCCGGCCAGCGGACACGGATATCTTTGCCCGGGGGAGTTTCTCCAACGCGGTCACCGCGTAGGACATGGCGTCATTCCAGCCTTCCGGTTCCGGGTAGGAGGCGGTTTCCAGGAACTCCGCCACATTTTCCGATCCGGCGATTCGGTCCAGACGTCCGGTCAAAGCCGCCCGGTCGGTGGCTTGCGGTACGAGCCCGATGACAGAGATCCCGCTGGCGCTGCGCAGAATCTCTGCGGAAAAGCGCGGGGCCTTGATCTCGGCCGTGGGCGTGACCTGCATTTCGTCGATCACCCGGGCGGCATCGATCACGCGACCGGCGGTGCTCAGCGCATCAAAGCGTGTGGCTTCGTCCGGGGCGGTGCCGGTCAGGATCACCTGCAACCCGTCGGCTTCCACTTCGGCCCAGTCAAAGCTGGCCCGGTCCAGGGCCCGGCGAATGCCGATCTCGCTGCCGTTCTCAATCGCGGTGACGGCGAAGCTCGCAGCCACAAGGCTCAGGCCCGCAGCGAAGACGAGCGACACGCCGGTGATCAATCCGGTCGACATGCGCGTGGGGTCTCTGCATTTCTCATGAAGGCTGTCATACGATGAGCGCGCGCCCGGTTCAATCAAACGAAAAGTGCTGCAACAAAGAAGATCAGCGGAATGAAGCCTGTATCCCGGTTCGCTCGAAACACTTGCAGGAGTTTTGCATTGTCTTCGATGTCGAGCCCGCGCAATTGCCAAGCCATATGCCACCCCATCGCCCAGGGTCCGGCAAGCGCGACCACAAGCGCGAGGATCGAGGCGTTGGGCAACGCTGCACGGATCACAGCCAGCGCCATCATCGCGACGGTCGCCACCAGGAAGTACTTGAGGTACCGCGCGGTATCCTGACCGAAAAGCCGCGCCGTCGACTTCACGCCGATCAACGCATCGTCTTCGGCATCCTGATGCGCATAGATCGTGTCGTAAAACAGCGTCCAGGCAATGCCCGCGCCATACAGGATCACGGCCGGCCAGTGCAGGGCACCGGCATGCGCGGCCCAGGCGAGCAGGGCACCCCAGTTGAACGCGATGCCCAGAAACGCCTGGGGCCACCAGGTAAAGCGCTTGGCGAAGGGATAGATCGCCACCGGCAGGAGCGACAGAACCCCCAGTGACACAGCGGCAGGATGAAAGGTCAGCAAAATGCCAAATGCCAGCAGCGCTTGCAGCACGGCCCAGGCCAGAGCCTGCTTGACGCTGACCTGGCCCGACGGGATCGGGCGCGACCTGGTGCGTGCGACCTTTCCATCGATGTCCCGGTCAGTGATGTCATTCCAGGTGCAGCCCGCTCCGCGCATCAGCCAGGCGCCCATCGCGCAGCCCACGGCAATCCAGGCATCGCTCCAGCCGATCTCCTGCGTCCACAGAATCGACAGGGCCAGCCCCCACCAGCACGGCAGCAGCAAGAGCCAGGTTCCGATCGGCCGGTCGGCGCGGGACAGCCGCAGATACGGCCGCGCCCAGGCGGGGGCATGCGTGTCGACCCAATTGTTCTCTTCCGCATCCGCAACACGTGGCTCGGATGCTGGTCCGGTCTCTGGCGTCGGCGGGTCAACTTGCATTATGAAACCATTCATGAGCGGCACGGTGAGACTTTATGTAGAGCAGGATCTTGCCCCAGGGCAATCGGTCCCTCTGACGCGGGACCAGGCGCATTACCTTTTCGGGGTGATGCGGCTTGGGCCCGGCGGGCGGGTGTTGCTGTTCAATGGCCGGGATGGAGAGATGTCCTCCCGGGTGAGCGAAGCCGGCAAGCGAGGCGGACTCCTGACGGTGGAGGCGCAGACCCGGCCGTTGCAGGAACCGCCCGACCTTTGGCTGCTCTTTGCGCCCATCAAGAAGGCCCGGACCGATTTTATCGTTGAAAAAGCGGCGGAGATGGGCGCGGCGCGGATTTGCCCGGTTGCAACGGATTTCACCAACTCCGACCGGATCCGTCTGGACAGGCTGCAGGCGCATGCGGTTGAGGCCGCCGAGCAATGCGGCGGAACCTTCGTGCCCGAGGTTGCCCCTTTGCAGCGGCTGGGACAGGTCCTCGATCACTGGCCGGACGGTCGGCGGCTGATGTTCTGTGACGAGACGAAGGCATCAGAACCAAGCATGTTCACGGGTGACCCGGACGGCACCGCCAGCGGATGGGCCATCCTCATCGGCCCCGAAGGCGGCTTTTCCGCGCCCGAACGTGACCGGCTGACTCGTTTGCCTTTTGCGACGAGCGTCAGCCTGGGCCCCCGGATCCTGCGCGCGGACACCGCCGCGGTTGCGGCGCTGACCTTGTGGCAAACTCAGATCGGGGACTGGCTGTGACCCTGCGACCGGCGAGCGATGCCGACATTCCGGCGATGGAAAGGTTTCTCGCAACCTATGCGGAAACCTCGATGTTTCTGCGCTCCAATCTTGCCAGCCACGGTCTGCACGAGATGAGGCATCCCCATGGCACCAGGTTTTGGGTGTTCGGTTCGGACAGCGAAAAGCCTGACCCCGCTGCACCCGACAGCCCCGCCGCGCTGTCCGGTGTCTTTGGCGCAACCAACGGGGGCTTTCTGATGCTTCAGGCTCCGGGCATTGATCCGAGGGTTTTCGTGGACTGGGCCGCGGCTTTGAAAGGCCACCTCTTTCGCGGCATCACCGGCGACGATCCGCAGGTGCGCCGCGCGCTGGCGGCTCTCAGACTGCGCTCGGATCTCTTCCGGACAAACCATGCCGAGCCGCTTTACCGGCTTGAACTTGACCGTCTGGACGCGCCGGAAGAAACCATGCGCCCGGCCCTGCCGGAAGACCACGCCATGTTGACCGACTGGTACACCAATTACCTGATCGACACCGGCCTGACCGACGACCTGACCGAGGCGCGCGAAGAAGGGGCCGCGCGCGCAGTTGCCGCGGCCAAGCCTGGCGCCGAACGGCTGCTGATTGAAAACGGGCGCCCGGTTGCAGCGGCGTCAATCAATGCGCAGGTAGAAGACATGGTCCAGTTGGGGGGCGTATTTGTGCCAAAGCAGGCGCGTAACAAGGGGCTGGCCCGCCGGGTCACAGCGGCCCGACTGGCCGAGGCCCGCAAGGCCGGGGCCCGTGTGGCGATCCTGTTTGCCAACAATGCCGCAGCGGCCCGGGCCTATGAGGCCATCGGATTTCGACGCATCGGCGCTTATCGCGTGGCGCTTCTGAAATCGTCGCAACTGATCGGAGGCGGATGATGAGTTTCATCCGCCCCGAGGCTCTTGCGCAGCTCAACAAATGGCGGGACGTGCTGATTGGCGGCGGCCTTGCCGGGCTTGGCCTGTCCTGGGGGATCGGCCCGGGCGGGCTTCTGGGCTGGGTGGGTTGGGTGCTGGTTGTCGCTGGTGCGGCCCTTGCCGTGACCGGCCTGCGGCGTATGCGCTTTCGCCAGGACGGGCAGGGGCCCGGCGTCGTCCAGGTTGTCGAGGGCAAGATTTCCTACTTCGGCCCGCTCGACGGGGGCGCGGTTGCAGCCTCCGAGGTCGAGCGGCTGATCTTCGACCCGGCCTCCTCCCCGGCCTGCTGGGTCCTTGAGCAACCGGGGTCTGCACCGTTGCACATTCCCGTGAACGCCGCGGGGTCAGAGGCCCTTTTTGATGCCTTCGGCGCGCTGCCCGGGCTCGATACCCGCCGGTTGCTGTCTCATTTGGACGCGGACGCCTCTGCGGCCGTGGTGATCTGGGAGCGTCGCACCGCCCTGCCACCCGACTACCGGCTACATTGACACCTCCGGCATTTTGCGCACAGGTCTTGCGGGCACAAAGGATCGAGTGACACGAAGGCCAAGGATCGGAGAGCAGAAATGTCCATTCCCCAGAGCGGCGGCGGACCGATCGAACACTATGACCAGCTGGCGGGCTATCTGGCCGACGGCTGCAAACCGAAGGACCAATGGCGCATTGGCACCGAACATGAAAAGTTCGGGTATTGCAAAGACACGCTTCTGCCGATCCCCTACGAGGGAGAACGTTCGGTCAGGGCCGTTCTGGAAGGGCTGCGCGACGTGCATGGCTGGCAGCCGCTCGAAGAGGCCGGAAACCTCATCGGGCTGGTCAAGGGCGGGGCCAACATCTCGCTTGAGCCGGGGGGGCAGCTGGAGCTGTCCGGCGCGCCTCTGGAGACCATCCACGAAACCTGCGACGAGGTGAACGAACACCTGCGCGAGGTCAAGGACGTGGCCGACAAGGTCGGTGTGGGCTTTATCGGGCTCGGCGCAGCGCCGGACTGGACCCACGAGCAGATGCCGCTGATGCCCAAGGGCCGCTACAAGCTCATGGACGCCTACATGGGTACCGTTGGCACAATGGGCACCGCCATGATGCGCCGGACCTGCACTGTCCAGGTCAACCTCGACTTCGGCTCCGAGGCAGACATGGTCAAAAAGCTTCGGGTTGCGATCGCGTTGCAACCAGTGGCCACGGCCCTCTTC
>JBCDEC010000234.1:0-7517 GCA_039179965.1 Pseudomonadota bacterium
CGAGTCTGGAAGCGGACAGCGCCAGATACGACCGTCATCTTTTTGTCCATCATCCTTTGATGGCGCGCTGGTGCTGCAGCACTCCCGTCGACAATCCTGGGAAGGACAGCGTATGGAAGGGCACGTTGTCCTTGCCCATGAACTGGGTGTAGATGACGTCCTCGGCCCCTTTGTCGGTCCGCCACCAGCGCTCCCAATCCGACCCTTTGCCGGCATCGACCCATTCCTGCGCGCAGGCGATGTATTCGATGGGCGCATCGAACCAGACGTAGAAGACCTTGCCTTCCATCCCCGGCCAGTCGGCGTCGCCGCGTTTGACAGGCACGCCCCAGTTCAGATCCCGCGTTATGCCCCGGTCCTGCAGCCCGTCGCCATCGTGCAGCCACTTCTTGGCGATCGAGGTCGTCAGGATCGGCCAATCGGTCTTGCTGTCAATCCAGGCCTCCAGCCGATCCTTCATCAGCGACTGACGCAGGTGCAGATGCTTGGTCTCGCGCATCTCCAGATCCGTCGCGCCGGAGACCGTGGAGTAGGGGTTTATCAACTCCACCGGCGTCAATTGCTTGGTGCAATTGTCGCATTGATCGCCGCGGGCGCTGTCGTAGCCGCAATTGGGGCAGGTGCCTTCAATGTAGCGATCCGGCAGAAAGCGACCGTCGGTCGGAGAATACATCTGGGTCTCGGAGACCTCGCTGATGAGCCCACGGTCGGCCAGAACCCCCGCAAATTGCTGGGTCAATCGCTGGTTCTGCAGCGAGGAAGAGCGGCCGAAATGATCGAAACTCAGCTGGAACCCGTCCGAGAGCTTGGCCTGAACCTCGTGCATCTCGGCGCAATAGACATCCACCGGCTGGCCGGTCTTGGCGGCGGCCAATTCGGCGGGCGTGCCGTGTTCGTCCGTGGCGCACAGAAACAGAACCTCATGACCGCGACCCCGCATGTACCGGGCAAAAAGATCGGCTGGCAATTGAGAGCCGACCAGATTGCCGAGGTGCTTGACCCCATTGATGTAGGGGATCGCCGAGGTGATGAGGTGACGTGCCATAGAACATGCTCCGTTGTCGCCGGAGGCGTCTTTAACAGGGGGCAGGAGACAGGGCCAGATGTTACCGCGTCGGCGGGTCGCTCGGGCGTTCGGCGGGGCGGTCCTTTGCATCGGAGTCCGCGGCGCCCGCGTCGTCGCGGCCCCACCCGGTCAGCCGTCCGACAAGGAAAGAGGTGCGCGGTGCATAGACATAGCGCGTACGCGTCTCGGGCGATGGGCGGGCAGTCATGCGGATCACTCCAAAGATCACCAGGATCACGTGCGCCACGGCAATCATCGCGAAGAGTGCATAGGGCCCGTAGGCGGCAATGAGCTGCGAACTCGCATAGGGCGCGGCAATCGCACCCAGTGCGAAGAAGAACATCAGCGCCGCCGACAGCTCAACCCGTTCGGAGCTTTTGGCAAAGTCGTGGGCATGAGCGGCCGCGACGGAATAAATCGGAAAGGACGTGGCGCCGAACAGGAAAGCGCAGATCATCGTCATCGCCAAGCCGCCGGATTGCGTGGCCACGGTGATCGCCGAACTGAGAATTGCGCCAACCGAAAGCCAGATCAGCACCCAGCGGCGGTCAAGCTTGTCGGCCAGCCACCCGACGGGAAGCTGCGCCAGCGCGCCGCCCAGAACAAAGGCCGCCAGAAACCAGCCGATCTGCGCTGCGCTTAGACCGATCTCCTGCCCGAAGACCGGCCCGACCATACGAAAGGAGGCGGCCGAAAGCGCGGCCACGATCACCCCGGCTGCCGCCAGCGGCGAACGGGCCACCGCCAGCATCGGGCGCAGCCGCGGCGCGGTGGGCGTCTCGGGCTGGGTCGAGCGGGTCAACGTGAGCGGCAGAAGCGCTGCGCAACAGAGGATCGCGAGAATATTGTAGGAGACGTAAGAGGCCGGCTCCAGAATGCTGATCATCAATTGCGCAACCAGCGAGGCCGACATATCGACAACGCGGTAAATCCCCATGGTGCGGCCGCGGATCTCGTTTGTGACCTTGGCCTGCATCCAGGCCTCGATCACGGTGTAACACCCCGCGACGCACATGCCGCTGGCCACCCGCATCACGGCCCAGGCTTCGGGCGAGACGAACAGCATATGGGCCAGAAGGCCGATGGCTCCGGTCGCTGTAAAGGCCGCGAAGGCGCGGGAATGCCCCACGGTGCCCATCAGGCGCGGCGCCCACCAGCAGCCAATGAAGAATCCAACGAAATGAGCCGAGCCCAGAAGGCCGATTTCAGCCGTGGTGAAATCCAGCGCCAGCCCTGACAAGGCGTCGAGCGGCCCTACGCCGCCCGAGGACAATTGCATCAGCGCAACGGACAGAAACAAGGCGGCAAACGAAATCATCAGGCGCATGGGCTAGCCATACGCCTGATGGTGGGTGTTGCGCGCGGGTTTTCGACCCCGCGCGTCGTTTTTGCCTTGGTGTGCGGACTTTAGACCGCGCGCATCTTGGCTTCGACATCGATGCGAATACGGTCGCCAACCAGTCCGGGATAGCCCGTTGCCCCAAAGGCGCGGCGGCTGATGTCGCCGGTCATTTTGATCTTGCCTTGCTGGGGCAAATGCGACGGCAGTGCGCTTTCGGTCTCGAACCGGGCCTTCAACGTGACCGGGCGGGTCTCACCGCGCATGGTCAGGTAGCCAAAGACCAAGGCCTCTCCGTCGGCCATTCCGTCCAGTCCGGTGCGGATGTTGCTGGCGGTAAAGCGTATGGTCGGATGCACCTTGGTGTCGAGCATATCCGGCCGCGCAAGAGCGGTATCGGCAAAGTTGATGCCCAGCTTGGCGTCGGCGGCGTTGACGACCACGTCGATCCGGCTTGCCGCCAGATTGGTTGGGTCCACTGCGACCTTGGCCCGGGTGACGGGCATGGCCGCCGAAAGCGGGGTGCCGTCCAGCCGGTAGGTGAAGCCCACGTTCGGCGTAGCGGCGTCCAGCGTATACACGCGTCCGCCGCCGGCCGCGGCGAGCGACGGGGCCGCAGACAGGCCGGCCAGCATGGCCAGCGTGGTGCGGCGGGTAGGGCCTCTGTCTGGGCGTGCATTCGACTGTGTCATCTTATCGATCTCCTTTGTATCTGAACGGTAAACGGCCCAGTCCGGCCGTTCCGTCGTCAGATCGCGAAACCGTGATGACTCTGTGATGTCGATTTATGACTTCTGGATCGCGGCGCGGATGTCGAGCGTGATTCGGTCGGCAACCAGATCGCTGTATCCGGTCGCTCCGAAGGCGGTCCGGCTGATGGCGCCGGTCAGCCTGACCGAGAGCGAATTGAGGTCATCCGCGCCGCTTCCGGCCGGGCGATAGATATTGGCCGCAAAGGTGACCGGCTTGGTCACGTTGCGCACCGTCAGGTTGCCGGTCAGCGTGGCGCCGTCCGAGATCCGGCCGCCCGGACCCAGGGTGACTTTGGTTGACACAAACCGGATCGAAGGAAAACGCGCGGCATCAAGCACATCCGGCCCCTTCAGCGCATCTGTGGCCAGCGCCAGCCCGGTGCGCGCTTTGTTTACGGCCACGGAGACATCGACCGAAGAGCGCACCAGGTTGGACGTATCGATCCTGATGTCGGCCTGTGAGATCGGCATCGTGCCGGTTTGTGTGGCACCGGCGAGGGTGAACTGGAAGCCGACCGTGGAGGACGATGCCGTCAGGCCATAGCGGTGCATGGCCGCTACGGCGGGCCGGGTGGACAGCAATAGTCCGGCCAGGCTGGCGCCTGAGGCGGTCAGAAAGGACCGGCGGGTCATATTGATCGGCGTGTGTGTCATGGGAACGATCACCTGTCTGAAAGGGCCTGGGAGGGAATGTAGTCTCCATAGGCGTCTGGTCTTTCAGTCGTCGCAGGTCTGTGATCGGTTCAACTTTTTTGGGCGCCGTTGCCATGGGCAATCTTGAGGCCTTGGGCATTGTGCTGGGCGGTGGCCGTCTGTTCCAGATGCATCTGGCCCTTGTGCCGTGTGACATGCCACTGACAGACCGGCGCGGTCCGGGCACGGGCGCGGGTCAGATGCCAGCTGCGTGCGGCGGGCCTGTGCGTGGGGGCCATATGCCAGCGGGTCTCAACTCCTTGCGCGCCGCCCTGGCCCGGAGTCAGCAAAAGCCCCAGAGGACTTTGGCCCATTGTATCGCGCGCGGCTTCCGCAGCCAGGTGCATGCGCCGTACGGGCGTCAGCGCCGGTGCGCCCGGCAGATCCGCGACCACCAGAGACACGGCCCCGGCCCGCAGGACCTCCTCCGTCGACCAGAGCAGATCTTCGGTGCGCTTGGGCGTCACAAAGAGAAACCGGGATGGATCCGCAAAGGCTGTCATCCCGTCGGGATGCAGGCGGTCGCTCTCCCAATCCGGTGCGATCCAGATCACCGGGCCCGCCATCTGCCCGGCAAGCCACAAGGCAAAGGTCCGCCGTGCCGGGCCGCAGGCTTCATGCACGCGCGCGAGCGCGAGATGCAGCCCCGCCGCCTGATTGGGAGCCAGGTCCAATGCAGGGCGGCTGGCGTCTGTGCGTGATGTATGGCCAGAGGCGGATAGAAGCTGAATTGACATAGGCGCAGCCTAACATGTTCCTTCTTTGTTCCAAAGCCCCATCTGCACGGCTTGGGCGTACTTGCCAATTGCCGGGCGTCTCTTCATGGTGCGCCAAACCACTGACGCGGAGCCCGCCATGAAGATGAACCCGCTGGGCCGAACCGGCCTGACCGTCTCGGAATTGTGCCTGGGCACCATGACCTTCGGCACGCAGACCACCGAAGCTGACGGCCACCGCCAAATGGACGCAGCCCTCGCCGCAGGTCTCAATTTTGTCGACACGGCCGAGATGTACCCGGTCAATCCGATACGGGCCGAGACCATCGGGCGGACCGAAGAGATCCTGGGCACCTGGCATGCCGCCCATCCGGCAAAACGGGCAGACTATATTCTGGCGACCAAACATTCCGGTGAAGGCAGCCAGTCCCGCGGCGGTGCACCGATCACCTCGGAAAGTATCCGCGAGACACTGGACGGCTCGCTCAAACGCTTGAAGACGGATTACGTCGATCTTTATCAGTTTCACTGGCCAAACCGCGGCAGCTATATGTTCAGGCAAAACTGGGCCTACAGCCCCACGGCAAAGGCCGAGGACGTGCGCCAGGACATGGCGGATTGCCTGGGCGCGCTGCAGGATGAGATTGATCGCGGCACGATTCGTGCCTTTGGCCTCTCAAACGAAAGCGCCTGGGGCACAGCGCAATGGCTGCGCCTTGCGGAAGAGGGAAAGGGCCCGCGGGTCGCCTCGATCCAGAACGAGTATTCCCTGATGTGCCGGCTTTACGACACGGATCTCGCCGAGCTGTCGATTGCCGAAGACGTGGGCCTCCTGGCCTTTTCCCCGCTGGCCACCGGGCTTCTGACCGGGAAGTACAAGGATGGCGTTGTGCCCGAAGGCTCGCGCAGGTCCATTTCACCCAATCTTGGCGGGCGCTCCGGTGAAAGGGCCTTCGCCGCCGCCGATGCCTATGTCGAAATTGCAAGGTGCCATGATCTCGATCCGACGCATATGGCACTCGCCTGGTGCCGGACACGTCCCTTTGTGGCTTCGGCCATCTTCGGCGCCACCACCTTTGATCAGCTCGAAGTCGCTCTGGCTTCAGTTGAGTTGTCCCTGAGCGACGATGTGATGACTGAGATTGCAGCCGTCCACAGAAGCCACCCCATGCCCTATTGAATGGCGCTGCGCGCCATGCCTGCGGCGGGTATTTGGAAAAAGAAAGAAACCAGGCGATGGCGACCCATCCAATTCGTGCCACCTTGCGAAGCCTGCGTTGCGCTCTGCTTCTTTCTTTTCCGAAATACCCCGGCCCAACGGTGTCACCAGCGGGACCGTCGAGAAAGACGCTGCGTGACGGTTTATCGTGTTCCGCGGTCCTATTTGGGACAGTATACGGCGGGCTGAGGTTTCTATAACGGCCACAGAGCAACAGGAGAGATGCGATGCCCCTGACCATGAACCGTGAGGTCTTCATCACCTGCGCCGTCACCGGGTCAGGCGGCACGCAGGATCGCTCGCCTCATGTCCCGCGCGCGCCGGCGCAGATCGCCGCAAGCGCTATTGACGCCGCAAAGGCAGGTGCCGCAATCGTTCATTGCCATGTGCGTGAACCGGGGACAGGCGCGCCGGCGCGGGATCTGGCGCTGTATCGTGAGGTCACAGACCGCATTCGCGCCGCAGATGTGGACGTGATCCTGAACCTGACCGCCGGGATGGGCGGGGATATGGTCTTTGGCGGCACCGAGGCGCCCCTGCCCACCATCGCCGGAACCGACATGATCGGCGCGAGCGAGCGCGTGGCGCATGTTGCTGACTGCCTGCCGGAGATCTGCACGCTCGATTGCGGCACGATGAACTTCGCCGAGGCTGACTATGTCATGACCAATACCCCGGGCATGCTGCAGGCCATGGGCGGGATGATGACCGATCTGGGTGTCATGCCAGAAATCGAGGCCTTTGACACCGGCCATCTCTGGTATGCCAAACAGCTGGTGGCCGACGGGGTTCTGACCAGCCCGGCGCTGGTGCAGCTGTGCATGGGTGTGCCATGGGGCGCTCCGGATGATCTCAACACCTTCATGGCCATGGTCAACAACGTGCCCTCTGACTGGACCTTTTCGGCCTTTGGCCTGGGGCGCAATCAGATGCCCTATGTGGCCGCGTCGGTCCTTGCGGGCGGCCATGTGCGGGTCGGTCTGGAAGACAATCTCTTCCTCGACAAAGGCGTCCTGGCCACCAATGCGCAGCTTGTCGAGCGCGCCGTGACGATCGTTGAAAACCTTGGAGCGCGGGTGATCGGACCCGCTGCAGTGCGCGACAAGCTTGGGCTGGTCAAGCGCGCACCGAAAGGAGCCTGAGATGAAGACCATACTGTGTTTCGGTGACAGCAATACCTTTGGCACCCCTCCGATGCCGGATCTGGGTGCGGA
Source organism: Pseudomonadota bacterium (assembly GCA_039179965.1). Lineage (GTDB taxonomy): Bacteria > Pseudomonadota > Alphaproteobacteria > Rhodobacterales > Rhodobacteraceae > Marinibacterium. Next base: position 7,000 of record JBCDEC010000234.1, read on the forward strand.
TGACCGTTTTGGGCTGGATCAGCGCTGGCCGCGGATCATGGCGGCGGGCCTTGGCGCGGGTTGGCATCTGGTGGAAGAAGGCCACCCGGGGCGCACCACCGTGCATGACGATCCCATCGAAGGCGCGCATCGCAACGGATCGCGGGTTCTTCTGTCGGTTTTGGAGAGCCACCATCCGGTAGATGTCCTGGTTCTGATGCTGGGCACCAATGACAGCAAACAGCGCTTTGCCCTGGGTCGCGTGGACATTGCCCTGGGCGCAGGGCGGCTGGTGGACATGGCCCTGGCCTCGGGCCGGGTGCGCAACATCCTTTTGGTTGCCCCCCCGCCGGTGCAGGAACGCGGCGCGCTGGCGGACATCTTTGCGGGCGCTGAAGCGCGGATGGCGGGCCTCGCGGCGGATATGGCCTGGGTCGCCAAGGCGCGCGGCGTGGAGTTTATGGACGCCGGCCGTGTCATCGCGGTTGATCCCCTTGATGGGGTGCATTTCAGCGCGGCGTCGCACACGGCGCTGGGCG
>JBCDEC010000235.1:0-7513 GCA_039179965.1 Pseudomonadota bacterium
CGCGTGGCCGCCCACAGCCGCTCCGGGCAAGGTGGCCCGGAGCGGCTGTGGGGACTGCGGAGGTCTACTCCGCCGGTTCTGTCGCGGGCGCGCGATCCTCTTTTTCGGCTTCGTACTTTTCTTGCGCCGTCTCGACCGCCTTTTGATGCACTTCCGCCAGTTCCGGCCGCATTTTCTGCGCGCGCATGGCGGCGTTCATGGTCGAAACATGCTGCCCCTGGAAATGCGGGAAAACCTCGCGGGCGATCAGGTCATAGGACTTTTTGGTCGCCTCGAAGTTGGCCCAGTTGTGCGCCAGCATCAGATAGGCGCCAAAGCCGCCATTTGACTGCTTCCAAAGCCGTTCGATCTGGGCCCGGCACATCTCGGGCGTGCCGATGGCGCCAAACCCGGAGTCGTTGATGAAGTCGATCATCTCGGCAGCATTGTCGCCAGGCATTGACATCTGCGGGAAGGCCGCGATTTCCTGGAAGTAGTGGAACCAATGCTCGATGCCGTATTCCACATCCCGGCGCGCCTGCTCCATGGTTTCGGCAATATGGCACAGCCCGACCAGCCGCCATTTCGACCGATCCACGCTTTGTTTGTAGTGCCGGGCCTCTGTCTCGACCACGTCCCAATGCAACGCCAGCGCGTCAAAGCCGGCCGCTGTGGTGGCCCCGATCGAGATCATTCCGGTGCCATAGCGCCCCGCCAGCTTGGCGCCCGTGGGCGAGGCCACGGCGGCTGTGGCCAGGTCGAAATTCGAATAGGGCCGCAGGTGCAGCCGTGCGTCTTGCAGCGTCCACTGATCGTTCTCGAACGTGACCGGTTCTTCCGAGCGCAGCAGTCGGGAGATTATGTCGAGCCCGTCGGCGAGAAGCCCGCGTGTTTCCTTCTGCGACAGGCCCACCATAGCGGCATCGGTCGGCAATGAGCCGGGCCCGAGACCCAGCATCACGCGGCCGCGTGTGAGGTGATCAAGCTGCACCATCCGTTCAGCGACCCAGAGCGGATTGTGGTAGCTGACCGAAACGACGCCGGTGCCCAGTTTAATGTTCCGGGTTCGTTCGGCGGCAGTGGCGATCATGATTTCCGGACTGGCCGAGATCTCGGATCCCGCCGAGTGGTGTTCCCCGAACCAGACCTCGTTGTAGTCACACCGGTCCAGCCACTGGACCAATTCAAGATCCTGTTCGAGCGCCAGCGTGGGGTTGATCCCAGGCTTGTGAAACGGCGCGAGAAAAATTCCAAAGCGCATTTTGTCTGACATGTTTTCCTCCCTGATGGGCCTCCGCGGTGGGCGGTCCACCACTCAGAGTAGAGGAGACTCGCTCGCCCGCAAAAGAGTTTCGGCGCCTGGCAGACCACATCGGCGAGAGTTGGCGAGATAGACCCGGCGCACAGAGGCGCCCGTTGCGCTAGAGACCGGAGTTCGACACGACCGAGATGCGCAGTGCGATGGCGACATAGAAGAGGACCGTGCCGGTCAGCACAAAGACATGCCAGATGGTGTTGTGATAGGGCATCCAGTTCATCAGGAAAAAGCCCACGCCGGCCGTATAGACCAACCCGCCGGCCAGGATCAGCTGCCACACCGCGGGGGACAACTCGCTGAGCATGTGCTGACCCGCAAACACAACCGCCCAACCCATTGCCAGATACAGGGCCAGTCCGATCCAGCGAAACCGATGCGGGTCGATGATCTTCAAGACCGTCCCCAGAAGGGCGGATGACCAGAGGCCAATCAAAAGCCCCGGGGACGGGATCCCTGAGAGCAACAGGAACGGCGTGTAGGTCCCTGCAATCTTGAGATAAATCCCTGAATGGTCGCACCGGCGCAACAGTTCGGACCAGCGTTCGTTCCGGATCATGTTGTAGAGCGCCGACAGGGTCAGCATCAAGATCAGGGTGGTCCCGTAGACCGCGGCGCCAACGACGGCTTCGGGCTGGGCATGGCTGTGGCTATAGATCGTTGTCACGATCAGCGTCGGGGCCGCGACCAGGGCAGCCCCGATGCCCACGAGGTGCACCACGCCGTCGCTGATGCGTTCGGCCTGACTGTAGTGCGGGCGAATATGCGCGTAGGACCGCATAGCGAAAGAATATTCATCCAGTCCCGGCACGGCAAGCCTTGAGCGCCACGCAACGTTAACAACCAATCCCGATCGCGGCATAACAGACGCGCGGGTCGATCATGTGGGCGCGTCGCCGGCTTTGGGGTCCTGATAGCGGTTGAGGTCAAGAATACCGGCCTCACCCGGGCTTTGGATCTGGAACAAGCCGTGGATGCGATCGCTGACCGCCCAGAACGCGGGACTTGTGCGGCGCACGCCATACTGCGCGACGGTGGCCATCCAGTCGTCCTGTGTGCGGATCCCGGCCAGGCTTTGGGCAAAGTCCGCCAGATCGGCCCGGTCGACCCTGAAAAAGAAGTTCGGGTAGCTGCCGATCAGACCGGGAAAGACGGTGATCAGGTCGTCATCCGGTTCCCGGCGGGAAGATTCGTTGAAGATAAATGCAACGTTCTTGTGCGCCTTGTCGTGGACCAGAGTAAAAAGCTCGGCCGACCCGTCCGCGTCTTCGATCAGGAGCACCGACAGGTCGGGCAGGTACTTCACCCAGTCGTTCGGCGCGTCCGCCAATTCCCGCATGATCGCGACCGGATCATCCGGGGCCAGTTCAGGACAGGCGTCGCGCTGGCAGCGGTTGATCGGATCGCTCATCGGCCAGAGTCCGTTTCCGCGTTCCAGCAACGCCATGAAGAACTCGCGTTTGGGAAACAGTGTCTCATAGGCAATGCCGGTCGCAAAGGTGTCGTCGACGCGGCGCTTGTGCCAGTAGGTGTGTATCTGAGCCAGAAGCCCGCGGTACCAGCCCGCATGCATGGTGCGTCGGGCGGCCTGCGGCATGAAGGCCAGGAAGGTGTCTTCGCTCTCCATCCGCAACTCATCCATGTAGAGCCGGGTTGCCAGTTGGTGTTCGACCCGTCCAAACACATCGTAGCCAGCGACCAGATCGTAAAAGATCCGTTCGAAGATCGGGTAGTCGATGACCCATGCCGTCTCGGGAATGTCGCCGTGGAACCCGGCAATTGCCGAGGCATTGTCGTAGTGGCGAAAGACGGTGATGAGCGCATCGGGGTTGGTGCCCTCGCCATCCCAGATCGCATCGAGGTCAAATCCGGCCTGATGCGCCGGGCTGGACTGGTAGGCCGCATCGCGCACCGCAAGAAAGCGCGCCTGATTGGCGTGGGACATGCTTTGCAACTGACCCAGAAGCTGGCGGTTGGCCAGCGACACCGGCAATTCAAGCGTTGCCGTTGCCGCTTTGAGATAATTTGGATCGGTGATGGCGAGATCGGCTTCGGGATCCAGAAAACTGACCCAGAACCTGTCTTCGATCACATCCACCGCTGTCTGGCCGTGGCAGACGGGTCCGCGTATAAAACTGCGCACGAAGAAGAGCGCATCATCAAGCAAGAACTGATACCGGCTCCGCGCCGGGATTGCGGCAAAGGTCGAAAACGGGTTGCCGCCTTCGGTTTCTCCGTAGCCCGGCAACGCAGCGAGCGACCAGTCCGGGTCGAGAAAGAGAGTCTGAAACCGGGCCAGCCGGTCGGCGTCCAGCGGGTAGACCAGATGCTCCTTGTGCACGATGGTTTCGGTGACCGGTCGCAACCGGTAATAGATACGGTCCACCCCGGGTGGGTCGAAGGGTCGGCGGGTTGCGATAAGATCGATCTCTTCGCCCGGTCCCGTGGCGGACCTCACAAGTTCAAAGAACCGCCCCGGGTCATCGCCGGGCAGCGCGATATGGGCGAGAAACAGATGTTCGTAAATGTACCGGTTCACAAGTTGCGCACGCGGTGCGTCTGAATTCAGAAACGCCTCCCACGTCGCAATCTGGACCTGAACCTCTGCTGACAGGGGTGGCAGAGCGACCGGCAGCGCCGCGCCATCGCGGGCCCAGTCCATCAGGGTCTCAAACGCCTGATCCGACAGCGGCGCCATGGCATAGGGCATGCCGGACTGTGGATGGGCCGCGCGATAGGCGTCGAAGTCTTGTGGCGCGGGGCAGGCCAGCGGACGGTCGAGGTCAAGGCCCAGTGCCTGCGGCAGGGGGGCATTGGCGGGCAGCGGGGCCTGGCGGCCCAGTTCCAGATATCGCTCAATCAACGACGCGCCTGCGCCGGTCTGTCCGGGCGCGGGCGCAACCGGGAAGAAGCCCAATGCGCGCCAGTCAGCCGCAGCCGTTGCATCCACACCGAGCCGGGTCGGCGCCGCGTCCTGCAGGCGCCCGGTGTCATAGACAATTTGCTGGCTCGCGCCCCGCAATACGCCTTCGGTTGATGTGAGTTTCAACTGGCAGGGCGCATCATAACAACTGTGACAGACCACGCAGCGGTGATCGACGATCGACTTTGCATCCTGGGGCTGCGAAGCAGCCGTCAAGGCGGACCCGGACGCCTGTTGCGCATCGCCCGGCGCTGCGATCAGCATGCCGGCGATACAAAGCGCGCCCGCGCCCGGGATTGACCATCGACCCTTTGGCATCACGCCCCTCCAGCCGGTACATGTTCCTGCGATCCTTGACCGGTCTCAACAGACCCGTCTGCCGCAGTTCCTTATTGAACGTGTTACTGCATGCGCCCGCGCCGGTCCATTCCCGCTCCGGCCTTCCGGCCAGGCCGACCGGTCGCACCCCGGGCAATGCCGCGCGCCGAAAGGCGACCTGTGATTGTGTTCACAGCGGTAAGGAAAACCTGATTTGGGACTGTCGCATAACTGTCATAGTCTCGGCGTGTAGGTTACCATTTGGAGTGAGTATTAGATGATACAACGTTCGATTTCAGAGGCTTTGGCCGGAAAGACAGTGACCCGCCTGACCCCGGAGATGTCGGTTCGCGACGCCTGTCACATGCTGGAGCTGCAAAATGCCGGTGCCGCGGTGGTTGTGCAGGACGGGCGTTTGGTCGGTATCTTCAGCGAGAGAGATGTGATCCGCAAATGCGTCTGTATGGCGCGACGCACCGATGATACGACCGTGTCAGAGATCATGACCCCCGATCCGGTCTGCATTGCTCTGACCGGCACCATGGCCGATGCGCTTCGGATCATGCTCGACGGCGGGTTCCGCCACTTGCCGGTTCTGAATGACTCTCATGTGGTCGGACTTTTGTCGATGCGCGACATCCCGACCGAGAACCGGCTTCTGGTGGAGCGGTTCCGCGAATACACCCAAGAGCCCATCGTGGCCTGAGACAGCTGAAGCCACCATCCCCATGGTGGCTTCAATCCAGCTTCAACGACAGCAGTTGCAGTTCCGTGTAGAGATGGTCCAGAGGCGGGCCGTCGTAGCCGCGAGTTTTGACAAAGCGCGGCGCGGGCAGTGTGACACGGGTCGCGTCCTGGGGAATGCCGCCGCAAAACCGGGCATCGGCTGACAGCACGGCATTCTCGGCGCTCAGCAATGCATTGGCCACGCCTTGCCCGTGGCGCGCCAGAAACCCCTCGGCGGCGTCGCGGATGTACAGCACGTCCCACCACGGCTGATCCGCGCCTTTCTGGGTGAGGGAAAACAGCGCAAAGCTTTCCGCTTCGGGATGGCGCAGCACGCAGGCGCGCACGCCACAGGGCGCAAGGTCACGCACAAAACGGGCCTCATGCGGCTTCAGATAGGGGCGCAGGGCGTCAGGATCCGAGATCACCGAGATCTCGGTGCCGTGCCCCGCCTGGCGCTGCCAGTCCCAGCGCGTGTCGTCCAGCGAACGGAACCCGCAGGCCCGCAACGCCATCATGGTGCGCGGATTGCTGGTGCTCGTCATCGACGTGTAGTGGCGCTCCGGATCTGCGGTGGCCTTGTCCATCAGCAACAGCCCGGCGCTGCCGCGATGGGCCTTCTCGACATACCAGGCGCACATATTGGTGACCTTGACGGTGGCTTCGGGACAGGCGCGTTCGGAGTGCACGGCGCCGAGGTAGCCGACAATGCGCCCCTCGACCTCGGCGACATAGCCGCAATCGGGCTTTTCCATGCCCCAGTCGTAGTCAAAAATCCGACGCCAGCGTTCGGGTGAGATCTTCTGGCTCATCTGGCCGTGCAACAGCGCGATGGCGGCATCCGCATCTTCAAGGCGGGCAGGGCGTATGATCATGGATCCGTCTCTTTCTTGCAGGCCAGGCTGGCCGGGTCTGGCCGTGGCCCGTGGCAGACGGCCTGTGGATCGGCGGTGCAATGCGGGAGCAACATGACGGAGGTCCTGATGGCGGAAGCTGCGCTGCGTGGTAGTACATGCCGCCCGGCGATGCCATGGCCAACCGGGCCGTGCCGCACACTCGGCGCATTCTTGGGCTGGCCGGTTTTGTTTCCGCTGTCCCGGCGCTAAGACACAGACCCAAATGGCTTCGACTTCTGGACCCGATGATCCTCACTGACCAAACCACGCCGGACTTTCTCGACCGCCTTGATCGGGCCTGGCAGCCCGGCACCGAGAGTTTTGCCCTGCTGCCGGCGCAGTTCGACCTGGGACCGGACTGGGTGGCTCGGGCTCTGGATCATCTGCCGGCAGAGCTGCGTCGGGATCATGTGCTGTTGACCACCTCGGGGTCGACCGGCGCGCCGCAACTGCTGGTCGCGTCGCGCGCCCGGGCCGAGGCCATGGCCGATGCAATCGCGCAGCGCCAGGATGTGACGCGGTCACACACAGCCATCGTGACCCTGCCGCTCAGCTATTGCTTTTCCTTTGTGAACCAGTGGGTTCTTGCGCGCCGCCTTGGGATCAAGGTGGTCCTGGCGGGGTTTTCCGATCCGGTCGACCTGGCGCGGGTCTGGTCGGACACGGATCGCGGGATGCTGTGTCTGGTCGCGGCACAGGTCCCGCTGTTGGCTGCGATGGGTCAGGCGCAGTTCCCAAAGATAGAGACTGTGGCCTTTGCCGGAAGCCCGTTCCCCTGGGGGCAGGCCGCCGTGTTGGCGCAGCGATTTCCCGAGGCAAGGTTCTTTGACAATTACGGATGCGCGGAGGCGATGCCACGGCTGACCGTGCGCGAGGTCACGGCCGAGGTCTTTGCCGGTGAGGTGCCGCGCCCCGGTCGGTTGGGACCCCCGCTGCCGGGCATCACGCTTGGCACATCCAAGGATGCGGAGCTGATGTTTCAAAGCCCCTATGCGGCGCTTGGGGCGGCAACACCGGACGGCTACGAGGCCTTCTCGACGGACGCCTGGATCGGCACCGGTGACAGCGCGTCCTGCGATGCCGCGGGGCAATGGTGGCTTGGCGGACGGCTGGCAGAGGTCTTCAAGCGGCATGGCGAGAAGGTGTCTCTGCTGCGCCTTCGCGCGACGATCGAAGGCGTCTGGACCAATCCCTTTGCTCTGCGACCGGCGCGTGACCGGTCCGGCGAACCGGGTGTGCAACTCCTTCTGGCCGGGGAGGCGGATCGGGCGCAGGCCCGGCAGGTCTTGCAGCGGATCCGCGCCGCGCATCCCCGCGCGCACTGGCCGCTGCAGATCCTGCGCGTCGAGCGCCTGC
>JBCDEC010000236.1:0-7468 GCA_039179965.1 Pseudomonadota bacterium
CGCTGATCCGCCATCCGCTGGCTGATCCCTCAGACCAGTGGCGCGCGGGCCCGTTTGCGTTGCAATTCGAAATGCCCCAGCGGGGTCCATCCCGACATGACCGTTTCAATGGCGTCGGCCTTCAACGCCGCGCGCAGGGTGGATTCAAAGACACGGCGGTCTTTCTTCGGCATGGGGGCCAGATCAAGCACGATCTGTCCGCCGAGCCCGCGGACCCGCAAGGCGCGCGGCAAGGATCTGGCGCAAGCCAGGTTGGCTTTCAAACCCGCCGCCAGCGAGGTATCGCGCCCCGTGTTGACATCCACTGCCACCAGCGCGCGGGTGGGTTCGACATACATTGTAGCGCCGCCAGCAAGCGGGACGTCAGGCCCCTGCGCTGCCAGAATCGCCTCAGCCACACCGTGGCTTTCAAAACAGCCGGGCTCGGTCACCACCTGCGCCGGGTCCGACCACTCGCGCCAGGCCAAAAGATGTGGCGCGTCTCCGTCCACCAGCTTTTCGGGGGCACCCGCGGCATCTGCGCGAACGCGGGCGGCCAGTTCGGCCATGGCGGCGATGTCCGCCGCAACCTCGTCTGCGCCAACCCCATCGGCCGCTGATCTCAGGATCAATCCGTCTTCACCATCGGTCATCTCACCATGTGCAACTTCCAGAAGCCGGTTGCGTTCCTCTTCGTCGCGAATGCTGCGCGAGACGTTGAGCCCGGGCGCGCCCGGGGTGACAATGGCATAGCGGCTCTTGAAGAGCAGGCGTGTGGTCACCGGCATGGCCTTGCCGGGTTCGGGATAACCAGTCACCTGAACGAGCAAGGTCTCGCCGGGCGACAGGCCCTTGACCTGGCGCAGAAACGCGGACCCGTCCGGGGTCGAGAGGAACATGCCGCCCTGTCCCTTGACCGGCCGGTCGGCGCGGGCGCGATAGATGGTGCCTGGCGGCGGCGCTTCGGTGTCAATCACAAGATCGTCCAACTGCCCGTCGACCAGCAAGGCGGCGGCTTCACGCCCATGCCAGTGATCGAGAAGGATCTGGCGGCCTTTCACGCGCCTGCCCCGTAGAGCGGATAACCAGCAGCTTGCAAAAGCCCCGCCGTTTCGGCCAGAGGCAAGCCCACGATGGCTGAAAAAGACCCGCCAATCCACGGAATGAAGGCGCCGGCCGGGCCCTGAATACCATAGCCGCCGGCTTTGCCCTGCCAGTCGCCCGTTGCGATATAGGTGGCAAGTTCCGGATCCGACAGCGACTTCATGCGCACCGTGCTTGTCACGTCACGCTCCCAGAGGCGGTCCCCCAGACGCAGCGCAACGGCGGTGATCACCCGGTGGCGCCGCCCGGACATCGCCCGCAGGAATGCCTCGGCTTCAGCCGCAGCGGCGGGTTTTCCCAGAATACGGCGCCCCAACGCCACGGTGGTATCGGCACAGAGCACGATATCCTCCGGCGCAGCCGCAACAGCCTGCGCCTTCTCGCGCGCCATACGCGCGCAATAGGGTCGCGGCAATTCCCTGGCGCCAGGGGTCTCGTCAATGTCGGGGGGCCGGATGTCATCCGGCACCACGCCCAGTTGCGCCAGCAGATCCAGGCGACGGGGCGACCCCGACCCGAGGATCAGCCGCACAGGCGTTGCCCGGTCGTCACTTGAAGCGATAGTTGATTCGCCCCTTGGTCAGATCGTAAGGGGTCATTTCCACTTGCACGCGGTCGCCGGCCAGAACCCGGATGCGGTTTTTCCGCATCTTTCCTGCCGTATGAGCGATGATTTCATGGCCGTTTTCCAGCTCGACCCGAAATGTCGCATTTGGCAGGAGTTCCTTCACGACACCGGGAAATTCGAGCGTATCTTCCTTGGCCATGTTGTCTCCATCTTTGGACGCCCGCCAGACTGCGGGCGCGCCTCTAAATGAACCCTTGGCATTAACAATTCAAGGGGATTATCTGCGCAATAACGTGTCCACGGGCGGCCCGTCTCGTCCCGCCTGCTCTGCCCAATGCATCCGGTTGAGCACATCGCCATTGTCGCGCACCTCGGCAATGACCCTCGGATCGACCTCGGCCATGGTCCAGCCGGGTTGATCCATCTCGCCTTCGGCCAGGACGCCTCTCATCGGAAATCCACGGTCAGGCGGCCCGAAAATCCCGCCGCGCCCGGTGTTGACGTCCACCACCTCGGACCACGGGGCCAGCCCGACCAGAGAGGCCATGACCGAGACACATTGCGCCTCCAGGGCGCGGGCCATCGCCCCGATGCGCACCCGTGCATACCCGGAGTGTCGTTCGGTGCAGGACGGTACCAAAAGCAGATCCACGTCTGACAACGCCCGTCCCAACAGCGGAAATTCGCTGTCATAGCAGATGAGGATGCCGATCTTGCCCAGCGTCGTGTCAAAGATCCGCAGCGGACCGCCCCCGACCATACGCATCACATCGCGCTCATAGCGCGTCATGATTTGTTTGTCCTGAACACCGGTCTGGCCATCCGGCGTTATCAATCGCGCGCGGTTGACCGGGCGATCCTGAAATCGTGCGGGCGCAGATGCCGCAAGAATATGGACGCCATGCTCTGCCGCCAGAGTTTGATGACACTGATCCACGGCCTCCAGCCGGTCAGCCACCGCCCAGAGCGAGCGCTCTACATCGCCCGCCACGTCGACTCCGTCGAGAGAGGCCAGTTCCATCGCGCCATATTCGGGAAAGACCAAGAGGTCAGCCCCAGCACGCGCCGCGTCCGAGACCCAACGGGCCAGTTTGTCCTCGTAGTGCGACCAACTGTCGAGCCAGTCGAGCGGGTAAGCGGCGGTTGCGACTTTCATGGCCCCGGCCTACCCCGCCCCTGACCCTGCGACAAGTCTCAGCCGGCAGTGGTTGGATCGATGATCGTTTTGATCTCGGTAATCACATTTGCCGGGAATCCGCTGGCCTCGGCGTGTTTTCGAATGGCCTCTTCGGAGTCCGCCAAATAAACGCAAAACGTCTTTTCATCCGCGACATAGGAATGCTGCCACTGAATACCCGGAATCTGTTCAAGGGCAGAATTCGAGGTTTTGGCAGCCCCGCACAAATCGTCGCCACTCATGCTGCCGACACCCGGCAGATCGCGTTCAATAACATACTTTTTCATAACATCCTCCTCCGTCGGATCCTTGGAGGGTACCAGATTTGCGCCGCCGTGTTACATTTTTGGCTTAGGACCGCCCGATGATGGCTGAGCCCGCCCTGCATTCATGAGGCTCTAAAGGTTGCGGCTCCAGAATTGCAACGGCTTGTCGGTCTCGTGATCCTGATCGATATCTTTCCATGAAAACCGCGCCAGGACCCCGGGCAACGGCTCATAGCCGCGCCCACGCCAGAATGGGTCCAAGGACCGGGCACCTGGGGGGCGCAAGGCATGATCCTGCGAACGCACGACGGCACAAAAAGCGCATTTCTTGTAACCCAGCGCCCGCGCATGCGCTTCCCGAAGATCGAAGAAGCGATGCCCAAGCCCCTGCCCGCGATACTCCGGCAAGAGGACGGATTCGGCGCAATAGAAGACGTCGTCGAGATTGATGTCCGTGCCGGCAAAGGCCGCCGCGAAGTCATCGGCGTGATCGGACAAGGGCGTACCGGTCGCCGCACCGATCAATCGGTCTTGGTCAAAGGCCCCCACAAGGATTGAATCCGGCGCGTCCCGGTACACCTGCAGATATTCCGTCTCATAGCCGAGATCCCCGTCATAGATGTAGGGCCATTCACGAAACACCGAGATGCGCAGACGGGCCACATCCGGCAGTGCCGCGACCAGCGCGTCTGCAACGAGTGGGCGGACATCGATCATGAAACCTGCGCCCTCCAGTCAGCGAGATTGTAGTAGGTGGTGACCCGCGCGATTTTGCCGTCCTTGATGTCAAAGAAAGACCCTGCCGGTAGCCGGTAGCTTTGTCCGCGTGCCTCCGGCAGACCCGGGTCGGTCTGCACATAGGTGCCATTGACGATGTATTCCGCAGCCGCGCGCCTGCCGTTGTCGGCCGCGAATACGACGATATTGGTCAGCTCCTCCCGGTAACAGCGGCTCATGTGGGAACAGAAATCCCGAAAGAGCGGCTTTCCCTCACGGATCTGCCCCTCGTTGACATGATGCGCAACATCTTCGGTCAGACACTCGAGCATCGCCTCGATGTCGCCCGCGTTAAACGCCGCGAAGTAGTCTTTGACGGTCTCAGACATGAGGTCTCCCCGGATCGCCCCAACGATCCGTTAGCCGGGCGATCACCTGATCGCGGGTTTTGCGGTATTGCGCGAGCTTGTCGTTCCGGCTCTCGCCCAGTCCCGTCGGATCCAGAATGGGCCAGTATTCGACATCCAGATGGAAGTACCGGGTCAGTTCAAGAGCCCGGCGCTGACTGGCCGGAGACAAGGCGACAACCAGATCGAAGGAAGACAAATCATCGCCCCATTCCTCCATTTCATCGAAAGACCGGGACCGGTGCCGATCCAGGGCGACCCCTATCTCACTGCAGACGGCCACAGCGAAGCCATCGATCTCCATGTCGTTTTTGACACCGACCGACTGCACATAGGTGCCATCGCCATAGAATTTCTTCATCAGGCCTTCCGCCATAGGTGAGCGGACCGCATTGTGATCACAACAGAACAGAACCGATTGGGGCAACGGTTCCGTCATGCCTCACCCGCCGAAGTGCAGCACGCAGATCAGCGTAAAGAGCCGCCGCGCAGTATCTGTGTCGATCTCGACCTTGCCGTCGAGCCTCTCCTGCAGCACCCGGCTGCCCTCGTTGTGGATCCCGCGGCGCGCCATGTCGATCGTCTCAATCTGGCTGGGCGGCAGAGACTTCACCGCGTCGAAATAGCTTTCGCAGATCTGGAAATAGTCTTTGACCACCTGCCGGAACGGGCCGAGCGAAAGGTGAAACTCGGCCGCCAGTTCATCCTGTTCGGTGGCCACTTCGAACACGAGCCGCTTGTCGCGGATCGACAAGGTGACCTTGTAGGGGCCTTCGGGACTGCCGCGATCCTCCCGCGCGGGAAGCACGAAAGAATTCTTTTCGATCAGATCGTAGATGGCCACCTTGCGTTCCTGTTCGATCTCCGGCGTCGGAGGCGGCAAGGCGGAGGTATCCAGGTGGATCTCTGAAATATGTGACATCGTTTTCTACCTGTTCAATGTCGCAAGCCGGGCGCGCACGGACAGCCCGTGCGCCTCCAGGCTTTCGGATTGCGCAAGGCGTTCAGCGGACGGCCCGATAGCACGCAAGGCCTCTGGTGTCATCCGCGCCAGTGTGGTGCGTTTGAGAAAATCCAGTACGGACAGGCCGGAGGAAAACCGGGCCGAGCGGGCCGTGGGCAGCACGTGGTTGGGCCCGCCGACATAATCCCCTATGGCTTCCGGGGTCCACTGGCCGAGGAAAATGGCGCCCGCGTGGGTGCAAAGCTCTGAAAGGGCATCCGGTTCGGCAACGCAAAGTTCCAGGTGTTCGGGTGCAATCCGGTTCGACAGGGCCGCAGCAGTCTCCAGATCCGGCGTCGTTATGATGGCACCGAAGTCGCGCCAGGAGGCGCCCGCGATGGCGCTCCGTTCCAAAGTCTCAAGCCGGCGGTCGACCGCGTCAGAGACCGCCAGGCCAAAGCCTGCATCTGTGGTGATCAGCAGCGCCTGCGCGCTTTCGTCATGCTCCGCCTGGCTGAGCATGTCGAGCGCGATCCAGTCAGGATCATTCTCGCCATCGGCAATCACCAGGATCTCCGAAGGGCCTGCGATCATGTCGATCCCGACCTGCCCGAACACCCGCCGTTTGGCTGCCGCAACATAGGCGTTCCCGGGCCCGGTGATCTTGTCGACCGGCCGGATGGTCTGTGTGCCATAGGCCAGAGCGGCAATCGCCTGAGCGCCGCCGATGCGGTAGATCTCATCCACACCGGCCAGTTGAGCCGCCATCAGAACCAGAGGGTTTATCACGCCATGCGGGGTGGGCACGGTTATGGCCAGGCGCTCGACGCCGGCGACCTTTGCCGGGATGGCATTCATCAAAACGGACGACGGGTAGCTCGCCAGACCGCCCGGCACATAGAGCCCGGCCGCTGAAACCGGTGTCCAGCGCCAGCCGAGGCGCGCGCCCGCTGAATCCGTCCAACTCGCATCTTCCGGGATCTGGCGATCATGATAGGCCCGAATACGCTGGGCGGCCTGTTCCAGAGCCGCACGGTCTTCGGCGCTGACCCGGGACACCGCCTGCGTCACCTCCTGTGGGGAAATCGCCAGTGTTTGGGGTGTCAGCGTGAGCCCGTCGAACTCCTCCGTCAGCGCAACAAGGGCGGCGTCCCCCTCCCGGCGGACCCGCGCGATGATACTGGCCACCGTTGCGTCGACATCCGGGCTGTCCTCCCGTTTGGCTGCCAGGAGGTCCAGAAAGGCAGGTTCAAAGCCGGAGTCTTCGGAATTGAGAAAGGCGGGCATAGGAGGATCCTCACTGTGTCACGCGCACATACCGGGGGGCGCAGGCAGGCTCAAGATCTCCCAATGGCGCAGTCGGACCGGTCTGACAGCGCCGACCGGAGCAGCGGCAGAAATTTCTTGCAAGAAATTTCCCAAAATTCTTTGAAAGAATTTTGCTGCGTGACGATCAGAGGTCGTGATCCGGTACCAGACCGGACGGCGCCTTGTAGGGACGGGTCACATCGCGCAGCGTTGCGTCCAGGGCCTCGACCTCCAGCCGGATCGCACCATCCCCCGCCAAAGTCAGGGTCACCGTGCCGGTGCCGTCCTCGCCCGGCTCGAATTCAACGGCCATCAGCGAGAGCACAACATCCGCATCGGAGCGATCGATCCCCTGCGAAGCGACTTTGAGCACGTTGTCGACGCTCAACACCGACTGGACCCGCTCGTAGGGGCGTTGACGGCTCTTGGCGGCCGGCGCGTCCTCCCAGCGAAACCGGTTGATCAGAAGCGCGAACTGACGCGCCTTGGGGCGCCATTGCATTTCCGTGATCGGAAAGACCGCATCCTGGACCAAGGCTGCCAAAACGCCGAGATCTTCGGCATCGAGCGCCCCGAGGTACAGGGGCGCTTCGGCTCCTTCTTCGAACCGCGCGTCTTCGCTCATCCGCCGGACACCCGCTCAATGATGGCGCCCACCGCGCGCAGCTTTTCCTCAACCTGCTCGTAGCCCCGGTCGAGATGATAGACCCGACTGACCGTCGTATCCCCATCCGCGGCCAGACCCGCCAGGATCAACGACACAGACGCGCGCAGATCGGTGGCCATGACCGGCGCGCCGCGCAGGCCGGAGACACCGGTTACCGTTGCAGTGCCGCCCGTCACATCGATCCGGGCCCCCATGCGCATCAGTTCCGGCGCATGCATGAACCGGTTCTCAAAGATCTTTTCTTCCGAGTTCCGTTCCCTTGCCGAATTGCTTTCGGACGTCGCGCAGTTCGTCTGCAATGGCCTTCCACTGCACCGCATCGTTTTCCAGCA
>JBCDEC010000237.1:0-7405 GCA_039179965.1 Pseudomonadota bacterium
GGGCTTTTCGACAGAGGATTTCGAATATGACGATGCCTCTGCCGTGCCGGGCGGCGCGCTTCCGGGCGTTGCGGGATTCCGATTGCACACCCCGCTCAACCGCGCCGATATCTTTGATGAACTGGTGGTGTTTCAGGGCGCCAGTTACTTTCGGGGCCTGGGGCGCGGCAACACCTACGGGCTGAGCGCACGCGGTCTGGCGCTCAACACTGCCCTGCCCGAGGGTGAAGAATTCCCGCGCTTTTCCCGATTCTGGGTGGAGCGCCCGCTGTCTGAGGACAGATCGGTCACGCTTTATGCCGCGCTCGACAGCCCGTCGGTCACCGGGGCCTATCGGTTTGTGATCACACCCGGCGCCAACACCACCATGGATGTCACCGCCCGGGTGTTCGTGCGCCAGGACGTGGCTGAGATCGGGATCGCCCCTTTGACGTCGATGTTCCTGTTCGGGGGGGCCGATCGCGGCCCGTTTGACGATTTCCGTCTGGCCGTGCACGACAGCGAGGCCCTTGTCATCAACGGGGGCGATGGTGCGACGCTCTACCGTCCGCTGACCAATCCGCCGCAACTGGGCAATGCCTATTTCGACGCGCGCGGCATGCAGTCCTTTGGTCTGGTCCAGCGGGCCCGCGCGTTCGAGGATTACCTCGACGCCGAGGCCCAGTACGGCAAACGCCCCTCGCTTATGGTCGAACCCCTGGGCGATTGGGGGCCCGGGTCGGTGCGGCTGGTGGAGATCCCGTCGGATCTTGAGGTCAACGACAACATTGTTGCGTATTGGGTCCCCGAGGGCGTGGGCGCTGCCGGCACGGCGGTGGATCTCTCTTACCGGCTGCACTGGGGCCTGACACCTCCGGGGGCGCAACCCGCCAATCTGGCCCGGGTTGTGCGAACGCTGGCCGGCGAAGGCGGTGTAGCCGGGGTGGAAAGAGACCCCGATGCCAATGCGGATTCACGCAAGTTCGTCATCGACTTTGCCGGCGGTCTTCTGGGCACGCTGCCGGGCAATGCCGCGCTTTCGCCCGAGGTCTGGGCGCAGGGCGGCGAGGTGATCGGCACCGCGCTCAGTCAGGTGGCCGGCAAGGACATCTGGCGTCTGGTGGTCGAGTTGCGGGCCGATCCCGGCGCGATTGTGGAGGTTCGGGCGGCGATTGCAGGCTTTGACCGGACGCTTTCGGAAACATGGGCCTATCAGTGGATTTACGCCTGAGGTTCATTGGCCAGCATTGATCTTGGTATGCCAGATGCCAGGTGTCTTTTCCAAGGCTCGATGAAGAAGGCCATGGGTGAGTCGGTCGGCAGGCGCACCTTGCTCAAACCAGCGTACCTGGTTGTGCCGCGCTGCAACATCCAGCCGCCTGTCACCCACGGCAGGCGTGCAACCATCTCTCCGAGGAGAGATGATTTTATATAATAAAAACAGTCATTAATGCCAAAGAACCGCGCGAACGCGCAATCCGGCTGCAAGGATCCACGGGTTGGCGAAAATTCTTACAGTTTCGGCATGTTAGAGCCGCGTCTGGACCCGAATTTTGCACCTGCGGCGCGCAAACCTGACAAATGGAATTGCGAGAACGAGGCGTCTGGTCTATGGTACACCACTGTTCCCCCTGTGTGTTGTGGGGCGCAAGAGGGCATGGAGTAGAAGCATGAAGCTTCGGCCGATTACGGCAAATTTCACCTTGAAGGATCACGTCTACGACAGGTTGCGGGACGCGATCACCGAGATGGACATATACGCCCACGACGCAGACCTGCGCCTGGATGAACGCTCACTCGCCGAGCAGCTGGGAATCTCCCGCACACCGCTGCGCGACGCCATCGCGCGGCTGGAGAGCGACGGGCTGGTGCAGGTGGTGCCCCGCAAAGGGATCTACGTGCGGCGCAAGACCCTGGAAGAGGTTCTGGAGATGATCATCGCCTGGGCCGCTCTGGAAAGCATGGCGGCGCGGCTGGCCGCCGAACATGCGACACCGGCAGAGTTCACGTCGCTTCGCAAGATCGCCACCAAACACAGCGGTCACGCCGACAGTGCCGAGATCGCGGAATATTCCGAAGACAATATCAAGTTTCACCAGCGCATCCTTGAGATTTCAAAATGTGCGCTGCTGAAAACCATGGCCGACGGGCTTTTCCTGCATATGCACGCGGTGCGTCTGCGCGCCATGGGCGAGGCCGACCGGATGGCCCGGTCGATCGTCGATCATGCCGAAATCATCGAGGCCCTGGAAGGCCGCGACCCCGATCTTGCCGCTCTGCGGGTGCGTGAGCACACGATGCGGCTGCATGACCACGTGCGTCGGACCTGGGGTCAGGTGGATGTCAATCTGAAGGACAATTTGAGCACCGGTTGAGCCATTTGAGCCACCGGGCCAGGCCGTGGGGACGGTCACCAAAGAGGGAGTAAACCGATGGACGGAGCCGTAGCGCAGGATGACCAGTCAAACGCGGAGACGCTGACTGACGGGTTTCACCTGTTGATCGACGCGCTGAAACTCAATGGGGTGGAGACGATCTATAACGTTCCCGGCATCCCCATCACCGATCTCGGGCGCTACGCCCAGGCACAGGGGTTGCGCGTTCTGTCCTTCCGCCATGAACAACACGCAGGCTATGCCGCCGCTGCCGCCGGGTTTCTGACGAAACGGCCGGGCGTCTGCATGACCGTGTCGGCACCGGGGTTCCTGAACGGCCTCACGGCGCTGGCGCATGCGACGACAAACTGCTTCCCGATGATCCTGATCTCGGGCTCGTCGGAGCGGGAAATCGTGGATCTGCAGCGCGGCGACTATGAAGAGATGGACCAGTTGGCCATCGCCCGCCCCCATGCCAAGGCCGCGTATCGCGTGCTGCGGGCCGAAGATATCGGCCTGGGTGTTGCCCGTGCCGTGCGCTCCGCACTCTCGGGGCGCCCCGGCGGTGTCTACCTGGACATCCCTGGCGCGCTGCTTGGGCAGGTGATGGATGCGGTCGAAGGTCAGAAGTCGCTCATCGAGGTTGTTGATCCGACGCCATCGAGCGTGCCCGGACCAGACGCCATTGCGCGTGCCGTCAACGTGCTGAAGGGCGCCGAAAAACCCCTGATCATCATCGGAAAGGGCGCGGCCTACGCGCAGGCCGACGATCAGGTGCGGGAATTGGTAGAGACGCTTGGTTTCCCGTATCTGGCGATGTCGATGGCCAAGGGTCTGCTGCCTGACGACCACCCGCAATGTGCCTCTGCTGCGCGGTCTCTGGTGCTCAAAGAGAGCGATTGTGTCTTTCTGATCGGCGCGCGCCTGAATTGGCTGCTGAGCCACGGTGAAGGCAAAGGCTGGGGCGAGAAGGGGTCGAAATCCTTCGTGCAGATCGACATTGAACCCACCGAGATGGACAGCAACCAAAAGATCTCGGCACCGCTGATTGGCGATGTCGGAAGCTGCGCTCAGGCCCTGCTCGACGCGATCGGCTCGGACTGGAAAAAGCCCAGCGAAGATTGGACGGGCGCGGTGCGCGCCAAGGTCGACGGCAATGTCGCCAAGATGGGGCCCCGCCTGCAGAACAACAATTCTCCGATGGACTATCACTCAGCACTGGGTGTGATGAAACAGGTGATGTCCGATCACCCCGATACGGTGCTTGTCAATGAAGGGGCCAATGCGCTCGACCTAACGCGCTCGATTGTCGACATCAAGAAACCCCGCAAGCGGATCGACGTCGGCACATGGGGAATCATGGGGATCGGCATGGGGTCGGCCGTTGCCGCCGCTGTGGAGACCGGAAACCAGGTGTTGGCCATCGAGGGCGACAGCGCTTTTGGCTTTTGCGGAATGGAGGTTGAGACCATCTGCCGCTACAACCTGCCGGTCTGTATTGTCATCTTCAACAACAACGGCATCTATCGCGGCGACGGCACAAATTGGGGCGCGGGCGAAGATCCGGCAACCACCGTTTTCGTGGCAGATGCACGGTATGACATGATGATGACCGGCTTTGGCGGCGTGGGGGTCCATGTGACCAACGCTGACGAGCTGCGCCAAGCCGTGCATGAGGCCTTTGCAAGCCGCAAACCCACACTGATCAACGCTGTTATCGACCCTGCCGCCGGCAAAGAAAGTGGCAATATCGGCAATCTGAACCCGTCCTCCGTCGTGGCGCAAGCGCGCTACCCGCAGGCAAAAAAGATCAAATGACGCCACAAGGAGGCCTCAGATGAAAGCTCTCGACGGTATCAAAATCCTCGACTTCACCCATGTGCAGTCCGGTCCGACCTGTACTCAGCTTCTGGCCTGGTTCGGCGCAGATGTGATCAAGGTGGAACGCCCCGGTGTGGGCGACGCGACGCGCAAGCAACTGGTCGACGTACCTGGCGCGGATTCGCTCTATTTCACCATGCTCAACCACAACAAGAGGTCGATTGAGCTGAATTCCAAGAATGAGACCGGAAAAGAGGTTCTGACCCGACTCATCGAGACCTGCGATGTCCTCGTCGAGAACTTTGCGCCCGGTGCACTGGACCGCATGGGCTTTTCCTGGGACCGCATTCAGGAAATCAACCCGCGCCTGATCATGGCCTCGGTCAAGGGCTTTGGGCCGGGCAAGTACGAAGACTGCAAGGTCTATGAAAACGTGGCCCAATGTGCCGGCGGCGCGGCCTCGACCACCGGGTTTCTCGATGGACCGCCTTTGGTGACCGGCGCGCAGATCGGCGACTCAGGCACTGGCCTGCACCTGGCTCTGGGCATTGTCACGGCGCTGTATCAGCGCGAACAGAGCGGTCGCGGGCAGAAGGTGCTGGCACCGATGCAGGACGGGGTGATAAACCTGTGCCGCGTGAAACTGCGCGACCAGCAGCGTCTTTCTGCGGGGCCGCTCAAGGAGTATTCCCAGTTCGGCGAAGGCATTCCGTTTGGAGACGCCACGCCCCGCGCCGGAAATGACTCGGGCGGCGGTCAGCCGGGTCGGATCCTCAAGTGCAAAGGCTGGGAGACCGATCCCAACGCCTACACCTATTTCATCACGCAGGCCGCGGTCTGGGAAAAGATCTGCGATGTGATCGATGAACCTGAGTGGAAGACAAAAGAAGGCTATGTCACGCCGCCCGAACGGCTCGACAAACTCAATGAGATCTTCGGGCGGATCGAAGCCTGGACCATGACCAAGACAAAGTTCGAAGTGATGGACATCTGCAACCCGCTCGACATCCCGGTTGGTCCGATCCTGTCGACCAAGGAAATCATGGAAGACGACGGGTTGCGGGAAACCGGCACGATCGTTGATGTCGAGCATCCCGAACGCGGCACCTATGTCTCGGTCGGCTGCCCGGTCAAACTATCCGACAGTCCGGTAGAGGTCGTTCGTTCGCCGCTTTTGGGCGAGCACACGGTCGAAGTCCTGCAGGATGTTCTGGGCTATGCTGGCGAGTCTCTCGCCCGTGTCGTTGAATCCGGAGCAGTCGGCGACGTGAACAAGAAAGCGGCGGAGTGACGCCAACGATCACGGGGTGATCCGGCGGAGAACGGACACCCCTCTGGGAGGACTAGAATGCGATTGATCGTTATGGGCCAACAGGCCTTTGGCAAAGACGTGCTGAGCCTGCTTCTCGAGACCGGGACAGACGAGGTCGTGGCCGTCTATTGCGAACCGGACAAAGACGGCAAACCGGCCGATCCGATCAAGGAATTGGCGCTGGAAAACGGCCTGCCCGTCGAGCAGCCCGCCAATTTTGATGATCCGGCGACGGTGGAGACACTGGCGGGCTACAAGGCCGATCTGATGGTCATGGCCTTCGTGAACGTCTTCGTGCCTGAAGCTGCGCGCGACACGCCGACCCATGGCTCGATCTGTTTCCATCCTTCGCTCTTGCCACTGCACCGGGGTCCATCGGCCGTCAATTGGCCAATTATCATGGGCGCTACAAAGTCCGGCTATTCCTGGTTCTACCCGTCCGACGGGCTCGACGAAGGCGACAGCCTGCTGCAATGGGAATGTGACATCGGTCCGGATGACACGGTCATCGATCTCTATTTCAAGAAGATTTACCCCAACGCCGTGGAGAGCGTGCTCACAGTATGTGACCTCTTCCGCGCCGGGAGCCCGCCGCATATCGTGCCCGACGAGGCAGAGGCGACCTATGAAAGGCGCTGCGTCAAGAAGCATGCGCAGATCGACTGGCACAAGCCGGTCGGACAGATCTACAACCTCATTCGCGGAACCAACCCCGCCCCCGGGGCCTGGACGACGGTCAATGGTGAGGAACTTGGCATCTATGACAGCGCCCGGTTGCCCGGAGATGGGATTTCTGGCCGAATCCGGGAAATCACCAGCGAAGGCATTTCGGTCCAGGCCGTTGGCGGACGGGTCTTGATCAAACGCGTCAGACCGGCGGGTCAATCCAAGATGTCCGCGACAGATTGGGCGAACGCGGTCGGGCTGAAGCTCGGCGATTCATTCGGCACGTAACCGACGTACTTTTGGGCAGGGAGAGACCCAACATGAACACGAGTGACAAGATCGAAGCCACGGCAAAGGCGACGCCTGGGACGGATATCGAGATCGCCCGAGAGGCGCAAAAGATGCCGATCCAGGAGATCGGCGCCAGGCTCGACATCCCGTCTACCGAGTTGCTGCCTTTCGGGCATGACAAGGCCAAGGTGTCGGAAAGCTTCATCAAATCGCTGGCCGGTCAGAAGGACGGTCATCTGGTGCTGGTGACGGCGATCAACCCGACACCGGCGGGTGAGGGCAAGACCACGACGACCGTGGGTCTGGGCGATGGGCTCAACGCGATTGGCAAGAAGGCCGCGATCTGTATTCGCGAAGCCTCGCTTGGGCCTTGTTTCGGGATGAAAGGCGGTGCCGCAGGGGGAGGATATGCCCAGGTCGTGCCGATGGAGGACATGAACCTCCATTTCACCGGCGATTTTCACGCCATCACCACCGCGCACAATCTGCTCAGCGCGATGATCGACAACCATATCTATTGGGGCAACAGCCTAGAAATCGACCAGCGCCGCATCGTCTGGCGCCGGGTGATGGATATGAACGACCGCGCATTGCGGCAGGTGGTCACCAGCCTGGGCGGGGTGGCCAACGGCTTTCCGGCCGAGGGCGGGTTCGACATCACGGTTGCCTCCGAGGTGATGGCGATCCTCTGCCTGGCTTCGGATCTGGCCGATCTGGAAAAGCGCCTGGGCGACATCATCGTGGCCTATCGGCGCGACCGCAGCCCGGTTTATTGCCGCGATATCAAGGCCGAAGGCGCGATGGCCGTGCTTTTGAAAGACGCGCTGCAGCCCAATCTGGTGCAGACCCTCGAACACACGCCCGCCTTTGTGCATGGCGGTCCGTTTGCCAATATCGCCCATGGCTGCAACTCGGTCATGGCCACGACAACCGCGCTGAGACTTGCCGACTACGTGGTCAC
>JBCDEC010000238.1:0-7395 GCA_039179965.1 Pseudomonadota bacterium
GCCACCTTCGGGGCTGCTTTACGCGAAGTCGTGATGCGTTAACACGAGGTTTTTTCTTGTTTTGTGAGTGCGGGCTGCCACAACGGCTGAGCACATTGATCTGTAGAAGGACCTGACTCACATGGCCAGTACCACCGGTCCGATTGCCTTTTTTGGCGACAGCCTCACAGACGACGGTAACCTTCCGGCCTTTGGCGAACTGATCCTCGAACCAGGGGCAATCGACGGTCTTGGCGGTCCGACCGGTGCCGCCAGCGACGGCGTCACCTTTGCTACTTATACGACAGATCTGCTGGGCGCAGAACTGCAATCCTATTCCGTCACATCCGCAGAAGTTGACGGCGTTCAGGACCTGGCCTTTGTGGCTGAAAACTTCGGTCTGACCGAGTTCCTCACCGTCGAGGAGGACGATCCGCTTCTTGAAATCGACATCAACCTGAACGGCCAGGTGGACCGCTACCTTGCGGATACGGCGGGTCAGGATCTGTCGCACACCACCGCGTTCATCCTGATCGGGTCAAACGACTACGCCGAGGTCGACCTTACGTCCGAGACGCTCATCGCGGACATTCTGGACAAAATTGACGCCGTGATCTCCGGTATCAAGGCGCAGGCTTATCGTCTTGACGCCGCCGGTGTCGGAACGATCCGCATTGCGACCATTCCATCCGCGGATTTCTTCGCCGCAACCGCACTGCTGGAAGAAACTGATGCGCTTCTTGCCGATGCTGTCTTCGTCATCAACAACCTGCTTCTCGAAGCGACTGTTCGCCAATTGAACCGCGATGGCGTGAACGCCGAACTTTTCGACACGCGACAGATCACTGATACCTTGACCGAAGACCCCACCGCTTTTGGCTTTATCTCGCCGGTTGGCACCCGTCTGACGGAAGAGGGCGCGCTCGACGAATTCGACGCCGATCAGATCCTGGCCTTCGACTTTCTGCACCCCACGACAGCCGCGCATGGTGTGATCGGCGCGTTTTCCGCGTTTGAACTGGCCGGGGGCGAGACCGCGGTCATGTCGTCGGACCGGACCGACCTCTATCGCGGATCGGCGGCGGATGAGTTCGTGTCCGGCCTTGCCGAGACCGACTTCATGCGCCTTGGAGATGGGGACGACATCGGAATTGGCGGGACCGGAAACGATGATATCGATGGTCAAAAGGGCAACGATCTTCTGATGGGCGGCTCGGATGACGATCTGCTGCGCGGCAATGGCGGCAACGACATTCTGGGCGGCGGCGAAGGCAACGACGTGCTTCTTGGTGGCGGCGGGCGCGACCTTTTGATCGACGGGCTTGGCAGCGACGTGGGCGAGGGCGGCAAGGGCAATGACACCTTTGTCTATACGCAGGCCGACCTGATCGGGGGTACACAAGGCGATATCGACGTATTCGACGGCGGGCTGGGCAATGACCGGTTGATCGTGGTGTTGGACAGCGACAACTTCGATGCCCTGTCCGGAGATCTTGAGGGCGGCGCGGCAGACACAGCCCTTGCCACGCTCGGGATAACGGCCACGGACATCGAAACTGTCGTTGCCGTTGAGGGCCGGGATGGGCTTGATGCCTTTGCCCATCTCGAGCAGTTCCAGACTGCCGATGTCTGGGGCCTCATCTGATCCTCAGGTGCCAGACCTAAACAAAAAAAAGACCTGCCGTGGCGATCCCACGGCAGGTCTTTTGCGTTCGGTTTGGCGCGGGCCTTATTCGCTCGCCGCGTTGGCCACGTCGATGCTGACTCCCGGGCCCATTGTGGACGCCAGAGAGATCTTCTTCATGTAGGTGCCCTTGGCGCCCGATGGCTTCGCCTTGGCGACGGCACCGATAAAGGCGCGGACATTCTCCACCAGCTTGGCTTCGTCGAACGAGGCCTTGCCAACACCGGCGTGCACGACACCGGCTTTCTCGGCCTTGAACTGAACTTCGCCGCCTTTGGCAGCGGTCACGGCCTCTGCCACATCCATCGTCACGGTGCCAACTTTGGGGTTTGGCATCAGATTGCGCGGTCCGAGGATCTTACCCAGACGGCCGACGATGGGCATCATGTCCGGCGTGGCGATGCACCGATCAAACTCGATCGTGCCACCCTGGATGGTTTCCATCAGATCTTCTGCTCCGACGATGTCGGCGCCGGCTTCGGTGGCCTCATCCGCCTTGGGTCCGCGCGCGAAGACGGCGACGCGAACGGATTTGCCGGTGCCATTGGGCAGACCGACAACGCCGCGGACCATCTGGTCGGCATGCCGCGGGTCGACGCCAAGGTTCATCGCGATCTCGACGGTTTCGTCGAACTTGGCGGAGGCATTGGCTTTCACCAGCGAGACCGCTTCCTCGACCGAGACATTGCCCTTTTCGGCGAAAGCCTCACGGGCGGAGCGGGTGCGTTTTCCGAGTTTGGCCATCTTACTTCACCTCAATGCCCATGGACCGGGCAGAGCCCAGGATGATCTGCATGGCCGCCTCAACGTCATTGGCGCTGAGGTCTTTCATCTTGGCTTCGGCAATCTCGCGCACCTGGGCCGCGGTCACCGTGCCAACGGTTTCCCGCGACGGTGTGTTCGCGCCGGATTTAACCTTGGCCGCCTTCTTGAGATAATAAGACGCAGGGGGCGTCTTGATATCCATGGTGAAGGACTTGTCCTGATAATAGGTGATCACGGTCGGGCACGGCGCACCGGGCTCCATGTCTGCGGTCTTGGCATTAAATGCCTTGCAGAATTCCATGATGTTTATCCCGCGCTGACCAAGGGCGGGACCCACTGGCGGCGAGGGATTGGCCTGCCCGGCAGGCACTTGCAGCTTCATGCTGCCAACGAGTTTCTTGGCCATCTGGCCTCTCCTTTTGCAACTCCCGAACGGCGCGCCGCCCGAGATTTTTCGGCGAAAAATCTTATCCGCCGGGTGTCGACGTGGTCCGGTCCGATGATCGCGTTCATCTCGCCTCCCACCTGAGAGCCTCCGGGCGCACGCCCGGTGGACCGGCGCGGGTTAGACGATCAGCGACACAGACGCAAGGGCAAAGGCGGTCTTTGACCCTCAGCCGTAAAAATCGGCCTTCCACGCCCGGGCGCGCGCGGCAATCTCTTCATCCCCGGCGGCGATCAGGCGATCCAGCACGGGTTCCATTCCGGCAACGCGGTCATCGATCTCAGTCGCGCACATCATCGCTTCCCAGATATGCCCGGCGTCAATCAGTCGGTGAATGAACGCAGGCTTGGCGCAGAACGCTTCATGGACATAAAACCAAAACGACTGGGCGGCAGGCAGGTAGGGTTCGGGATCCTGGCCTGCAAAGATGTCCAGCACCCAGCCGTCCAGATCATAAACAGCGCCCTCCTCGGTCAGCGCCTTGTCCAGCAGGGAGAACGGATCGCCCATGTCACCATCGGACATCCCATGAAGAAACCCGCCCGCAACATTCCTGCGATGTACACTCCCGGCAGCGAGGAGGTCGAGCACTTCCGGCAGGGGCATCGGCTGGCTGCGGACGATGAAAAACCCGGGATTGGCGCAGATCCGACCCAGATAGCGGCCTGCCGCCATAGCGACGAGCGGATGCGGATCGCGCAGTTGCGGCACAAGCTCGGTGCTAAAGTTCTCGCGGGTGAGACGCTGCACGCCTTCGTCGGCCAGCCGCACCAAAGCCATCGCCCGCTCCAGGGCCTGATGGCTGTCCATGCCCAGCCCGCGCGCATCAAGCGACCTCAGCCACTGAGTGATCACCTCCAGGAAGGGCGGTACCGGCGCGGTCAGCGCCCGCCAGCAAAACCCGATATGCACGAGAGGATCTTCCTGCATGCCCGCCTCAAAGGCGGCAAGCCACGGCGCCATGAGATCGCGCGCCTCTGCGGCTGCGATGGCCCGATGCGGCACGGGCACGGGCTGCGTCGGCGCTCCTGGCCGCGGGGGTCTGCCCAGCGCCGTTGCCCGTGTGATGGTACTTTGAACAAAATCGCGGTGTCGTGCCCCGTCGTCGACCACCAGCGCAGTCAGCAGTTCTTCGGCTTGATAGGCAAGACGCTGACGCGCCCAGGGTTCCAGCGTCACGAGCCCGGGCACAGGGCTCAGCCCCAAAACACCATAGCAGAGCGCAAAGATCCGGCGGAGATCTTCCGCCACAAGCTCGGGCGGACAATCGCGGTTCAGGGTTGCAAAAGCGGCGTTGAGAGCAGTGGCATCCGGGGCGTCCTGAGCAATCAGATCCGGGGCCGCCTCGAGCGCTGCCCGAAAGGACCCCCGGCCCATGGCGTTATTCCTGCTTTGTGACTTGGGTGTATTCCAGTTCAACAGGCGTTTCGCGGCCAAAGATCGAAACCGACACCTTCAGGCGCTGGTTGTCGTCGTCGACCTCTTCGATCATGCCGTCGAAATCCTCGAACGGCCCGTCATTGACCTTGACCTTCTCACCCACTTCAAAATGGATGAGCGTCCGCGGCGCTTCTTCGCCTTCCTGGACCCGGTTGAGGATCTGGTTCACCTCGGCATCGCGCATCGGCATGGGGCGACCCTGCGGACCCAGAAAGCCTGTGACCCGATTGATGTCGTTGATGAGGTGGTAGCCCTTGTCCGACATCTCCATATGCACCAGCACATAGCCTGGCATAAAGCGACGCTCGGTCGTCACCTTTTTCCCGCGGCGCACCTCGATGACCTCTTCCGTGGGCACGAGGACCTCGTCGATTTCGTCCTCGAGACCGGTTTCGGCAACCGACGTGCGGATCTGTTCGGCGATCTTTTTCTCGAAGTTCGACAGCACGCTGACCGAATACCACCGTTTTGCCATGACCCGTCTTATCCTCTTCCTTCCCGCTGCGGGACCACGTCCAGCACGGATTATTTTTTCTCGCCCTTCCCAAAAAAGGGCGCCTTGGCAACAAAAAGGGGCGTGCAAACGAATCGCCGCACGCCTCACGCCGAAGCTGGCAGGTGGAGTAGCCCGCGCGCTGCGATTGATCAAGAGCGCCGGACCAGGGACCGCGCTCAGAGCAGCGACAGGATCATCATAACCAGCCCGAGAAGGCTTGCGAAAAAGACCAGGGTCCGCACCCAGGGCACGCCCACGAGGTAGATCGGAATGTAGACAAGCCGCGCAATGACCCAGATCGCGGCACCCGTCACCGCCATCGCGGCAGGCCCGCCTTCCGGTATCATCGTCAGGAGTGCAATGGCCAGAAAGGGGGCCAGGTTCTCTTTCAAATTCTCGTGCGCGCGCCGCGCGCGGCCGAGGAATTCGCCGTCTGGCGGTGGCGCATCGCGTGCGCTCGCCGCATATATCAGGCCCGCGCGCGCGGTCATGGCCATCGCCGGCAGAAACAGGCCAACATAGTAAAGGGCAATTGCCGCAATTATCCAGGTGAGCATCGGGGCATCCTTTAAGTTTGTGATGCGGGAAAGCTAGAGTTCTACCGGTATAGTCTCAATTCCTCAGGAGGGAATGACATGTCCGCATTCGGTACGGTTCTGAAGGATATCCGCAGCACCCACGGACTCAGCCAGCAGGCGCTGGCGGCGCGGCTCGGCTCTACCCAACGGCACGTCTCCTTCGTGGAAACCGGGCGGTCGCAGCCCACCGACTACTTTGTCACCCGGCTGTGCCGCACGCTGGATCTGACGCTGGCTCAGCGGGCCAACCTGTTTGAAGCGGCGGGGCTGCCGGCCGTCTACCTGCAACGCGATCTGGACTCCGACGAGGTGCGCGCCGCGCTTGATATGCTGGACAGTCGGGTGCTGGCGCATTGGCCGTTCCCGGCGCTGGTGCTCGATCCTGCCTGGACGATCCAGCGGGCCAATACCCGGTTTCACGACGTCTTCGGGCCGATGTTTCCGCCGTCGAATACCGTGCCGAGTTTGCTCGATTTGCTGCTGGAGCCGCAGGTGCGCGCCCGGATCACCAATTGGCCACAGGCCGTGGAGATGTTTTATTACCGGATGCAATCCGCCGCCACGCGGCACGCTCAGGCGGCCGAGGTCTTTGCCCGCGCCCGGGCCAGCGGCATGTTCGAAGTGCTCCCGAGCTGTTTGTCAGACGCCGGACCGGCACCGGTGTTCATACCGCTGCGCTTTGCGCTGCCAAACGGGCAAAACCTGGAGATGACGTCCCTGGTCGGCCGACTGGCGTCGGCCCATGATTGTCTTGTGGAAGGTCTGGAAGTCGAACTCTTCGTGCCTTGCGACGCGACCAGCGAAGCGGTGCTTAGCCGAAGTAATTGAGCACGGCCTGCAGGCCGCCACGGATCAGCAGATCAACCAGCGCAAAAAACACTGCCGTCAGCGCTGCCATGATGAACACCATCACGGTCGTCAGAAGGGTTTCCCTGCGCGTCGGCCAGACCACCTTGGCGATCTCGGCACGGGTCTGCTGGATGAACTGGATCGGATTGGTGTTGGCCATGGGGTGTCCTGCGTCGATTGGAGCGGATATAGCCGGGCAGCGCGGGTGTTTCAAGCCCGCCGCAACGCGGTCGGCGCCAGACCTGTTGCCCGACGGAAGGCAGGGGTCAGTGCCTCGGGCGAGCCATATCCGTAGCGCCGCGCAAGTGCGTCGATCCGGTCGCCGCGTTCTAGGTCGCGCTGCGCGAGGCTGAGACGCCAATGTCGCAGATAGGCCTGCGGGGTCTCACCAAGCCGCCCGCGGAAGAGTTCCAGAAACCGGCTGAGCGACAGACCGGCCTCATTCGCCAGAGCGCTGTTGCTCCAGTCCTTGCCCGGCGCGCCGTGCATGGCCACCAGAGCGCGGGCCAGACGCGGATCGCCAAGCCCGGCGAGAAGGCCGGTTTCAATGCTCCCACGCTGCACTTCAGCCCTCAGCAGTCGAATGAACAGCACTTCGGCGAGCCGGTTCAGCACAGAACCCGCCCCGCAGCGCCGATCCGCGTGTTCGGCACAGATCAGGGCGGTGATCGCCGCAATGTCGGGATCATCACGCGTGTCATAGCGCAGGCATCCGGGCAACGCCGACAACATCGGGCTGCGCGCACCACCCCAATTGACCTGTGCTGCAAACAGCACACGGTCGTCCGACGCCAACTGGCAAGCGCCGCTGAGGTGATTTGTGAGCATGACCACATGCGCCATGTCACTCTCCAGGATGAACAACTGTGCCGCTTCCGGCGCGGCGGGCTCGATGTGCAGCGCAAAATGGGTCGTCAAATCCGTCAATCGGTCGAGATGCGCCATTTCCGTACTCCTGATCAGATTTTCAGACATTCCCTAATTGAAACACCGACTATCTACAGTCTATCGATTGCAAAAGGAAGTCTCTCATGCTCTTTCCCCGTCAAAAGACCCCAGATCTTGTCGTTGAAACGCTCGATCATGGCACCTTCGATCTGTCCGCTCAAACCTCCGAACGTGGCACGGTTATTGTTGTTTACCGCGGCCTGCATTGCCC